>CAKUEI010000042.1 GCA_934646175.1 uncultured Oscillospiraceae bacterium
CTCTCCGACTGTCTGCGTCAACTGGGTCTCACTCTCCGCCGGTTCAAAACCGGCACCCCGCCCCGCGTGAATGCCCGCAGTGTAGATTTTTCCAAAATGGATCTGCAGCAGGGCGAGAACGACGCACCGCCTTTTTCCTTCCAAACCCACGTCCGTCCGGAAAACCGCGCGGTGTGTTACCTTACCTACACCAATGAGGCTACCCACCAGGTCATCCGTGACAATCTAAACCGATCCCCGCTTTTTTCCGGTGTCATCGAGGGCGTAGGCCCCCGTTACTGCCCTTCCATCGAAGACAAGGTGGTTCGTTTTGCAGACAAACCCCGGCATCAACTGTTCATCGAGCCCATGGGGCTGAATACGGAGGAGCTGTATATTCAAGGGTTTTCCTCTTCCCTGCCCGAAGAGGTGCAGATTGCGATGCTCCACACCATCCCCGGATTGGAGCATGCCGAAATGACCCGCTGTGCCTACGCCATCGAATACGACTGCGTGGATGCCACCGAGCTTTGGCCCACTTTGGAAAGCAAAGCCGTACCCGGTCTATACGGCGCCGGGCAGTTCTGCGGCTCCTCCGGTTATGAAGAAGCCGCCGCCCAGGGGCTGGTGGCCGGGATCAACGCCGCACTGAAGCTGCTGGGGAAAGAGCCCCTCATCCTCTCCCGCGCGGACGGCTACATCGGTGTTCTCATTGACGATCTGGTCACCAAAGAGACCCAGGAGCCTTACCGCATGATGACCTCCCGCACGGAATACCGTCTGCTGCACCGGCAGGACAACGCTGACCTGCGTCTTACCGCCTTAGGACACCGGGTGGGCCTGATTCCCGACGCCCGTGCCCGCGAAGTGGCAGAAAAATACGACGCTGTCCGCCGGGAATGCGATCGCCTGGAGCATACTGGTGCCGCCCCCACCTCCGCGCTGACGGACTACCTCGCCTCTTGCGGAGAGCCGGTCTCTTCCTCCGGAGCCCGGCTTTCCGATCTGCTGCGCCGTCCCCGGGTGACCTATGAAGGACTTTCCCCCTTTGACCCCCAGCGTCCCGTCCTTCCCGCCGATGTGATTGAGCAGGTGGAGCTTTCGCTCAAATACGAAGGGTATATCAAGCGCCAGCTCAACCATGTGGAAGAGATGAAAAAGCTGGAATCCCACCTCCTCCCCTCTGACCTTGACTATCTCTCCCTCAGCGGGCTCCGATTGGAGGCGCGGCAGAAACTGCAGAAGATCCGCCCCCGGGACTTGGGGCAGGCAGGCCGCATCTCCGGCGTCAGTCCCGCGGATATTGCCGCCCTTATGATTTATCTCGAAAAGCACTAATAGCTTCCAATCCCGCTTTGCCTTACCCCGGGCTGACACCGGGACCCCGCCAACGGCGGGGCGGCGCTTATGCTCTACCCGCCTTGAGAAATGTTGATCTTTCTATCTTTCACGCAGAATAAGCATAATTTCCAACTTTCTCCGCGCGATTGATCGCCCAAAAACGCATATACTGTCCCTGAAAGGGCGGCGACGGAAAATGGGCGGAAAACGGCAAAACAAAAAGCAGCGCAGGCAGATTTTTCTGCCCGTGCTGCTTCTCCTTTTCTGTTATACATTTCCTTTTTTTCTCTGCGGAAGTCCGTCCCTTCCTGTGGACGGGGAGGCTGCTCTCCCCGCCGACGCCGCGGAAGAAGCAGCTTCCTCCGAAAAGCTCATCGCCCTCACCTTTGACGACGGGCCCCATGCCGTCTACACCCCCCGGCTGCTGGAGGGGCTTGCCCGGCGCGGCGTTCACGCCACCTTTTTTCTCATCGGCAGTCAGGCATCTGCCCAGCCGGATCTGGTGCAGCAGATGGACCTTATGGGGCACCAAATCGGCCTGCACACCTATGACCATGTGCTACTCACCTCCTTGACCCCGGCGGAGGTCACCGAACAGATGGAGCGCTCTCGCCGGACCCTCTCCGCTCTTCTGGGACACGACGATTTCTTTGTCCGCCCCCCTTACGGCATCACCAATGCCGCCGTGCGCGCCCGTATTTCTGCCCCGCTGGTCCTCTGGTCCGTCGACCCCAAGGACTGGGAAGTACAGGATGCCGACCGTGTGGTCCGCTGCGTCACCTCTCAGGCCAAGGACGGCGACATCATCCTGCTCCACGATATTTTCCCCACCTCGGTGGACGCCGCGCTGGAGATCGTGGATGTCCTTCAGGGGGAGGGGTTCCGCTTCGTCACGGTGGAGGAGCTGTTCGTCCTGCGGGGAATTCAGCCGGAAAACGGCACCACCTATTCCGCTGCTCCGCGCACCCGAAACACCCGCTGAGCTATGCTCAGCGGGTGTTTTCAGATCGTCGGAAATGCCTTGCAGAGTTTGCGCCAACGAGGCGCGAATCAACTCTCATTCATGTTCGGCGGCAGCGTGTACATCGCTGAACATCCTTCTCGGCCTGCTGCAGCTGATTCAAACGAAAGCCCAAGGGATCGGGTTTTGTTTAAGCGCAGCCTGCGGATTCTAAGGTATTTTCTCCCGGAATGGTACCTATGCCGCACAGAGTCTTCCGCCCGTCTCTGTGCACTTCGCCGCAAATTTCCTTCCCATCCCCGCTTTCCACCCCGTTTTTTGGCCGGTTATCCAGTTTACAACCCTTCTTCCCTATGATATGATAAAGCAATCAGAAAAGCGGATTATTGTTTTCACGCCGCTTGCTTTAAGGAAGAGTGAATGATGAGCTACAGCTTCTTTGCCCTCATCTCCCGGATGCGCTACATCGGCCGCTGGGGTCTGATGCGCAACACTATGGAAGAAAATGTCAGCGAGCATTCCCACATGGTCGCCGTTCTGGCCCATGCACTGGCCGTTTTGAAAAATGAACGCTTCGACGGCCATGTGGACCCCGGCGAGGCGGTCATCTCCGCCATTTACCACGACGCGCCGGAGATCCTCACCGGCGACCTTCCCACCCCGGTCAAGTATTTTAACCCCGACATCAAGGCCGCCTACAAGCAGGTGGAGTCCGTCTCCGCCGAAAAGCTGCTCTCTCTTCTGCCGGAAGAGCTGCGAAGCATCTACCGCCCCTATGTCAGCGAAACCTGCGCCCCCGAGATCCACGCGCTGGTCAAAGCGGCGGACAAGCTGTCCGCCTATATCAAATGTCTGGAGGAGTTGAAGGCCGGCAACTCCGAATTCCGCGAGGCGGCGGCCACCATCCGCGCCGCGCTGGACGAGAATCCCCTGCCGGAGGTCCATTATTTCATGGACACATTCCTCCCCGCCTTCTCCCTGACGCTGGATGAGCTTCAGGCGGAGCCGGAAACTAAGACGGAAAGGAAGACCTTAACATGAAAGCCATCGTCACCGTGATCGGAAAGGACCATGTTGGCATTATCGCCTCGGTCTGCGCCCTTCTCGCAAAGCACAATGTGAACGTGCTGGACATCAGCCAAACTGTCATGCAGGAATACTTCACCATGATCATGATGGTGGACGTATCCGCCGCCGAGGCCCCCATGGCGGAGCTTGCCACCCTGCTGGAGGAACAGGGGAAAGAAATGAACCTTTCCATCCGCATCCAGCGGGAGGATATTTTTAACGCTATGCATCGGATCTAACGGGCCGACGCCCAACTCTGTCCATCGGGAGGAACTTTCATGCTCAACCGGAACGAGATCCTGGAAACCATTCAGATGATCGACCAACAGCACCTGGACATCCGCACTATCACCATGGGCATTTCTCTACTGTCCTGCGCGGACCCCGATCCGAAGGCTGCCTGTCGGAAGATCTACGATAAAATTACCCGCTATGCGGAAAAGCTGGTGTCCACCGGCGAGAACATCGAACGGGAATTCGGCATTCCCATCGTCAATAAGCGCATTTCCGTCACTCCCATGGCTCTGGTGGCCGCCGCCAGCGACACTTCGGACTATGTCCCCTTTGCCATGGCCATGGACAAGGCGGCCAAGACCTGCGGTGTCAACTTCATCGGCGGCTTCTCCGCCTTGGTGCAGAAGGGCATGACTTTGGCCGACCGCAACCTTATCGCCTCCATCCCCGAGGCACTTGCTTCCACCGATATGGTCTGCTCCTCCGTCAACATCGGCTCCACCAAAGCCGGCATCAATATGGACGCTGTGGCGGAAATGGGCCGCGTAATCAAAAAGACCGCTGCCCTCACCGCCGAGCAGGGCGGATTCGGCTGTGCCAAGCTGGTGGTGTTCTGCAACGCGGTGGAGGATAACCCCTTCATGGCCGGTGCCTTCCACGGCGTGGGCGAACCGGAAAAGGTCATCAACGTGGGCGTTTCCGGCCCCGGCGTTGTACATCACGCCCTTCAGAGTGTCAAGGGTCAGCCCTTCGACGTGGTGGCCGAGACCATAAAGAAGACCGCCTTCCGCATCACCCGCATGGGCCAGCTGGTGGCGCAGGAGGCTTCCCGTCGCCTGGACACTCCCTTTGGCATCGTGGATCTTTCTCTGGCCCCCACCCCCGCCCAGGGAGACAGTGTGGCCCGCATCCTGGAGGAAATGGGGCTGGAGGTCTGCGGCACCCACGGCACCACCGCCGCCCTCGCTCTTTTGAACGACGCGGTCAAGAAGGGCGGCGTTATGGCTTCCTCCTCCGTGGGCGGCCTCAGCGGCGCCTTTATCCCCGTCAGCGAAGACGAGGGCATGATCGCCGCCGCCCGGGCGGGCGCCCTCTCGCTGGACAAGCTGGAAGCCATGACCTGCGTCTGCTCCGTGGGCCTTGACATGATCGCCGTTCCCGGCGACACCACGGCAGAGACCCTGTCCGCCATCATCGCGGATGAGGCCGCCATCGGCATGATCAACACCAAGACCACCGCTGTCCGCGTCATCCCCGTTCCCGGCGGCAAGGTGGGCGACATGATGGAGATGGGCGGCCTGCTGGGCTCCGCCCCCGTGCAGGAGGTGCACCCCTTCTCCTCCGCCGATTTCATCCATCGCGGCGGCCGCATCCCCGCCCCCATGAACAGCCTGAAAAACTGACCAGAGCATTGGTTCCGTCCCGGCCTGCGCCTATGCGGGTCGGGACGTTTTTTGCCGCTTTGTTGCCGGATTGTTCCTTTTCATTTGTCGAAAGCTGTGGTATACTGCAAGCAATATACTGAGGAAAGGGGAACCACCATGGACACCATGATGATCGGCATCGCCGGGGGCACCGGCAGCGGAAAAACCACCCTCACCCGTCACCTGATGGACCGCTTTGGTGAACATGTCTCCATCATCTATCACGATAACTATTACCGCAGCAACTCCTGTCTTTCGCTGGAAGAGCGGGCCAAGCTGAACTATGACCACCCAGACGCCTTTGAGACTGACCTTCTGGTCCGCCATCTGGAGTCGCTCCGCCGCGGCGAAGCCATTGAATGCCCCCTTTACGACTTCACCGTCCACGACCGGAAGAAAGAGACCGTTACCGTCCATCCCTCCAAGGTCATTCTGGTGGAGGGCATCCTGGTCTTTGAAAACAAGGCCCTGCGGGACATGATGGACATCAAGATCTTTGTGGACACCGACGCAGACGTCCGCATTCTCCGCCGCATCCTGCGGGACGTGAAGGAGCGGGGCCGCAGTCTGGACTCTGTGGTCACCCAGTACCTCACCACTGTAAAGCCCATGCACGAGCAGTTTGTGGAGCCGTCCAAGCGCTATGCGGACATCATCGTGCTGGACGGGGGGCACAATCTTGTGGCTCTGGACATGATCACCCAGCGGGTCTGGCACCATATCAACAGCACGGAAGATTAAATTTTCCCTGTTCGGGAACTTTTTCTCCTTTTCTCCGTCTAAAAGGGCAAATAATAAAAAGGAGAATCCCTATGAAAAAAATGAACCTGATCGTGCTGGCTCTGGCCGGCGCCCTCTCGCTCTCTCTTCTCGCCGCCTGCGCCAAAACGGACGACACGCAGGATACCTTCACCCCCACGCCCTCCGATGCGGTCACCGATACCGTCACGCCGGAGACCACCCCTCTGCCGGAGGAAAGCGAGACGCCGGTCGACACCGCTTCCCCTGCGGAGAGTGGATCTCCCTCCGCCAAGCCCTCTGCCAAGCCGTCGGAAAAGCCCTCTTCCAAACCCGCAGAGTCGGAAAAGCCGTCCGCCAAACCCTCTGAGAAGCCCTCTCCCTCCCCCGCCGCCAATGCGGACCTGGTAGGGTTCTATCAGGCCATGGCGAAAAACGAGAAGGTCTACAACCTGCAGGAAGCGGACAACGACATCATCGATAACTATTACCCCGGCCTGCGCGATCTGGACACCGTTCAGTGCCACGCCTATGTCTGCATGATGAGCATGAACACCTCCGAGCTGGTCCTGGTCCAGGCCAAGAACAGCGAAGACGTTTCCAAGATCAAGTCCATCCTGCAGTCCCACATCGACTACATGGTGGGCGATGAAGAGGGCGGCAACCCCGGCGCCGCCTGGTATCCGGAAGCCATTCGCGTCTGGGCGGAGGAATCCGCCGTTGTAGCCAACGGCAACTATGTGATGCTGGTGGTCAGCGAGGACAAGGCCGGCGTCATCTCCGCCTTCAACGCGCTGTTCTCCTGATTTCCCGGAATTCTGATCCCTATGCCGTCATCGGGGGCCACCTTCGGGCGGCCCCCGGTTTATTTTGACGCAAGAGGTGTATGCTTTGGTTTTCTCCAGCTTATATTTCCTGTTTTTGTACCTTCCGGTGGTGTTGCTGGTCTATTATCTGGTGCCTCTCCGGTTCCGCAATCTGGTGCTGCTGGTCTTCAACCTGATCTTTTACGCTTGGGGCGAGCCGATCTATATCGTCATTATGTTCGTCTCCATCGCCATCGACTACACCCACGGGATGCTGGTCAGCAAGTGTAAGCGAAAAGGCAACCTGCGGGGCGCCAAAATGGCGGTGGCCTCTTCCGTCATTTTCAACCTGGCCTTGCTGTTCTTCTTCAAGTACTGGGACTTTGTGGCCGGTTCTCTGGCCGCCGTGGGCCTTACTTTCATGCCCAAGCTGGGGCTTTCTCTCCCCATCGGCATCTCGTTCTACACCTTCCAGACCATGAGCTACACCATCGATGTCTACCGCGGCGACGCGCAGGAGCAGCGCAACATCGTCACCTTCGGCACCTTCGTCACCCTGTTCCCCCAGCTCATCGCCGGGCCAATCATCCGGTATAAGGATCTGGACGATCAGCTGCGCAAGCGCAGCCACACCGCCGATAAATTCGCCTCCGGCATTCAGATCTTCATCATCGGCCTTGCCAAAAAGGTCCTGCTGGCCAATAACATCGGCATGCTGTGGGACGCATATAAAGCCACCCCCGTCAGCCAGCTCACCGTGGCGGGCGCGTGGCTGGGCGTTCTGGCTTTTGCCTTCCAGATCTATTTCGACTTCTGCGGATACTCCGACATGGCCATCGGTCTGGGCCGTATGTTCGGCTTTGAATTCATCAAGAACTTCGACTACCCCTATATCTCCCGCTCCATTACGGAATTCTGGCGGCGCTGGCACATCTCTTTGGGCACCTGGTTCCGGGAATACCTCTATATCCCCCTGGGCGGTAACCGGGTCAGCAAGCCCCGCCTGTTCTTAAACCTCATGGTGGTGTGGGCCGCCACGGGCATCTGGCACGGGGCCAGCTGGAATTTCCTCTTCTGGGGACTTTATTTCGGCGTCATCCTCATTCTGGAGAAGGGCTTCCTGCTGAAAATTCTGAAAAAGCTCCCCGTCTTCGTTCAGCACATTTACACGCTCTTCCTCGTGCTGGTCTCCTGGGCCATCTTCGCGGTGGAGGATTTCACTCAACTGAAGGGCTATCTCCGCGCCATGTTCGGCATGGCCTCCGGCGGCGGCATAGACGGAAATTTCCTCTACTCCCTTGCTTCCTACCTGCCCATTCTCATCATCGCCGCCGTCGCCTCCACTCCCGCCGCGGTCACGCTGTGGAAAAAGCTCCCGCGGAAGGCCGTGGCCGTTCTCTGCCCCATTCTCATTCTGCTGGGGCTGCTGGTCTCCACCGCCTATCTGGTGGATGCCAGCTATAACCCCTTCCTCTATTTCCGGTTCTGAAGGAGGTCATCGTCATGTCGAAAAAGTACAGTAAATTCCTAACGGCTCTGTTCTGCATCGTTCTGGCGGCCTTCTTTGCCGCTGTGCTGTTCTTCCCCAAGCGCACTTTTTCCGAGGATGAGAACCGCTACCTTCAAGCCTTTCCGGAATTCAGTCTGGAATCCCTGAAATCCGGCAAATTTATGAAGGAGTTCGAGACCTTCGTCACCGATCAGTTCCCCGGCCGTGACGCCTGGGTGGCCGCAAAATGCGTGTTCGAGCGTCTTTCCGGCAAGCAGGAAAATAACGGCATTTATTTCTGCGGCAGCGATACCCTCATCGCCAAGGTGGACGATCCGGATCCCGATCAGGTGGAGAAAAACCTGCAGGCCGTGCAGTCCTTGACGGAGAAAACGGATAAGCCCGTCTATTTCTCCCTCATCCCCAGCGCTGCTTATGTCTGGTCGGACAAGCTGCCCGACAACGCCCCTACCGCCGATCAGGCCGCCCTGCTCCAAAAGGCGCAGGAGGCCGTCCCCGGCGCCCACTGGGTGGACCTTGCCTCCGCTCTTACCGGCCACAAAGACGAATATATCTTCTACCGCACGGACCATCACTGGACCAGTCTGGGCGCCAAGTACGGCTATGAAGCATTGGTTCCCGCCATGGGCCTCACCGAGGCTGAAGGCGGCTGGATACAGCAGCCCCAGGTGGTGTCCGATTCCTTCTTTGGCACCAGCTGGTCCTCCTCCGGTGTCCGCTGGGTCCCCGCGGACGAGATCTGGCGCTACGCCCCTGACGACGGCATCACCGTCACCTCCAACTTCACCGGCCAGCCGGAGGAGGGCGCCCTCTACCACCCCGAAAAGCTGGGGCAGAAGGATAAATACACCTACTTCCTCGGTGGAAACCAGCCTCTCTGCGTCATCAAGAACGAAAACCTGCCGGACGCGCCCAAGGTCCTCGTCCTGCGGGATTCCTACTCTGACTCTCTCGCCCCCTTCCTGGCCCAGAGCTGCTCCGAGGTGCACCTTTTCGATGTGCGCTATAACCTCAACAGCGTGGCTCAGTACGCGGAGGAGAACGACATCGACGAAATTCTGGTGCTCTACAGCGTAGCCAATTTCGTTTCCGAAAAGAATATCTTCGTCCTCGCCCGCTGAAAAAAGCAAAACAAAATCCCCCTCCGCGGCTTGGCCGCGGAGGGGGATTTTGTTGTTTTTCATTCCGCTTCTTCGAACATCATCTGCTCGATATAGGCGTCGTTAAAGGCGCTGTCGCCGGAAAGCTCGATATACTCGCTGTCCTGCCTGATCTGCTTCAGCAGCTCCCGCGCCGCGCCGGAGACCGCGGCGGACACCGCGCCCTCACCGGCGGCGTTGCCCACCGCACGCGTCACGCCCAGAAGCCCCGGCGGGATCAGGCCGATCCGCGCCGCGCTGGCGGGGCGGATATAGCTTCCGAAGCCGCCGGCCAGGATCAACTCGTCCAGTTCCTCCACCGGAATGCCGTACCGCCCGGCCATCACCACTACGCCCGCGGCGATGGAGGCTTTGGCCAGCTGGATCTCCCGCACATCCGCCTGGGTGATGACCACGCTGCCGTCCTCCGTCAGCTTGAAAATGTTTCCGTCGTCGTCCTCGTCCAGATAACGCTCCGTGCCGTCGGGCACTTCGTCCTCATCCAGAAGGCGACCGGTCTCGTCCACGGCGCCCAGCTCCAGCATCACCGCCATGGCGTCCACCAGTCCGCTGCCGCAGATGCCCACGGCCTTTCCGCCGCCCAGCACTTTCACCTTCACTTCGCCGTCTTCTATCGTCACTTCCGAGATGGCCCCCGGCATGGCGGGCATACCCTGCTTGATGTTGGCGCCCTCAAAGGCGGGGCCCGCCGCCGTGGCGCAGCAGACGAACTTTTCGCCGCACCCAAGCATCATCTCGCCGTTGGTGCCGATGTCCAGCATCAGTACCGGTTTCTCCCGGTGCAGCATCCCGGTGGCCAGCACGTCCGCCGTGATGTCGCCGCCCACATAACCGGCCACCGCAGGCGTCACGTACACCTTCCCCGCAAAGGGAAAGCCCAGCGCCTTTGCGTCCAACTCCTCTCCGAACAGGGAGAGGGGGGTGAAGGGCGCTTTACCGATGGTGTCCGGCGCAAGGCCCGCGAACAGGTGACACATCACCGTGTTGCCCGCCACCGCCATATAGTGGATCTCGTCCACGGGAACACGGTTTTCTTCACAAAGTGCCCCGATCATGCCGCACAGTTGGTCGATGATTGCTTTCGTCATCCGCTCCCGCTGTCCGGCCACCGAAGCCTGAATGCGGGCGATCACGTCCGCGCCGAAGGGCTTTTGGGCGTTGGCCCCGCCCACGGTGCCCAGACGTTTCCCCGTCGCAAGGTCCAGCAGATGGCACACCACCGTGGTGGTGCCGATGTCACAGCCGATGGCGTATCCGGTCTGCCCCTTATCCGGCGGATAGACCGTACATGCACCGCTTTTCTGCACTTCCATTTCGCCATGAGCATCCACGATCACGGTCATGCCCTCCGCCGCCATGGTCTGGCAGGCAAGACATTCCCCGTCCACACCGCCGCCGTGCACCGTCACTGTGCATTTTTTGCAGGTCCCTGCGCCGCCGCAGGGACTGTGGACCGCTGTCACGCCTGCTTGCTGAAGGACCTGAAGGATGGTCATCCCCTCGGTGGCCTCCGCGCTGCGGCGCGCGCCTTTTTCCTCTATGATGATCTGCATCGGCTTTTCTCCTTTAATCCAGCAGAATACAGCTGGTATAGGTCATGGTCTGGGGCCCGTAATAGTACTCCATGCCGTTCTGCTTGCACACCTTGCTGACAAACAATCCGCATGCCTCCATGGACGGATATGCCTTCTCCGGGAAGCGGCAGGGCGCCTCGGGGAATGTGCAGCTTTCGCACCGGGTGCATCCGCCGCTTCCCATAGGAAGGCAGCCGGGGAACACCGGCCGCAGCTGCACCAGAAGCCGGTCAAAGGCTTCTTTCTGCCGCTGCTCGTTTTCCTCCATGGCCTCGACGTCAAAGTCATCCTCCATCTGGGTGGTGCATTGCACCAGGATCCCCCGGTGGTAAGAGGCCGCTTTCCCGCTCATCTCTTCCAGCGTACCGATGGCGGGCGGACACATCCAGCTGCGGTTATAGAGATGGCATTTGTCCGCGGCGCACATATCCCGCACCTCGGGCAGAAATTCCAGTTTCCCCGGGTCCAGCGGCCCCACATGGTCAAAACCGCATTCTTTCGCCGCGGCGAGAACTTCTTCCAGTTCCATGCTTTTCCCTCCAATGAAAACGCCGCGGGCATAGAGATGCCCGCGGCGTTTTTTATCCTGATTTGCCCGGTCAGGCTGGCATCTCTAATCAGCCGGCCAGCAGCTCCACGGCCTTGTTGGCAGCGGAAGCGGCATCGGGGGTATAGGCATCAGCGCCGATGGACTCCGCGTACTCGGGGGTCACGGGGGCGCCGCCCACCATCACCTTCACGCTGTCGCGCAGGCCGGCGGCCTTCAGAGCCTCCACGACCTTGCCGATGGAAGGCATGGTGGTGGTCAGCAGGGCGGAGCAGCAGACCAACTGCACGCCTTCGTTCTGAACGGTCTCCACAAACTTCTCGGGGGAGACATCGACGCCCAGGTCGATGACTTCCAGGCCCTTGCCTTCCAGCATCATGCGGACCAGGTTCTTGCCGATGTCGTGCAGGTCGCCCTCCACGGTACCGATGCAGGCCTTGCCCGCGCTCGCGCTGGAGTCAGCGGACAGATAGGGCTTCAGCAGGGCGGTGCCGGCGTTCATGGCGCGAGCTGCGACCAGAACCTCGGGCACGAACACTTCGTTGTTCTTAAACTTCTCGCCCACGACGCTCATGGCGTCCAGCAGACCCTTGTTCAGGATCTCCTGAGCGGGGATGCCCTCTTCCAGGGCCTGGGGGATCAGCTGCTTGACCTGCTTGGCCTTGCCCTTTTGCATGGCGGCATTGATGTCATCGATAATTGCCATAATAAACACGTTCCTTTCCTGTGTCAAATACACTTTTATTTTAGAAATAGAGCTTTTCCTGATTTTTGATCTCGTCCGAAATGATGTCATAATTTGCCTGATGGATGATGATGGGCAACCCATCATTGATGGAGGGGATCCAATGGCCGCCCGCGTGATATTCGGCGATGGTGTCGGCCACGTGCTTGCGGATCTCTTCCTCGGTGGAGTCGTCCCGGTCGAACACGCCGGAATCCATGCCGCCCCAAAGGATGAACTGCCGCTTTTCCTCCTCGATCTTCTTCTGAAGGCCGTGAATGTCGTTGGACGGCAGCACGCCCTCCCAGCAGTCGATGCCCATTTCGAACATATCGTCCACCAGCGTGGTGCAGTAGCTGTCGGAATGATGCACCACCAGGCAGCCGTGATCTTTGGCCACACCGTACAGCTTCTTGTACGCAGGCACGTAAAATTCCTTAAAGGTCTCCTCGCTCATGAAGGTAGAGTTTTTGCTGCCCCAGTCGTCGTGGCAGAACACCAGCTCCACCTCGGGCACCCGGGTCAGGTACTCGTCCATGCAGGCGCAGCGCCAATCGGTGATGTAATCAATCAGCCCGCGCATCTCGTCGGGATACACCAAAAGGTTGCACAGGGAGTCCTCAAAGGACAGCAGCGAATGGGTGTACTCGAAGGTGCCGGGGTAAAAGAGAGCTGTGACCAGCTGCTCCTTCCGGTCGATCTTCTGTGCCCGCGCCCGCTGAACGGCCCACTCGTCGTCCGTGATCTGACCCAGATCCGGCGCCTTCACATATTCCTGCCAGTCCTCGATGTCCTTGATCACGACATGCTCATCGTCCGTCATGGGAATGGGGCCCGGCTCGAAATCAGGCCAATCGTAAGTAATGCCCCACTGGGTGGTGGTGCGCTGTCCTTTGGGGTGATCGTTCAGTTTTGCGATCGGGTCGCCTAACAGCAAGCCAAGCGCAGCATACTGGTTAACAAAGCCGTCCGTCGGTTCATTGTGAAGCAGTGCGAGGAAACGTTCTCGTTGCGTCATCATGTAAGACCTACCTTTTCTTTGTAATTCCATTTTGCCGGATACGCCGGGGAATGCCTGGGCAGGAAACCATCATGAAATTGTCGCGGTCTGCTTATTTGAAGTACAGCTTCTCCTGGTTGTTGATCTCGTCGGTGATGATGTCGTAGTTGGCCTGATGGATGATGAAGGGCAGGCCGTCGTTGACAGAGGGGATCCAGTGGCCGCCGGCATGATACTTGGCGATGGTGTCGGCCACGTGCTTGCGGATCTCTTCCTCGGTGGAGTCGTCGCGGTCGAACACGCCGGAATCCATGCCGCCCCAGAGGATGAACTGACGGTTCTCGTCGTTCAGTTTCTTCTGCAGGGACAGGATGTCGTTGGAGGGGAGGACGCCTTCCCAGCAGTCCAGGCCCATCTCGAACATGTCGTCCAGCAGGGTGGCGCAGTAGCTGTCGGAGTGGTGGATCATGACGCAGCCGTGGTCCTTGGCAATGCCATACAGCTTCTTATAAGCGGGGGTGTAGAACTCGCTGAAGGTCTCCGGGCTCATGAAGGTGGAGTTCTTGCTGCCCCAGTCGTCGTGAGCGAACACGGCTTCCACGCCCTTGATGTGCTTGAAGAATTCCTCCATGTACTCGCAGCGCCAGTCGGTGATGTAGTCGATCAGCTCGTGCATCTCGTCTTCGTACACCAGCAGGTTGCACAGGGAGTCCTCGAAGGACATCATGGAGTGGGTGTACTCAAAGGTGCCGGGGGCCATGAAGAAGGTCAGGAACTTCTCCTTGGTGTCGATGGTCTTCATGTAGGAGCGCAGCTGGTCCCAGTCGGAGTCGTTGGTCTTCAGATCAGGGGCCTTCACATACTCGCGCCAATCCTCGATATCCTGGATCAGGGCATCGTCGCCTTCGGACAGGGGCACAGCGCCGGGCTCGTGCTCGGGCCAATCATAGTCAAAGCCCCACTTGGAGTGGGTGCGCTGCCCTTTGATCTTGGGGTCGATGGCAGTCAGGGGGCTGCCCCACAGGAAGCCCATGGCGCCGTACTGGTTGACGAAGCCGTCCACCGGCTCGTTGTGCAGCAGAGCCAGAAAACGTTCTTTTTGAGTCATCATGTCGTATATCCTCCTTAAAATGGATTGCTGGGTGATCTGTCTGTTTTGTTGATACTGCATTTTATCATAAATTTGTCAAGAATTCCATCTTCATTTTAGACGAATTGCAAAGAAGACTCTTGTAAAAAATTATGAGAAAGCTGCCGCAAGGGGGGCAGCCCCCGTCTAAAGCCGTTCCCGTTCCCGCTTTAATTCCTACCTTTTTACTGTGATTTTGTACCTGTTTTTTGTAAAACCCGCCGTTTTTTA
>CAKUEI010000043.1 GCA_934646175.1 uncultured Oscillospiraceae bacterium
GTATTCCGATGACACCGGTTCCAACACCAACGGCGGCCTTTACGAAGAGAAAGCCAACGGCTACTTCGTGCAGAGCTTCAACGACTGGTGCTTCGACTCCAGCCGTCAGCCCGGCGACACCGGTCTGGTGGAAAACACCAACAGCGGCCAGTACGGCTGGCACATCCTCTACTTCAAGAGCTTCGACGACCCCGTCTGGAAGCTGACCGCCCGGGACGCTCTGAAGAGCGCCGACGTGAGCGAGTGGCTGGACGGCCTGAAGAGCGGTCTGGAGGCCGTGGATGGCTCCGGTATGAAGTACGTGGCAAAATAAAAATGAAAACGCAAAGTCCGCGGTGACCTTTTCGAGTCTCCGCGGACTTTCTTTCTGCCCTTCCATTCTCCGCATAAAAAGCCCCCCGTCTGCCACAATAAGGGCAAAAGGGGGGGCGAAACCCATGGGCAGAAAACCGGAATGGCTCTTCCCCGCTGCGGCAGGTGCCGCGGCGGGCGCGCTGAACGGATTTTTCGGCGGCGGGGGCGGCATGGTGCTGGTGCCTATGCTGACGGGACTGTGCGGCCTTTCCCAGCAGAAGGCGTTCGCTACATCGGTGGCGGTGATCTTGCCCCTATGCACCGTCTCCGCCGTCATTTATCTCCTGCGGGGCGACATGGAGTGGGGCACCGCCCTCCCTTATCTGCTGGGCGGCGCATTAGGGGGCCTTCTGGGCGGGAAATGGTTCCGGAAGGCCGATCCGGAAAAGCTGCGGAAGGGCTTCGCCCTGCTGATCCTATACGGTGGCGCGAAAGCGCTTTTCTTCTGATGGTGCGCTTTCTTCTTTCCGCCGCGGCGGGGTGTGTCTGCGGGGTCCTGTCCGCCTTCGGCGTGGGCGGTGGAACCATTCTGCTCATTTGGCTGACGGCCTTTGCGGGCGTGGAGCAGCAGAGTGCCCAGGGGATCAACCTGCTCTATTTCCTCCCCACGGCGGCCATCGCCCTGCCCGCTCATTTCAAAAACGGTTTGGTGGACAAAAAGGCCGCCCCGCCCGCCATCCTTAGCGGGCTTTTGGCCACGGGGGCGGCGGCCTGGGTGGCCACGGGGCTTGATCTCTTCTGGATGAAAAAGTGCTTCGGCGTTTTCCTGCTGATCATCGGTCTCAGGGAGCTGCTGCGAAAAAAAACGGGGAAATAAGGCTCACTTCTCCCCTTCCCGCTGCTTTTGAAGGCGGAGATGCGTAAGGTACCCCTCCAGGATCAGGGTGGCGGCCACGGCGTCCACATTTTTCCGGTGGTCCTTCATCTTTTTCCCGCCGGCGTGCAGGATCTGGTGGGCCTCGATGGTGGTGCGCCGCTCATCCCAGAAGACGGGGGACAGTCCGGTCGCCTGCTCCAGCAGAACGGCAAAAGCGCGGCAATGCTCAGTGCGGGGGCCTTCGCTGCCGTCCATGTTCCGGGGAAAGCCCAGCACCAGCGTGTCCACCTGCTGCTCCTGCACAAGGCGGGCGATCTCCTGTGCTGCTTTTTCCGCGTTCCGGCTGGGGACCACCGCGGTATACCCCGCCAGAAGGCCGGTGGGATCGGAAACGGCGATGCCGGTGCGGGCGTCCCCGTAGTCAATGGCCATGATGCGCATATCTCTTCTCCTCTTTTTGCTCTTTTCGGGTACAAAAGAGCGATTTTCTCTATGATAACAGAAAAAAAGAAGAGAAAAAAGCCTTGACAGCGGGATGGGGGCATGTTAGACTTGAAATACCTATGAAAAGGGCTTTCTTTTTGTGCGCATTTTTACGGGATGACGCACAAAACCCCTCCCCCGCTGCGCGGGACATAGGGAGGCAAACATCTGCCGTCTCCACCGTACTTAACCTCCGGGTCTTCCCGCGGGGAATGGGTTAGCTGGATTCGGCGCAAGACGTGCCGCTTCCGGCTTTTTTCTTTGGAGGCGGACACAACTCATAAGGAGGTGCCGACAATGGCCAGCAAAAGCGGCGCACGCATCAAGATCACCCTGCGGTGCTCTGAGTGCAAGCAGCGCAACTACAACACGTTCAAGAACAAGAAGAACGACCCGGATCGTCTTGAGCTGAAGAAGTACTGCCCCTTCTGCAGAAAGCACACGGTCCATAACGAAACGAAGTAACCCTCCGAACGGTTGATAGAAAGAAGGGTGTAAAACGAATGGCTGAAAACGAAAAGCTGGAGAAGGCGGCCAAAAAGTCCGCCGATAAGCCTGCCAAGGAGAAGAAGCCCGGTTTCTTTTCCCGCATCGGCCGCTGGCTGAAGGAACTGAAGGCCGAGCTGAAGAAGGTCACCTGGCCCACCTGGAAGCAGACCCTGAACAACACCTGGGTCGTCATCCTCTGCGTCGTGGTAGTCGGCATCTTCATCTGGGTGTTTGATGCTGTGTCCTCCGGTGTGGTCAATGCGCTGATCTCCCTGGTGAAAGGGTAAGGCGCGGCTATGGCAGAGCATGCAAACTGGTATGTTGTTCATACCTACTCCGGCTATGAAAACACGGTGAAGGCCACGATCGAGAAGCACGTGGAAAACCGTGGGCTGCACGACTCTATTCTGGAGGTCAGCATCCCCATGGAGACTGTCACGGAAATCACCGATAACGGCCCCAAGACCGTGGAGCGCAAGGTGTTCCCCGGCTATGTGCTGGTGAAGATGGTGATGAGCGACGAGATCTGGCACATTGTGCGCAATGTGCGCGGCGTCACCGGGTTTGTCGGCTCCGGCAACAAGCCCATCCCCCTGACGGAGGATGAGATCGCAGCCCTGGGTGTGGAAAAGCGTGAGATCAACGTGAGCTACGCGGTCGGCGACAGCGTCAAGATCACCGACGGTGCGCTGGAATCCTTCCTGGGTACTGTGGAAGAGATCGACCTCGATCACGCCAAGGTGCGTGTGGTCGTCTCCATGTTCGGGCGCGAAACGCCCGTGGAACTGGAATTGGATCAGGTGGAACCCATCGCCTGAAACGTGGGAGGGACATGCGTCCCGTCCAAACCACATTTTTCGTAGGAGGTGCTCATTGTGGCACAGAAAGTAACTGGATATGTAAAGCTTCAGATCCCGGCCGGCAAGGCGACTCCCGCTCCCCCCGTCGGCCCCGCCCTCGGTCAGCACGGCATCAACATCGCCGCGTTCACCAAGGAATTTAACGAGCGTACCAAGAACGACGCCGGCCTGATCATCCCCGTGGTGATCACTGTTTACGCCGACCGTTCTTTCTCCTTCATCACCAAGACTCCTCCCGCCGCTGTGCTCATCAAGAAGGCATGCAACATCGAGTCCGGCTCCGGCGTGCCCAACAAGACCAAGGTGGCCACCATCAGCAAGGAAGATGTCCGCAAGATCGCCGAGACCAAGATGCCTGACCTGAACGCGGCCAGCATCGAGTCTGCCATGAGCATGATCGCCGGCACCGCCCGCAGCATGGGCGTTGTCGTGGGCGACTAACGCGGAAGGAGGCATACGTACAATGTTTAGAGGTAAAAAATATCAGGAGAGCGCCAAGCAGATCGATAAGGCCGCTCTGTATGACACCAACGATGCCATGGCTCTGGTCGTGAAGACCGCCACCGCCAAGTTCGACGAGACCGTCGAGCTGCATGTGAAGCTGGGCGTCGACTCCCGTCACGCCGACCAGCAGGTCCGCGGCGCCATCGTGCTGCCTCACGGCACCGGCAAGACCCAGCGCGTGCTGGTCTTCGCCAAGGGTGACAAGGCTGAGGCCGCCCGCGCCGCCGGCGCCGACTATGTGGGCGACATGGACATGGTGGAGAAGATCCAGAAGGAAAACTGGTTCGACTTCGATGTCGTGGTCGCTTCCCCCGACATGATGGGCGTTGTGGGCCGTCTCGGTAAGGTCCTGGGCCCCAAGGGTCTGATGCCCTCCCCCAAGGCCGGCACCGTCACCCCCGACGTGGCCAAGGCCGTTCAGGAAGTCAAGGCCGGTAAGGTCGAGTATCGTCTGGACAAGACCAACATCATTCACTGCCCCATCGGCAAGGTCTCCTTCGGCCCCGAGAAACTGGCTGAGAACTTCACCGCGCTCATGGGCGCCATCATCAAGGCGAAGCCCGCCGCGGCCAAGGGCCAGTATATCAAGAGCTGCGTGGTGGCTTCCACCATGGGCCCCGGCGTGAAGGTCAACTCCGCCAAGCTGGCGTAAGATCCTGCATTTTCGCTCCGGCGCGCTCCAAAGGGGCGCGCCGGAGTTTTCTTCCGGGCGTCCGGGAATGCCCGGTTTTCTCCCCTTTTCGGAATTTTTGCTTCTTTTCCGCAAGAAAATCCTTGACAGGGGGCAGATATTTCTTTATAATAATGGATGCGTTCGAAGACAGCAGGTGGCCCGTGGCCGTAAATCCTGCCGAGAGTGCAGCTGATCTGGTGTATTTGTGCTGCTTTCTGTCGAACAGAACGCAGCATTTTATTTTTTCTGGAGGTGAAACCAAATGCCTAACGCAAAAGTTCTCAGCGAGAAGCAGGCCATCGTTGCTGACCTGGCTCACAAGCTGCAGAATGCTGCTTCCGGCGTACTGGTGGATTACAAGGGCCTCACGGTGGCGGAAGACACCGCTCTGCGCGCTGAGCTGCGCAAGAACGATGTGGAGTACGGCGTTGTGAAGAACACGCTGGTCCGCTTCGCCATCGATCAGTGCGGCATGAGCGAGCTGGATGAGGTGCTTCACGGCACCACTTCCATGGCAGTGAGCCACACCGACCCCATCGCTCCCATGCGCGTGGTCAACAAGTTCGCAAAGCAGTTCAACGGCGACAAGTTCGTCATCAAGGCCGGCTTCATGGACGGCAAAGTCCTGCCCCTGAGCGATATCATGGCTCTGGCAGAGCTGCCTTCCAAGGAAGTGCTGCAGGCCCAGGCTCTGGGTACCCTGCTGGCCCCCATCACCAGCCTGGCGATCGTCATCAAGGCGATCTGCGAGCAGAAGGGCGGTTCCGTCGAGGCCGCCGAAGCCCCCGCTGCCGAATAACCGGCACCCACTACAAATTGAAATTTTAGTTAACATTAGGAGGTAACTATCATGGCTTCTGAAAAGATTACTGCCCTCATCGAAGAGGTTAAGGGCCTGACCGTTCTGGAGCTGTCCGAGCTGGTCCACGCTCTGGAAGAGGAGTTCGGCGTTTCCGCCGCTGCTATGGCTGCTCCCGCTGCCGGCGGCGCTGCTGCTCCCGCCGCTGAGGAGAAGACCGAGTTCGACGTCGTTCTGGCTGAGATCGGTTCCGAGAAGATCAAGGTCATCAAGGCTGTCCGTGAGATCACCGGCCTGGGCCTGGCTGAGGCCAAGGCTGTTGTCGAGGCCGCTCCCAAGGCTGTCAAGGAAGGCGTTTCCAAGGACGAGGCCGAAGAGCTGAAGAAGAAGCTGGAAGACGTCGGCGCCAAGGTCGAGCTGAAGTAAGTTTCTTTTCACCAACAGGAAGAAAGAGACGGCTGCGAAAGCAGCCGTCTCTTTTTGTTTTTCATGCGTTTTGTCCGGGATGCTTCTCCCGCCAGCGTCGTGCGAGAAACAGGACCAGGGCTGCATACAAGCTGCCCAGCACTGCGCCCGCCAGCACGTCCGTGGGGTAATGAACGCCCACATACAGCCGGGAAAAGCCCATGAGCACCGCCACGATTATGGCGGCGGCGCGGGCCCAACGCCACGGCAATATCTTAAGCCACACGACCCCAGCGGAAAAGGCGGCGGAGGTGTGCCCCGAGGGGAAGGAATTGGGGTCCCCCGAGGTAAGCAGGGGCACGATTTCTTTCCATGTGACATAAGGCCGTGGCCGCATGATGAGATGCTTCAGAATGCCGTTGGTGACAATCAGCCCCACGGCCATGGCCAGCAGCGCCAGAAATCCCGCCCTGCGCGTCTTGGGAAAAAGCAGCAGGAGCACGGCCAGCACGATCCACAAAATGCCGCTGTCCCCCAGATGGGTGAAGGCGGATAAAATGCGGTCCCACACAGTGCCGTGAAGGCTTTGAAGTGCCAGCAGGACGGAGGCATCCCACTGGGCGATGGCGGAAAGCATGCCGCTCCCCCCTCCTTTCTATGACAAAGGGCGGCGCATGTTCTGCGCCGCCCTTTTTGATCTTTGTTATTCAGCGGCGGCCTCGCCCCACTCGCAGGTGAGGATGACGCCGTTAGTCAGCTCGAAGTACACGGTCTTCACCGTGTGCTGCTTGCCGATGCGGACCTCCTGGGTACCCACTTCGTTGGTGGTGGCGTTTTTCACGTTGGCCTCGATGGTAACGGTGAGGTCCAGCAGGCCGTCCTTCTCCATCTTCACGGTGTTGCTGGCGGTATCCACCAGCACGGAAGGGGTATGGGGGGCAGCGGTAACGTCCACCACCTGTCCGTCCAGCAGATCGCCGGAGGCCATCAGCTGGGAGGGGATATGCTCCTGAATGGAGGCGTACACCTCCGGCTCGACCCCCGTGCAGAGAACGGTATAACGGATGGGGGTGGTGGGGGCAGCAACACCGTTGTTCCGGTTGAGCAGCTTATAGCCGCCCAGGGCCACCAGGGCGATGATCACGATGATGACGAGAACGTCAATGGGGTTCACGCCTCTTTTTTTCTTTGCTTCACTCATGTCGGTTCCTCCGCGCCTTGACCGGCACGGCCGGTACATGTATAATATTTGTGTTTGGGACACGCTTATGATTGTATCCCATTTTCCGCAATTTCACAAGACCTTTTCTCATGAAAATTGGAGTGTAGCTTCATGAAAGTGATCCACTTGATTTCCGGCGGCGACAGCGGCGGCGCGAAGACCCACGTCCACTCTCTGCTGTCCGGCCTCAGCAAAGAGATCGACGTGACCATGGTATGCTTTATGGACGGACCTTTTACGGAAGAGGCCCGCGCCCTGGGCATTTCGGTGACGGTGATGCCCGGCAACAATATTCTGCGCACCTTCCGCCAGCTGAAAAAGTTCGTGCTGGACGGGAACTACGACCTCATCCACTGCCATGGCGCCCGGGGCAACCTGATGGGCGCTCTGTTGAAACGCACGGTGAAGCTGCCGGTGATCACCACGGTACACAGCGACTATCGCCTGGACTATCTGGGCCGGCCCCTTTCCCGGCTGACCTACGGCACCATCAACACCGTCTGCCTGCGAAAAATGGACTACCGCATCGGCGTTTCCGATGCCATGGTGGACCTTTTGATCGACCGTGGCTTTGCCCCGGGGCGGCTGTTTTCCATTTACAATGGGCTGGATTTCTCCCCCCGGCCGGTGAAGGTGCCGAAGGAACAATATCTGCGCGATGCGGGCCTTCCCGTGGAGGAGGACAGCGTGGTGGTCGGCATTGCCGCCCGGCTCGACCCGGTGAAGGACGTGGGAACGCTGGTGCGCGGCTTTGCAAAGGCCCACGAAACATGCCCCAACCTGCGCCTGCTGATCGCCGGCGACGGGCAGCAGCGGCAGGAGCTGGAAGCGCTGAGCCGGGCGCTGGGCATTGAAAACGTCTGCCGTTTTCTAGGCTGGATCTCGGACGTGGACTCGTTTTATAACGCCATCGACGTGAACAGCCTGACCTCCCTTTCCGAGACCTTTCCCTACTCCCTGACGGAGGGCGCCCGGGCGGGGCTGCCCACGGTGAGTTCCCGGGTGGGCGGCGTTCCCTATCTCATCGAAAGCGGCGTAACGGGGCTTTTGTTCCCCGCCGGGGACGCGGATGCGCTGGCCGAGCAGCTCGTCAAACTGGCTCGCCAGCCCGAGCTGCGGGAGCGGCTGGGCCGGGCCATTTACCGTAAGGCGGCCACGGACTATTCTCTGGACCGCACCATCTCCACCCAGTTGGAGATCTACCGTTCCGTGCTGAGGCGCTCTCACCGGCCCGCCGGGCGGGACGGTGTGCTGGTGTGCGGCGCCTACGGGCGCGGCAACGCCGGGGACGACGCCATTCTGGAGGCCATCCTTACCGAGATCCGCAGCATCGATCCGGATATGCCGGTGTGGGTGCTGTCCCGCAATCCGAAAAATACCATGCACGCCTATCGCACCGATGCCATTTACACCTTCGCCGTGCCTAAGTTCCTCCGCAGAATGAGCAGGACCAAGCTCTATATCAACGGCGGCGGTTCGCTGATGCAGGATGCCACCTCCCACCGCAGCCTGTGGTTTTACCTCTTCACCCTGTCGGCGGCCAAGTGTCTGGGCAATCAGGTGATGATGTACGGCTGCGGCATTGGGCCCATTCACGATGCGCAGAACCGGAAGCGGGCGGCCAAGGTTTTGCAGAAGCGGGTGGACGCCATCACCCTGCGGGATACCAATTCCGCCGACGAGCTGAAGGATCTGGGGGTGGATCGCCCTCTCATCCGCATGGCGGCCGACCCCACAGTGATCCTGCCCGCTGACAGCAAAGAGACCATCGACGCGGTGATGGAGACACGGGGGCTGGACCCTCAGGGGCGTTATATCGGCTTCGGCCTGCGTCCGTGGCCGGGCTTTGAGCAGCACGTGGCGGCGCTGGCCCGCGCGGCGGACTATGCCTATGAGACCTACGGCCTGACGCCGGTGTTTCTGCCCATCGAGCCGAAGCACGATGTGGCGGCGGCCCGGAAGGTGGCGGAACGAATGACCGCCCCCTGCAAGGTGCTGGATGATCTGGGCAGCAGCGGGCACACTATCGGTCTGTTCGCCCGGATGGAGATCGTGGTGTCCATGCGGCTGCACGCACTGGTGTTCTCCGCCGGGCAGGGAGTTCCGCTGGTGGGTGTGGTGTATGACCCGAAGGTGAGCTCCTTCCTGCAGTATATCGGGCAGGACCTGTTCCTCGACCTGAAGGACGCCCAGCCGGAGGCGCTGGAACATCTCATCGATCAGGCGGCAGCGCGCCGGGAAGACAAGGCTTTCCGGCTGAAAAGTGTGCAGAAGCTGCGGGCGCTGGAGCGGTGCAACCGCGAAACGGCAGCAGAGCTTTTGGGCCTTTCCTGGGGAGGCGAGAAAGCATGAAGCAGCTGGTCTGCCTCTCTCATGAGCCGTGGAGCAAAAATCCCGGCCGCACCCAGCATCTGCTTTCCCGATTAAAGGACGTGCAGATCCTATGGTTTCAGCCAGCGGCGGGTCCGCTGGACCGCAGATGGCGGGCCGGCGGGCAAAAGGTGCGGCAATGGGTGACGGTTTACACCCTTCCCCCTGCCCGCTCGATGCGTCAGCTGTTCCATCCGGAGGCCGCCTTTGATGCCCAGCGTCAGGGCCGGTTCGTGGCGGAGAAAATGCGGCGGCACCGATTCCGCAACGCCGCTCTTTGGTGTACCGACCCCCGACAGGTGCATCTGTTGGAGCAACTGGAGTACAGCCGCCTGATCTATGACTGCCACCGGGACTGGTCCAGCCTGCCCATCGAATGGGAAAGCCAGATGACCGTCCAGGCTGATGTAGTGTTCGCCGCATCCCGGGCGCTGGCGGAGTATCTCTCTCCCTGCAATCTCAATGTGGTGCTGTTGCCCGAAGGGGTGAACTATGCCATGTTCGCCCAGGAATTTCCCCCGGCGGAGCGGCCCGGCTTCTGCTTTGTGGGGTCCCTGTACCCCGATCTGGACCTTGCCCCCCTGCTGTACGCCGCAAGGGAGCTTCCCAAGTGCCGCTTCACCGTCATCGGCGGTGTGAAGGACGGCGGGCCGCCGGAGCTGGATGCCCTGAAAAAGCTGCGCAACGTGCGCCTGTTGGGGCAGCGGCCCGAGCTGGACCTTCCCGAGCTTTTAGGGCAGCAGCAGGTGTACGTGAACCTCCTGCGGGATTCCGAGGCCAGCACCGCCATCATCCCGGAGCGGATGTATGAATATCTGGCCACGGGAAAGCCCATCGTCTCCATGCTGTGGCCCGAGCAGGTGGAGGAGCTGGCCGATGTGATCTACGGTGCTCACGACGAACGGGAGTTTTTAAGTTGCTGCAAGCAAGCACTGGCGGAATCCCCCGGCTGGGTCACCGATCGGCGGCGTAGCTATGCCGAGCGCTCCTCCTGGTCGGAGCGGGCGGCGGCGGTGCAGAAAATCTTGGATACGCTTTCCGGCTGATTGCCGGTTGTAGACAAGAATTTTAAGTTTTTGCTGCAAAGAAGTTGTGTAAGGCTACAAATTTTACATGAACCCTTGCATTTCAGTTGGAAATTGGCTATTCTATAGCCGTATTCAACCGGACGGAGGTGCCCCTGTATGTCTCGACTGCTCGCACTCGGCGGACAAAAGGCTCAGGGAACCCGTGCGGCCAAAATGAACGCATAACCCGTACCGCAAAAGCAGGTCACCGTTTTCTGGCGGCCTGCTTTCTTCTTTTGCGCGGGCCGCTTAGGCAGAAATGAGGAGGTCTTTCTTTTGAAAAAGGTTGCCGTGATCATGGGGTCGGACTCCGACCTGGACACCATGCGTCCCTGCATCGCCCGTCTGGACAAGCTGGGCATTCCCCGGGAAGTACACATCATCTCCGCCCACCGGACGCCGGCAGCGGCAGAGCAGTTTGCCTCTCACGCGGAGGAGAACGGCTTCGGCGTGATTATCGCAGCGGCGGGCAAGGCGGCCCATCTGGGCGGCGTGCTGGCCGCGTACACCACGCTGCCGGTGATCGGTGTGCCCATCAAGACCAGCATGATGGGTGGGCTGGACAGTCTTCTCTCCATGGTACAGATGCCCAAGGGCATTCCCGTGGCGTGCGTGGCGGTGGACGGCGCGGACAATGCCGCCATTCTGGCTGCGCAGATGCTGGCCCTTTCCGATGAAAGGCTTTCTGCAAAGCTAAAAGAGTTCAAACAGGATATGGCGGACGAAGTTTCCGCCAAGGACCGTAAGATTCAGGAGGGTATTTGAAATGGGTTACGAAAAGAAAGAGCAGCTTTATGAAGGCAAGGCCAAGAAGGTCTTCGCAAGCAACGATCCCGATGTGGTGATCGTCTCCTACAAGGATGACGCCACCGCCTTCAACGGCCTGAAGAAGGGCACCATCGCCGGCAAGGGCGCCATCAACAACCGCATGACCAACAACCTCATGCGCCGTCTGGAGAAGAAGGGCGTCCCCACCCACTTTGTGGAGGAGCTGTCCGACCGCGAGACCGCGGTGAAGAAGGTGTCCATCGTTCCGCTGGAGGTCATCATCCGCAACATCTCCGCCGGTTCCTTCGCCAAGCGCTACGGCGTGGAAGAGGGCATCGTGTTCGACCATCCCACCATCGAGTTCTCCTACAAGAACGACGATCTGGGCGATCCCCTCCTGAACACCTATCATGCGCTGGCCCTGAAACTGGCCACCGAGGAAGAGATCGAGCTCATCAAAAAGTACGCCTTCGCCGTGAACGACCTGCTGAAGGGCTTCATGAAGGAGATCGGCATCGACCTTGTGGACTTCAAGCTGGAGTTCGGCAAGACCAGCGACGGCACCATCGTGCTGGCCGATGAGATCAGCCCCGACACCTGCCGCCTGTGGGACGAAAAGACCCACGAGAAGCTGGACAAGGACCGCTTCCGCCGCGACCTTGGCAACGCGGAAGAGGCTTATGAAGAGGTCATGCGCCGCCTGATGGGGGACAAGTGATCCATGGGCGGGTTTTTTGGCGCGATCTCGAAGCAGGACTGCGTGCTGGACATTTTCTTCGGTACGGACTACCACTCCCATCTGGGCACCAGCCGGGGCGGCATGGTGATCTATGACAGGGAAAGCGGCTTCCAGCGGCAGATCCACAACATTGAAAACACCCCCTTCCGCACCAAGTTCGACAAGGACCTTTCAGAATTTCACGGCACCAGCGGCATCGGCTGCATCAGTGACACCGACCCCCAGCCCCTGCTGGTGCGCTCCCATCTGGGTCTTTGGGCCATCACCACGGTTGGCATCATCAACAACGCCGAGCAGCTGGTGGAGACCTATTTTTCCGACCACGGCCATCAGTTCATGGCCATGAGCAGCGGCAAGGTGAACACCACCGAGTTGACCGCCGCTCTCATCAACCAGAAGGACGATCTGGTCAGCGGCATCCTTCACGCCCAGGAGCTGATCGAAGGCTCTGCCACCATTCTTATCCTGACGCCGGACTGCATTCTAGCTGCCCGGGACAAGCTGGGCCGTCTTCCCGTGCTGGTGGGGCAGAACGGAAACGGCTGCTGTGTCTCCTTCGAGTCCTTTGCCTATCAGAAGTTGGGGTACCACGACGCTTATGAGCTTGGGCCGAGGGAGATCGTGAAGGTGACGGCAGACGGGGTGGAGTCCCTCTCCCCCGCTGGGAAGGAAATGCGCATCTGCGCCTTCCTGTGGACCTATTACGGCTACCCCAACTCCAACTATGAGGGCGTGAACGTAGAGGTCATGCGCTACCGCAACGGCGAGATCATGGCCCGGAACGATGCCCAGCGGGGTGTCCTGCCCGACGTGGACTTTGTGGCGGGTGTGCCCGATTCCGGTCTTCCCCACGCCATCGGCTATTCCACGGAGAGCCGGAAACCCTTCGCCCGGCCCTTCGTCAAGTACACCCCCACCTGGCCCCGCAGCTTCATGCCTCAGAGTCAGGCGGTGCGCAATCAGGTGGCCAAGATGAAGCAGATCCCCGTGCCCGAGCTGATCGAGGGGAAAAAGCTCCTCTTTGTGGACGATTCTATTGTCCGCGGCACCCAGTTGCGTGAGACGGTAGAATTCCTCTACGAAAGCGGCGCAAAGGAAGTGCATATGCGCTCCGCTTGCCCGCCCATCATGTACGGCTGCAAATACCTGAACTTCTCCCGCAGCAATTCTGATATGGAGTTGCTGGCCCGTAAAAAAGTACAGGAATTAGAAGGTGATGAGGGGCAGAAACATCTGGAAGAGTATGCGGATGCCTCCACCGAACGGGGCCAGTGCCTCCTGAAGTCCATCTGCGAGGAGATGGGCTTTGACTCGCTGGGGTATCAGTCTCTGGACGGTCTTCTGAAGGCCATCGGTTTGGATAAAAGCAAGGTGTGCACCTACTGCTGGAACGGCAAAGAATAACACCGCGACCATCAACCCTGGAAAAGGAGAACGGATATGGATCACAAGAATTCTCAGTCTGCCAGCTACGCCGCCGCGGGCGTAGACATCGTGGCGGGCTATCGCGCCGTGGAACTGATGAAAAAGCACATTGCCCGCACCCGCAATGAGGGCTGCCTGGACAATGTGGGCGGCTTCGGCGGCTGCTTCGGCCTGCCGGTAGCGGGGATGGAAGAGCCGGTGCTGGTCTCCGGCACCGACGGCTGCGGCACCAAGGTGAAGCTGGCCATTCTCATGGACAAGCACGACACCATCGGCATCGACGCCGTGGCCATGTGCGTCAACGACATCATCTGCGTGGGCGCAAA
>CAKUEI010000044.1 GCA_934646175.1 uncultured Oscillospiraceae bacterium
GCCTCGCGCACCTTTTCAATGACCAGCAGGGGGAAGCGCATCCGGTTCTCCAGACTGCCGCCCCAGCGGTCGGTACGGTGATTCATGGAGGGGGACATGAACTGGCCCAGCAGCCAGCCGTGGCCGCCGTGGATGAGGACCATGTCAAAGCCCGCTTCTTTCACCAGCGCAGCGGCATTGCCGAAGGCCTCCGCCGCGTGATAGATCTCCTCCTCCGTCATGGCGCGGACGGGGAGCCCGTCGGCATTTATCTCATCGTTGGGGCCGAGGGCAAAATGCTCGGCCGCGTGGCCGTGGCCCCGGGCGTTGGCGTACTTGCCGCCATGGGCCAGCTCCATGACCGCCATACAGTTATGGCGATGGGTGGCGTTGGTCAGCTCTTTCAGAGAGGGGAGGGACATGACGTCGTACAGGGTGATCTCTTTCGTGTGGGTGCGGCCTACGGGATCCACGATGCCGAGGCCCAGAGCCACGCTGGCCATGCCGCCTTTGGCGCGATTTTCATGGAAGGCGATGTCCTCTTTCCGCATGTGGCAGTCCGGGTCCAGCTCGGGGTTGGACATGGGTGCGCCGAAAATGCGATTTTTGAACGTGACGCCGTTGATGGTGATGGGGCTTGCCAGGTGCGGATAATACTTGTTCTCCATGGGGGACTGCCTCCTTCAAGTCATGCGGAATCAGAAATCAGCGGGAAGATAGCTTCTTCCGGAACCATTATAAAGGAATGTGAAACAATAGGCAATATCGATGGAAGAATAAGTGATTGCTTATGATGAATGAAGCAAAAAGCCCGCGCCGCATATTGCGGCGCGGGCTTTGAAGGAGAGGTCACTGACCGCGGAAGCGGGAGAGGAAGTCCCGGGTGCGGGCGTTTTGCGGATTTTCGAAGAGAGCATGGGGTTCCCCCTGCTCGCAGATGACGCCGTCGGCCATAAAGACCACGTGACTGCTGACGTCCCGGGCGAAGGCCATCTCATGGGTGACCACCAGCATGGTCATGCCCTCGCTGGCCAGATCGCGCATAACGGAGAGCACCTCACCCACCATTTCCGGGTCGAGGGCGGAGGTGGGCTCGTCAAAGAGGAGGACCTCCGGCTCCATGGCCAGGGCGCGGGCGATGGCCACACGCTGCTGCTGGCCGCCGGAAAGCTGGCGGGGCTTTGCGTTGATGTACGGGTCCATACCCACCTTGGTGAGGTAGCGCATGGCGGTCTCCCGCGCATGGGCGGCGTCCCGCTTTAAGACCTTTTCCTGCCCGACCATGCAGTTCTTCAGCACGGAGAGGTTGGAAAAGAGGTTGAAAGACTGGAAGACCATGCCCACCTTGGCACGGTAGGTGGTGGGATTGAAGCCCCGGACGGTGATGTCCTGATCGTGGAAAAGGATCTCACCGCTGGTCGGGGTCTCCAGCAGGTTGATGCAGCGCAGAAGGGTGGACTTGCCGCTGCCGGAGGCACCGATGATGCTGGTGACGTCGCCGGGACGGACGGTGAAGTCGATGTCCCGCAGGACCTCATGGCTGCCGAAGGACTTGGAGAGGTGCCGGATGGAGAGGATGGGTTCGCTCATGGTTATCGCGCCTCCCTTTCGTCGGGGCCGGGCCCTACGTACCGATGAGTACCGGCGGCCAGAGTGAGCTGGTCAGCCTGCACCAGCTTGTAGCTGTCCGCACCGTCCATCCGCTTTTCCATAGCGCGGAGGATGATGGAGCAGACCACGGTCATGATGAGATACCCGATCATTTCAATGGCGGCGGAGGGGAAGTACATATAGGTCGCGCCCACCACGCCCTTGTGAACGGCGAAAAACTCGGTAAAGCCGATGATGAACATGACGGAGGTATCTTTGATGTTGATGATCAGGTTGTTGCCGATCTGGGGCATGATGTTGCGCAGGGCCTGAGGCAGGATGACGGAGGTCATGGTCTGGAAATGGTTCATGCCGATGGCCTTGGCCCCCTCGGTCTGGCCCACGGGAATGGAGAGGATGCCGCCGCGGACCGATTCCGCCATGTAGGCGCCTGTGTTGATGGAGACCACCAGGAAGGCGGAGACCCAGATGTTATCAAACCGGACGGCGTTGGAGGTGAAGTAAGGCAGGGCGTAATGGACAAAAACAGCCTGAAGGATCATAGGAGTGCCGCGGAAAACCTCCACGTAAATGCGGACGATAAAGCGGACGATGGCCAGCACCACGCGCTTGACCATGTTATCCTGCTTCGTACTGGGGATGGTTTGCAGGATGCCGCAGATCAGGCCGATGAGAGCGCCCACGGCGGTGCAGAGAAGGGCGAGGACAATGGTCTTGCCCATGCCGGAGAGGTACTGCCCGCTGTACTTGCTCCACAGCTTCGCCATATCGGTGCCCAGCTGGATAAAGCGATCCATAGTGGTTTACTCCTTTAATAATACTTATTCCACGGGGCTGATGGTGATGGCCTCGTTCATGATCTGCGGGAAGTCATCCGCAGTGTAATCAGCCAGAGCGGAGTTGAGCTGCTCGGTCAGGGTGGTGTTGCCCTTCATGACGGCGATGCCCACGTTGACGTCGCCGGGCTCCAGCGCAAAGTCGTCGTCAGAGCCGGTGAAGTCCAGGATCTTCAGGTCGGGGTACACCAGCATAGCACCCTGTGCGGTGGGCATATCAGTGCAGATGAACTCCACGGCACCGGTCTCCAGCGCCATCAGCATGGCAGGAGCGGATTCGGCCGCGGTCTGGATGTCAGCACCCGGAATCTGGGGCAGGCAGGTGTCATACCAGATGGTACCGATCTGTGCGGTGGTCTTGCCAGAGAGCTGGGAGATACCGGTGGCGGAAGCGAGGGCGCTGTCCTGCTTGGTCATGCAGACGATGGTGGCGTAGTAGTAAGGGCCGGCGAAGTCGACCATCTCCATACGGCCGGCGGTCATGGACTGGCCGGCGATGGTGGCGTCCACCTGACCGGTCTGGACGGCGGGGATCAGGCTGTCCCAGTCGAGACGGACAATCTCCAGCTCGACGCCCAGCTTCTCGCAGATCTTCTTGGCCATCATGACGTCGTAGCCGTTGGCGTACTCGTTAGAGTCCTTGATGGGAACAGCACCGTTGGAGTCGTCGGACTGGGCCCAGTTATAGGGGGCGGAGGCGCACTCCATGGCGATGGTGAGGACGCCGTCCTCAATGCCGGGGAAGGAGGCGCTGCTGCCCGTTTCGGAGGGGGCGGGGGAATCGGTGCTGTTGTCGTCGTTGCTGCCGCCGCCGGAACAGGCGGCGAGGCCCAGGGCCAGAGCCAGGGCCAGGGTGAGTGCGAGGATCTTCTTCTTCATGATGTTCACCTTTCTTTTTTCTGATTTCCCGGGGTCAAAGGGAAAAAGAAAACCATGAACGAGACCCGGCGCACGGGAAACGTTCATGGCGAAAGGTAGAAATGAGATTGGTGCGGTACCTTACGTCCATGATAGCGCTCCACGCATTGCGCGGCAGTCCGGCGGATCTTATCCGACGGCCCAGGCAGACCCCACGCGTACACGCAGGAATCCCCTTCGGCGGAAGTCCCCTTTTCCACGAAACGGGTGCACGCCCGAATGCTTCGTGGTACTATTGGCTTCCGCGCCTCTATCATGTTTGACCTTGGGGAGAGACTATCACACTTCCCCGTGTGCGTCAAGGGGATTTTTGATATTTTGGCAATTCGCTCTTCTTTTCAGGGCAGAAAGCAGGCATTTTTGGAAAGATTTTTACCAAAACCGTTTGGGACGAAGCATATTTGTCCAGAATTTCCGTATAGTTAGACCACATCGGGAAGGAGGAGACCGGCATGCGGAAGCACCTGGAAGAGGAACGGGCGCGGGCGGAGCGCAGCGCATTGCTTGACAGCCTGAAGGACGCACGGGCACAGATGAACCGGGCCTACTGCGGCTTTAACAGCACCAACGACCCCGACCTCATCGAGTCCTACGTCTTTGAAATCAAGGCTATTCAGGCGCGCTATTCCTATCTGCTGCGGCAGGTAAAGGAGCGGGAGGGAGTGCTGTGACGGACGGGCTGAGCCGGCTGCAGCTGTGGCTGCTGGCGGTATTGGTGGGGGCTTTTGCCGTGGTGATCTTCCGAAAGCCGCTGGGAAAGCTCCTGAAGCTTGCGGCGAAAACAGTGGCGGGCCTCTGCTTTCTTGCGATTTTTGCCCAGGTGGGCGGCGGACTGGGCGTGACGCTGGGGGTGAATCTGGTGAATGCGCTGGTGCTGGCCCTGCTGGGCGTGCCGGGCTTCGGACTTCTGCTGATGCTGAACTGGGCGTTGATTTGAAACAGATGGGGGCGGAATGAAACAAAACCGGCGGAGATTTCCGCCGGTTTTTGTTGTCTTGAGTGATTGACACCTATTTATCAAACTTTTATAATAGGGAAAACGCAAGTTAGAAAGGGGTCTTATTCATGTCCACGAATCGCGTTTACAATTTCTCCGCAGGGCCGAGCATGCTGCCCCTGTCCGCATTGGAGCGGGCGGGAAGCGAAATCCTGAACTATCACGGTTCAGGCATGTCCGTTATGGAGATGAGTCATCGCTCAAAGGTGTTCCAGGGCATTTTCGATGAGACCCAGGAGAAGCTGCGCCGGCTGCTGCAGATCCCAGACGGGTACAAGGCCCTGTTCCTGCAGACCGGCGCCACAGGCCAGTTTGCCATGGTGCCCCTGAACCTGATCGGAAAGACGGGGAAGGCGGACTATGCCGTCACGGGCAACTTCTCCAATCTGGCGGCCAAAGAGGCCATGAAGTACGGCGAGGTACATATTGCCGCCGACACGTCGGACAAGAACCATACCTATATCCCCAAGCAGGAGGAACTGTGCCTTTCGCAGGACGCCAGCTACTTCTACTATTGCGCCAACAACACCATTTACGGCACCGAGTGGCAGTATGTCCCCGAGACGGGGGAGGTGCCGCTGGTGTGCGACATGTCCTCCGACATTTTGTCCCGCCGGGTGGATGTGAGCAAGTTCGGTGTCATCTTCGCCGGGGCGCAGAAGAACATGGCCCCCGCGGGCCTGACGGTGGCCATTGTAAAGGAAGAACTGATGGGAAAGGAACTTCCCTATACGCCGGTGATTTTGAACTATCAGACCATGATCGACAAGGACAGCATGTACAACACGCCGCCCTGCTGGTGTATTTATATGCTGGGCCTCACCCTGGACTGGGTGGAGGAAAACGGCGGCCTTGCAGGAATGGAGAAGCTGAAGAAGCAGCGCGCTTCCATGCTGTATGAGTGCATTGACCGCTCGAAGCTGTTCCACTGCCCGGTGGAAAAGGACAGCCGCAGCGACATGAATGTGGTGTTCCGCACCGGGGACGAGGCGCTGGACGCGGAATTCGTCAAGGCGTCCACGGAAGCGGGCTTTGTGAACCTGAAGGGCCACCGGAAGACCGGCGGTATGCGTGCCTCCATCTACAACGCCATGCCGGTGGAGGGCGTGGAGAAGCTGTGCAGCTTCATCGAAAAATTTGACCGGGAACACTGAGGAGGAAACAAGATGTTTCGCATTCAGACCTTAAATAAAATTTCGCCCGCGGGCCTTTCCGTGCTGGACCCCGGCCGGTTCTCCGTCAGCGGCGAGCAGGAAAACCCTGACGGCATTCTGGTCCGCTCCGCCGACATGCACGAATTTCAGTTCCCCGAGAACCTGCGGGCCATTGCCCGGGCGGGTGCGGGCACCAACAATATCCCCATTGATCGGTGCAGCGAGGCGGGCGTGGTGGTGTTCAACACTCCGGGAGCCAACGCCAACGCCGTGAAGGAACTGGTACTGTGCGCGCTGCTGCTCTCCTCCCGCGATGTGATGGGCGGCTATGAATTCGTCAAGGAGCAGGCGGGGAAAGAGGGCGTAGACCTTCCTAAAGCAGTGGAAAAGGGGAAAAGCGCCTTCATCGGCCCGGAGCTTTATCACAAGACCATAGGCGTCATCGGTCTGGGGGCCATCGGCGCACTGGTGGCCAATGTGTGCCTCGGCCTGGGTATGGATGTGTACGGCTATGACCCCTATCTTTCCGTCGAGGCGGCCCTGCGGTTGGACCGCCATGTGCACGTAGTGAAGGATGTGGCGGAGCTTTATAAGGCGGCGGACTATGTGACGCTGCACATCCCCTGTACCAGCCAGACCAGGGGTTTTGTCGCCGCGGAGTCTCTTCAGAAGATGAAGGGCGGCGTCCGGGTGCTGAATCTGGCCCGGGGCGAGCTGGTGTGCGACGACGATATGATCGAGGCGCTGGAGTGCGGACGGGTGGCCAAATACGTTACCGATTTCCCCAATGAGAAGATCGTCAAAGCGAAAAACGTCATCGCCCTTCCGCATCTGGGAGCCTCCACTCCGGAGAGCGAGGAGAACTGCGCTGTCATGGCCGCGCGGCAGTTAGAGGACTATCTGGTGAACGGCAACATTGTGAATTCCGTGAATCTGCCCCAGGTGAAGATGGAGTGGAGCGGGGAATGCCGCCTGTGCATGATCCACCGGAACATTCCCGCCATGCTGGCCAACATCACTGCCCTGCTGGGTCAGGAGGGCATCAACGTGGAGAACATGACCAACAAGTCGAAAAAAGACTACGCCTACACCATGGTGGACATCAACAGCCGGGTGAAGGAACAGGTGGTGGAGGAGATCCGCGCGCTGGAGGGTATGCTGCGGGTGCGGGTGATCAACCACTAATACCGTTCGGAAAAGCGGAAAAGCCGCTTTTCCGGTAAGGTTTCGCTGCGCTCTGCCCCCTCGGTTGTCCACTGATAGCGGACAATTCGACGCTCACTTCGCGCAAAGTGTTTTCTGCCATTCGCAGGTCGCGGCAGGAAGCGGGTTCCCCCCCCCCTTCCCGTCTTCGGACGGGAAACTCTGCGAGGCCTTTCAACAAACTACCGCCCCGGGACTTCATGTCCCGGGGCGGTTTTTGTACGTTCAAATGAAACCCGCTTCACTGGGCTTTCGTTTGAATAAGCTGCCGCAGGCCGAAAGTAGATCAGACTTGATTTGCGCCTCTGGGCGCAAGCTCTGCAAGGCGTTCCCAACAATTTGAGGGGCGCAGCCGGTCACGGCTGCGCCCCTTCTATTTTGATTTTTACTGCTTTTCGGCTTCTTCCAGGCCCTCATAGTAAGAGGAGAGGCGGGAGAGCTGCTGATACTTGCGGGCGGCATTTTCCTTCGCGGCGTCGAACAGGACGGCGGCGCGGTCGGGGAAGGTGCGCTCCAAGGAGCTATAGCGCACTTCGCCCTTGATGAATTCCAGATAGTCGGCGGTGGGCGCCTTGGAGTCCAGCTGGAAGGGGTTCTTTCCCTGCTCCGCCAGAGCGGGGTTGAAGCGGAACAGGTGCCAGTAACCGGCGTCCACGGCGTGCTTCATCTCGGCCATGGAGTTGCCCATGCTCTTGAGACCGTGGTTGATGCAGGGAGAGTAGCCGATGATCAGAGAGGGCCCATCATACGCCTCCGCTTCGGCGATGGCCTTCAGGGTCTGCTGATAATTGGCACCCATGGCCACTTGAGCCACATAAACGTAGCCATACTGCATGGCGATCTGGGCCAGATCCTTCTTCTTCACCACTTTGCCGGCGGCGGCGAACTGCGCCACGGCGCCGGTCGGAGTAGCCTTGGAGGCCTGGCCGCCGGTGTTGGAGTACACCTCGGTATCGAAGACGAAGATGTTGACATTCTCGCGGGAGGCCAGAACGTGGTCCAGTCCGCCGTAGCCGATGTCGTAGGCCCAGCCGTCGCCGCCGAAGATCCAGACGGATTTCTTGGCGAGGAAGTCCTTCCGCTCCAGCAGCTCCCCGGCCAGGGTGCAGGCTTCACAGTCGCAGTAGTGGGTGCCGGCGGCCTTCAGTTCTTCCATATGAGACTTGAAGCCGGCCAGTCCGTCGCCGAAGGCAGCGGCCCCTTCCGGCGTGGCGGCGAAGGCAAGGCAGTCGTCTACCGTCATGCGGCTTTCTTCCAGCTCGGCCACGAAACGCTCGGTGGCCTTGACGTTTTGCTCGCTGTCCTCCAGGGTGTCAAGCCAGTTCTGAGCGGCTTCCTTCAGCTCGGCGCAGCAGTAGGGCACGGCCACGAGGGCGCGGGCCTTTTCCACCATGCGGTCCCGGATGGCGCGCTGGCCGAGATACATGCCGTAGCCGAATTCTGCGTTATCCTCAAACAGGCTGTTCTCCCACGCGGGGCCCTGCCCCTTGCGGTTGACGGTGTAGGGGGTGGAGGGAGCACTGCCGCCCCAGATGGAGGAGCAGCCGGTGGCGTTGGCGATATACATCCGGTCGCCGTACAGCTGAGTGATGAGCTTGGCGTAGGGAGTCTCGCCGCAGCCGGCGCAGGCACCGGAGAACTCGAAGAGAGGACGACGGAACTGGCTGCCCTTGACGGTGAGGGGGCTGACGGGCAGCTCCTTGTCGGAGACCTCGCGGTCGCAGTACTGATAAACGGCCTGCTGCTCATGCTCTTCGGCCAGCGGTTTCATGACAAGAGCCTTGTTCTTGGCGGGACAGACGTTGGCGCAGCTGCCGCAGCCGGTGCAGTCCAACACGGAGACGGCCAGAGAGAACTGATAGTCCTCACAGCCCTTGCCCAGCATCTTTTTGGACTGGGTGCCAGCCGGAGCGGCGGCCAGCTCGTCCGCGGTGAGGGCGTAGGGACGGATGACGGAGTGGGGGCAAACGTAGGAGCACTGGTTGCACTGGATGCAGTTCTCCGGCAGCCAATGGGGCACGTCCACGGCGATGCCGCGCTTTTCAAAGGCAGCGGTACCCTGAGGCAGGGTGCCGTCCGCGCCGGACATGAGCTTGGAGACGGGAATGGAATCGCCCTTCATGGCGTTGGCGGGAAGCATGACATCGCGGATATACTCCTTCAGATCGGCGCGGTCGGTGTCGATCTCGTGAACGGCGGCGGAATCTTCCGCCTGGGCCCAATCGGCGGGGATGGTCAGCTCCTTCACAGCGGTGAGACCGGCGTCCACGGCGGCCTGATTCATGGCGACTACCTTTTCACCCTTGCGGCCGTAGGTGGTGACGATGGCGGCCTTCATATACTCCACGGCGTCGTCAATGGGGATGACGTTGGCCAGCTTGAAGAAAGCGGACTGAAGCACCATGTTGGTGCGGCCGCCGAGACCCAGCTCCCGGGCGATGGAGATGGCGTCGATGGTGTAGACCTTCACATGGTTCTGGGCGATATAGCGCTTGGCGGCGGCGGGGAGGATCTGCCCCAACTCATCCGCCGAGTAGGCACAGTTGATAAGGAAGGTGCCGCCGGGCTTTACATCCTGAGCCATGTCGTATTTATCCAGGTAAGAGGGGGCGTGGCAGGCCACGAAGTCCGCCTTGCTGACATAGTAGGTGGACTTGATCTCGCTGCGGCCGAAGCGCAGGTGAGAAATGGTGACGCCGCCGGACTTCTTGGAGTCATACTGGAAATAGGCCTGTACCTTCAGGTCTGTATGGTCGCCGATGATCTTAATGGAGTTCTTGTTGGCGCCGACGGTGCCGTCGCTGCCCAGACCCCAGAACTTGCAGGCGATGGTGCCGGGGGCGGAAACATCCGGCTCTTCCTCCACGGGGAGGGAACGGCCGGAGACGTCGTCCACAATGTTGATGGAGAAGGACGGCTTCGGGTCCTCGGACTGGGCGTTGCGGAAGGCGGAGAGGACGCCGCCGGGGGTGGTGTCCTTACTGCCCAGACCGTAACGGCCGCCCACGATGCGGCAGGAGGAGAAGGGCGTGCCGGCAAGGGCGGTGACCACGTCGAGGTACAGGGGCTCGCCGGGGGCGCCGGGCTCTTTGCAGCGGTCCAGCACCACAATGTTCTTGCAGGTGGCGGGGATGGCGGCGGTGAAGCGGTCGATGGCGAAAGGACGGTACAGGCGGACCTTCACCAGGCCGACTTTTTCGCCCTTGCCGTTGAGGTAGTCCACCACTTCCTCCGCGGTGTCGCACACGCTGCCCATGGCGACCATAACGGTCTCCGCGTCGGGCGCACCGTAGTAGTTAAAGAGCTTGTAGTCCGTGCCGATCTTGGCGTTTACCTCGTCCATCACATGCTCCACCACGGCGGGCAGTGCATCGTAGAAGGGGTTGCACGCCTCGCGCAGCTGGAAGAAGATGTCCGGGTTCTGGGCGGAGCCGCGGAGCACCGGATGCTCCGGGTTCAGGGCGCGGGCGCGGAAATCGGCCAGAGCCTTTTCGTCCACCATGGATTTGAGGTCTTCATAATCCCAGACGGCGACTTTGCGGATCTCATGACTGGTGCGGAAACCGTCAAAGAAATGCAGGAAGGGGACCTTGCCAGAAATAGCGGCAAGGTGCGCCACGGCGCCCAGATCCATGACCTCCTGCGGATTGGTGGAGGCCAGCATGGCGTATCCGGTCTGGCGGCAGGCCATGACGTCGGAATGGTCCCCGAAGATGGAGAGGGCGTGGGTGGCCAGGGCGCGGGCCGAAACGTGGATAACGTTGGGCTGCTGCTCCGCCGCGATCTTATACATATTGGGGATCATCAGCAGAAGACCCTGGGAGGCGGTGAAGGTAGTGGTGAGGGCGCCTGCGGTGAGCGAGCCGTGCATCGCGCCGGCAGCACCGCCTTCCGACTGCATCTCCACCACGCGGACAGGCTGACCGAAGATGTTCTTCAGACCGTTGGCCGCCCATTTGTCCGCCAGCTCCGCCATAACGGAAGAGGGGGTGATGGGGTAGATGGTGGCCAGTTCGGTGAATGCGTAAGCCACATGGGCAGCTGCAGTATTACCGTCCATGGACTTTAATTTTCTTGCCATGCGTATTTCCTCCTTACCGATACAATAGGGTACCTGTATCATACCAGTTTGTTTAGACCTTTGTAAATGGATTCTTTACACAGCGGGAAATTTTCGGCGATTCAGCCATTCAGCGCCCCAAAGCGGCAAAGGAATCGTCAGGATTGTCATGTGCAACCTGACGAAAAAGGGAGGAAGCGGAGAACTTGACTTGAGAGAGGGCGGGGGCATATAATGATTTTATCCATAATCAGTAAAATCCGGAAAGGGGCGGGAGACCATGGTGTGCAAAATACACTCGCTGGGGCTGCACGGTGTGACCGGGTACTCGGTGACGGCGGAGTGCGACCTTTCGGGAGGGCTTCCTGCATTTAATGTGGTGGGCCTGCCCGACGCAGCGGTGAACGAGGCCCGGGAACGGGTGCGCGCGGCCATCAAGAACTGTGGGCTGACCTTCCCTGTGTCCCGCATTACGGTGAATCTGGCCCCGGCGGACCGGAAAAAGGCGGGGACGGTGTATGACCTCCCCATTCTGGTGGGCATTTTGGCCGCGGGGGGACAGGTGTGCCTTCCCAAAGGGGAAAAGGCGGCCTTCGTGGGCGAGCTTTCCCTTTCTGGGGCATTACGGCCTGTGTCCGGCATGCTGCCCATGGCGGCGGCGGCCCGGCGGGCGGGGATCGACACCTTGTACGTTCCTGCGGAAAGCGCCGCAGAGGCCACCCTGGCCGGGGGCATGACGGTATACGCTGTGGAGACGGTGAAGCAGCTTCTGCGCCATTTAAGCGGCGAGGAATTTATGGCACCCTGCCCCACCTGGGTGCCGGAGGAGACAGCGGAAAAGCTGCCGGACTTTGCGGACGTGAAGGGGCAGGATCAGGTAAAGCGCGCCCTGGAGATTGCGGCGGCGGGGGGCCACAATCTGGCCATGATCGGCCCGCCGGGCAGCGGAAAATCCATGCTGGCGCGCCGGCTTCCCTCCATCCTGCCGGACATGACAAGGACGGAGGCGCTGGAGGCCACGGAGATCTACAGCGTGCTGGGCCTGACCAGTGCAGAGGAACCGCTTTTGACCCACCGACCCTTCCGCAGCCCCCATCACACCATTTCTGCCATGGGTATGGCAGGGGGCGGCGCTCCCCAGCCACGGCCAGGTGAAATTTCACTGGCTCATAACGGGGTGCTGTTTCTGGACGAGCTGCCGGAGTTTCACAAGGACGTGCTGGAGGTATTGCGGCAGCCTATGGAAGAGGGGAAGGTGCAGATTTCCCGCGCTACGGGCACCGAGGTGTTCCCCAGCCGGTTCATGCTCATCTGTGCCATGAACCCGTGCAAGTGCGGATGGTACGGACACCCCTCCGGCCGGTGCCGCTGCACGCAGCAGTCGGTGGAAAAATATCTGGGGAAGCTGTCCGGCCCGCTGCTGGACCGCATCGACCTTTATGTGGACGTTCCGGCGCTGGAGCTTTCCGAGCTGCGGCAGGAGCGGAAGGCGGAATCCTCCGCCGACATCAAGAAGCGGGTGGACAAGGCCCGGGAGATTCAAACGGAACGGTACGGCCCCGAGGGACCGGGCTGCAACGCCCATATGGGACCGAAGGAACTGCGGGAGCACTGCGCTTTGGACGAGCAGGGGGAGACCCTGCTGAAAGGGGCCTTTGAGCGGCTGGGACTGACGGCGCGCAGCCATGACCGCATCCTGCGGGTGGCCCGCACCATTGCGGACCTTGCGGGCAGCGAGAAGATCGAAGCCCCCCATCTGGCAGAGGCCATTCAATACCGGGCCAATACATTTTTAAGACGCTGAGGAGAAGAAGACTTTGAACGAGATGATTTTGCTGAAACTGGGCGAGATGGTCCTGAAGGGCCTGAACCGCCGGACTTTTGAAGACAAGCTGAAGGGGAACATCGTGCGCCGGGTGCGGCCCTACGGCGATTTCCGGGTGTACACCAAGCAGTCCACCACTTATGTGGAGCCGAAGAACGATGAGGCCGATGTGGAGGGCGCTTACGAGGTGCTGAAAAAGGTGTTCGGGCCGGTGGGGCTTTCCCTGGCCCGGGCCTGTGAAAAGGATAAGGACGCTATGCTGGAGACCGCCAAGGAATACCTGGGCGACCGGCTGAGCACGGCGAAAACCTTTAAGGTGGAGTCCAAGCGGGCGGACAAGAGCTTCCCCATGACCTCCATCCAGCTGAGCCAGTATGTGGGCGGCGAGCTGGACGAGGCGTTCCCAAACCTGCAGGTGGATGTCCATAACCCGGAGCTGACGGTGTATCTTGAGGTGCGGGATCCGGCGGCCTATGTCCACGCAAACCCCGAACCCG
>CAKUEI010000045.1 GCA_934646175.1 uncultured Oscillospiraceae bacterium
AGCTTGCACAGCGCCTCGATGATCTGGGAAATGGCCGTGGGCCGCATGTTGGAGTGCCCCTGAGCGTATCCGCGCAGGGAGGACATGCAGCACACAAACAGCGCCGACGGCGCCAGCACCCGCACGCACAGCAGAGCATTGGGATTGGACATAGCCTGCGTCAGCGGCTTTGCAAACACCGACATGATCACCGCGCTGATAAGGCCCAGAGTGAAGAATGTCATGACCCCCACCAGGAAGATCTTGTGCACCTGATTGCGCCGCCCCAGGGCGTTTGCCTCGGAAACAGTCTTGCTCAGGGCCACCGGCAGTCCCGCGGTGGACACTGTCAGCAGCAGGGTATAGATGTTGTACGCCGTGGAAAAATCGGCGTAGCTCTCATTGGTCAGAATGTTGCCCAGTGGGATCTTGTACAGCACACCAATGATCTTCACAATGATAACGCCCGCGGCCAAAATGGCCGCACCGCCGAAAAACGTGCTTCCGGACTTCTTTTTCTGTTCAGACAACTTAAGGTCCCTCCTTCGGCCGGCAGTTTCCCGCACCGACCCGGGCAGTTTCACCCGTTCGCGTCCCGATTATTTCGTCCCGAACACCAGGGGCATGGCGTAATCCTCGATCTCTCTGCGGATGCGCTCAATGTCCATGGTCAGAAATTCCCCGTTTTCATATATGACCTTGCCCCGAGCCATATTCATGCGGATGTCCGCCCGGGAGGCAGCATAGGCCAGATTCTCTACCGCACTGTGGCAGGGAATCATGTTGGGGGCATCCCCGTCCAGCAGCAGAAGGTCGGCGATCCGTCCCTTCTCGATCACGCCGGTGTTCCGCCCCAGGGCCTTCGCACCGTTCCGGGTGGCCATCTGCAATGCCTGCAGGGGCAGTACCGCCAGCGGATCATGCCGCACGCCGTTATGCAGAATGGCGGCCAGCTTGATCTCCTCCACCATGTCGTGGCTGTTGTTGGAGGAAACGCCGTCGGTCCCCAATGCCACATTCACGCCGCGCTTCATCAGGTCGGGCACCGGGGCCACGCCGCTGCCCAGCTTCAGATTGGACGCCGGGCAGTGCACCGCCGAAACGCCCTTTTCCCGCAGAAGGTCCATATCCTCCTCCGTGGCCCAGACGCAGTGGGCCGCAATGGCGCGCACATCGAATACGCCCTCTTTGCAGAGCGCCGCGATGGGGGTGCAGCCGTGCCGCTCCAGGCAGCCTTCGTGCTCGCTTTTGGTCTCGGAGGCATGCACGTGCATGCCGATGTTCTTTTCCTTGGCGTAGTCGGCAATGGCCCGCCAGACCGCCGGATAGGAAGTATACTCCCCGTGAACGGATGCGTCAATTCGGATCTGCCCGTGGTTGTACCCGTCCCAGCGTGCCACCAGTTCCTTCAGCTCTTTGGTGGAATAGTAGGTATCAAAGTCAAAATCCGGGGTGAAGACCGAAACGCCCCGGGCAATGTTGGCAGAAAGCCCCGCCTTCAGAGTCTCTTCAATGATCTCGTCGCAGAAAAAGTACATGTCGGCATAGCAGGTGACGCCCCCGGCGATCATCTCGCACAGGGCCAGACCCGCCGCTGCCCGGGCCGCCCGGGCGTCCAGCTTGTCCTCCGCCGGGAAAATGTACTGGTTCAGCCAGGTCTGCAGGTCGCACCCGCCGCCGTAGCCCCGCAGCACTGTCATGGGCAGATGGGTGTGGCAGTTCACAAGACCCGGCATCAGGATCTTTTTCCCGTTGCCGTCGATCACCCGGTCGAAGTTCTCCTCCGGCTTCTCCGTGCCCACGTAGGAGATGGTCTCCCCCTCCACCGCCACGAAGGCGTTTTTTAGCACGGAACCAGCCTCATCGGTCATCACAGCAATTACATTTTGGAATAAAATTGACATTCTTTTCTCCTTGTAATCGTTTTTCGGCTTACATCTGCTCCAGACAGCCCAGCACCAGACGGGAGAATTTCTCCTTCCCCGCCTCGGCGGCCTCCAGAACTTCCTCCTCGGTCAGCTTCCGGGGCAGGATGCCCGCCGCCATATTGGTCAGCAGGGTGAAGCCCAGCACCTGCATCCCGCAGTGGCCTGCGGTGATAACCTCCGGCGCGGTAGACATACCCACGGCGTCGCCGCCCAGAATGCGGGCCATGCGCACCTCCGCGGGGGTCTCATACTGGGGCCCGGGGAAGTACATGTAAACCCCCTCCCGGATGGGGATGTTCAGTTCCTTCGCCGTCTTCCGGGCAAGCTCCTGCAGCTCGGGGGTATAGAGATATGTGGCATCGGGGAACCGGCAGCCGAATTCCGGCAGATTCTCGCCCCGCAGGGGAGACTCCATGAACATCTTGATCTGGTCGGTGATCAGCATCAGGTCCCCAGCCTTCCAGTCCTTGCGGACGCAGCCCGCCGCGTTGGTCACGATCAGTTTCTCCGCGCCCAGCAAGCGCATTACCCGCACGCCGTAGCTCACGTCCTTATAATCATAGCCCTCATAGTGGTGCATTCTGCCCTGCATGACGGCCACGCGCTTGCCCTTCAGGGTGCCCAATACCAGTCGTCCCTTGTGTCCCGGTGCCGTGGACGCCTTGAAATGGGGGATGTCCTTGTAATCCACCGCCACGGCGTTCTCCACCTCGTCGCCCAGATAGCCCAGGCCGCTGCCCAGGATCAGGGCCACCTCCGGCTGAAAATCGCTGATCTTTTCCTTCACCGCGTCGGCGCTCTCTCGATATTGTGCAAAGGTATATTCCATACCGATTCTCCTTCCGCTTTCATCCTTTCACAGACGGAATTATTTTACACCACCGCCCAAGTAAACGCAACAAAAAGAGGGCCTTTCAGCCCTCTTTTTAACCTTTGCTTAACAGTGGTTCAAAATTTACTATTTACTCCGCGGGCAGATATTCGATGGAGCTTACCACATCGCCCGTCACGATGAAGTTCAGGGTGCAGTTGCCCTTCACATAGCTCATGGCGGCAGCGTTGTCGCCGTTCTCCTCGCCGTAGGCAGCGGTCACGTCGGCGGCGCTGCTGCCCAGATAGATGCCCTCGGCGGTAGCGACGCTGTCGTCGGTCAGCAGGATGGACTGCACATAGTCCTTTTCGCCGTCCGGGCGGGTGGTGATGATAAAGCCGGAGTAGGTATAGGTCTTATCCTTGCCCTCAAAGGCACAGGACTCTGCCTCGAAATAGCTCTGTGCCTCGCCCAGGTCGGCCAGCACAGTCTCCATGTCCTCGTCCATAGCAACGGTCTTGCCCTCCGGTGTCACGAAGGCAAAGCCGGCGGCGCTCACATCGGTGCTCTCCGTGGGGGCGGGGGTGTTATCGGGGGTCTTGGTCTCCTCGCCCTCCTTGCCGCTGCAGGCCGCCAGAGCGGCCACAAGGCCCAGCGCCATCATAAGGCAGATGATCTTCTTTTTCATGATGTTCCTTCCTTTCCGCTTACTTCTTGTTCCGCCGTCCACTCCGCTTCCAGCTTTGCTTTCCGGGCGGCGTAAATTTCACTTTTTTTCTCCCAGGCCGACTGATAGGGTTCCTCCCCCCGCCGGTCGGGTACCTCGCAGTTCTCTTTCAGCCATGCCCCAAACCAGTGGGACAGCTTCTCCGCCCCGTACAGGTTCAGATGCAGGCCGCTGTCGTAGGTATCGGTCTCATAATTGATGCCGATCTCGTCCGCATTCTCCAGAAAATTGAGATAGGGAAGGCCCCGCTTTGCGGCGTACTCCTCGATCTGATCATTCCACTCGTCGTACCAGTAAGGGTACAGGCTGGGGGCCTTGATCAGCACCAGCTGCGCTCCCTTTTCCTCGCAGAGGTCTGCCATTTTGTCCAGATAGTCATAGCACACATCTGCAAAGCGGTAATCCGCCAGGGGCTTTCCCCCGGGGACGTTGGCCGCCGGCCGCACCTCTACATTCATGAGGTAGCCGCTGTCGGTCACCTCGTCCCGATGGAAGAGGTAGGTGAAATCCTCGCCGGACAGTTCTTTCCACCGTCCGTGATACCGCAGCAGGGGCAGCAGGTAGGAAAGCATGGTCTCCTCCTCGGTCATGGACGCCTGAATGGCGCCGATCTTATGAGAGGACCACCTCATCCCGTCGATGCTCATGCGGTTATAGGCCTCGTTCTGCGGCTCGCCGTACTTCATGGACAGCACGTTGAACACCACCACTTTGGGGCTTTCCTTCTCCAGCATCTCCTCCAAAAGGTAATAGGACTGCCAGATCAGCTGCTGCGCGCTTCCACGGATATAGCTCACCATGCCATACTCCCGCCACAGCACATCGGGAGAAAAGTTTTCGTACACTTCGCAGTCCCCTACAAACAGCACATCGTGGTCCGTCGGCTCCTTGTAGTATTCCGCGATCATGGCACCCTCCGGAATGGAGGACATGTATTTGGGCATAAACAGCGCATTCAGAAAGCCGACGGCCAGCGCCAGCACCACGCACCAGGCAACGCCGGTCAGCACTTTTTTCTTCATTTCCGGCGCCTCCTCAGAACTGATTGTAAATGAACTGGGTGGCGTCAAAGCCGATGCCGTAAACGCCGAAGATCAGAATGGCCAGCACCATCACCACGCACCCCGCCCAGGCAAGGCTCGCATTGTGCTCTGCCAGCCGGTCGCGGACGGACTTTCTCCGGCCCAGCAAGCTGCAAGCAAGCATCATCACTGCGCCAACGGTCACCAGAAGCCAGTCGCTTCCGTCGATCCCCATGGCGAGGAACGATCCGTTCCACAGTACGCTGGGATGAAAATCCGTAAAAATGGTCCCCACCTGACGGAAGGTAAGCGGCACATCCCGGTAGCAGTCCAGCACCCGGATGGCACTCATCAGCCAGAAGGTGCGGATCACCTGAAACAGGCGGTAGCCGAAGTTTTTCTTCGCCCCGGGGAACCGGACGTGGAATTTGGCGTACAGCGGTTCGCACTCCTGCGAAACGATGATCACCACGCCGTTTAAGAGGCCCCAGACGATGAAGTTCCAGCTGGCCCCGTGCCACAGTCCCGTGACGAACCACAAAATGATAGTGCCCAGATACACCGTCACCCGTTTGCCAAAGTCCCCCAGTCTGGCTCGCGCCTTCTGGGTCAGCTTCAGCATGGGTTTACACACAGACAGGGGATAGAAAATGTAATCCCGGAACCAGGTGCCCATGGTCATGTGCCAGCGGCGCCAGTATTCCGCCGTATTTTTGGAGAAGAACGGCCGGTTGAAGTTCTCCGTCACCTCGATGCCCAGCATCTGAGCCACGCCGATGGTGATGTCGATGCCGCCGGTGAAGTCGGCGTACAGGTCGATGGCGTACAGGAACATGATGGCCAGCACGTACACCCCGTCATAGGTGCCCGGGTCCCCCAGCATAGTCCGCAGGGGGATGGACAGCCGGTCGGCGATCACCAGCTTTTTGAAAAAGCCCCAGATCACCCGCTCCAGCCCTTTTGCAATCTGTCCGCTGTCCCAGCTGTGCTCAGCGTACAAGGTCTTGCTCAGGTCATCAAATCGGCTGATGGGGCCCTGAATGAGCTGGGGGAAAAAGGTCACGAACAGGGCGAATTTTCCCAGATTCCGTTCTGCCGGATACTTGCCCCGGTAAACGTCGATGAGGTAGCCCATGGACTGGAAGGTGTAGAAGGAAATGCCCATGGGCAGCGCCAGTTTGGCAAAGGACAGCAGCTGCTCCCCTCTCCCCATGGCAGATGCCACGGCATTGATGTTGCCGATGACGAAGTCGGTGTACTTCACCACCGCCAAAATGCCGAAGTTCAGCAGAAGGCACGCCAGCATCCAGTGAAAGCGCCGGGCCTTTTCCCTCGCCTTGTAGGCCTTCCGTGCCTCCCGGTCCATATCGGCCTTGTGCTCTTTCAGAAAGGTCTCCTGCGCTTCAAACAGCGCGCCCACCTTCCGCCCCGCCAGCCAGGTGGAGACCGCAGTTACGCCGATATAGACAAGACAGTACCACCCCGCAAACCAGTAAAAGAAGATGCTGCCCGCAAGCAACAGCTTCCATTGATGGCGTTTGGGAATGAGGTAATAGACAACGAACAGGACGGCGAAAAAGGCCAGAAACCGTGCCGAAGCAAAGCTCATGCCTTACGCCTCGTCCAGCCGCTCGATCATGGCCCACAGGGCCTCGGCGGAGTTGAAGTTCTCGGGCACGATCTCCTCCGCAGGAACCGCCACATCAAAGGTGTTGTCGATCTCCGCAATGAGGGAGACGATGTCAAAGGAATCAAGGATCTTATCGTCGATCAGGGTGGTGCAGGTCTCAAAATCCACGTCGGGGTGCAGTTCCTTCAAAATTTCGATCAGTTCATCCATGGTTGTCGGGTCTCCTTTTACTCAAATGATGCTCAGCCGTCCAGCCCGGCCTCTTTCGCCAGGGCCTTGCGGTCAATCTTTCCGTTGGGGGTCAGGGGAAGGCGGTCTCGCTTCTCCATGCGGTTGGGGATCATATAGCGGGGCAGCTTTTCCTTCAGGAAGGCCGCCAGCGCACCGCTCTCCGCCTCGCCGGCGTAGTAGAGCAGGATGCGCTTTTTCACATTGTCGAACAGGGCGCAGGCGGAGGCCACCTCCGGGTGCATGGCTGCCACGATCTCGATCTCCGGCAGTTCGATCCGATGCCCCATGTGTTTGATCTGATAGTCCTTGCGGGAGACGAACACCAGCTCACCACGCTCGTTGTACCTACCAAGGTCGCCGGTGCGGTAAACGGTCTCGGGATAATCGTGATTCAGGGGATTCTGCACGAAGCATTCCGCCGTTTTTTCCGGCATTCGGTAATACCCCAGGGTCACGCAGGTGCCTTTGATGCAGATCTCGCCCACCTCGCCCGGCGCGGCCTCCTGATCCTCGTCGTTCAGCAGGAGGATGCCCGTATTGGGGAAGGGCCGCCCGATGGGGATCACTTCGTCCAATGCAAAGTCCCGGTCCACATGGTAGAAGCAGCTCATGCCCGTACACTCCGTGGGGCCATATAGGTTTGTAAATTTGGCGTCCGGCAGGGCCTTGCGCCACAGCTCGAACTGCCGGATGGGGAACACCTCGCTGCCGAAGGCCACCGTGTGCAGGTATTCCGGCGTCTTTTTCTCCAGCACCTTGAAGCCGGAGATCATGGTCAGGGCGGACACCACCCAGCACACCGTGTTGATCTTATGTTCGTTTAAGTAGTCCACCAACTTCATGGGGAACATGAACAAGCTCTTGGGGATGAGATAGGTGCTGGCCCCGAACTTGATGGTGGGGTACAGTTCCTTCAGGCACGCGTCAAAGTAAAGGGGCGTCTGGTTGCCGAATACCGTCTCTTCAGAAAAGCCCAGCGTGTCGGACAGCGCCTCGATATAGTCGATCACCGACCGGTGGCACGCCATAACGCCCTTAGGCACCCCGGTGGAGCCGGAGGTGAACACGATGTACAGGGGATCGGTATCCAGCTGCGCATCCCGCACGGCACGAAGGGCTTCCTCGTCCACTTCGTGGACGGATGCCTCGTCATAATCGTAAAGGCCGCCCTTGTAGCCCATGGCTTCCACCATGGCGTGGGTCTTTCCGTCGCACAGCACCGCCTGCGGGTTTAAGGTGCGGAAAATCAGCTCCACGCGGTAGCTGGGCATCTCCTCGTCAATAGGCACATAGAAGCACCCGGAGTACACCACGCCGAAAAACGCGGCCACCGACCGGGGGTGCTTTTCCATGAACACCACCACTGGTTCTTTTTTTAGGCCCTTCTCCGCCAAAAACGAGCCGATGCCCTTTGCCGCCCGATGAAGCTCACCAAAGGTCAGGGCGTCCTCCCCGTTGCTGAAAGCCATTTTGTCCGGAAGCCGCGGGGCTGTGGCCTCCAGATATTCCAATACGTTCCGCTGCACCGCTTTATTCCTCCGTTGCCTGCGCCGTTTCAGTGGGCGCAGGCATCTCGCTCTCCGCCGGGGCGTTGCTTGCCGTCTCTGCCGGGGCCTGACTCTCCGCAGGCGCCGGGCTTTCGCTGGGTGCGGGCGTCACCGTAGGCATCGGCTGCACCGTCTCGCTGGGCGACGGGGAGGGGGAGGGCTGCTGGCTCTCCGCCGGGGCCGTGGTGTGACTGGGGGTGTCGCCGCTGGGGGTACCCACCACTGTCACCGGGCAGGAATCATAGTCATAAACGAAGTAGTTCTTCCGCACCTTGCTCACCAGTCGGGTGTAATCCCGCACCTGCTGCTCCGTCAGCATAAAGGAGTAGAGGGGGTACCCCGTCGGATGAGGGCAGGTGTCGAAGTGATAATAACCGTTTCCGGTGTTCACCAGGTTCCAGTAATGGCGCGTGGTGCCGCCCACCCGCTGCAGGTCCACATTGGGGATCCCCGCCCGGGTCAGAAGGGCCTTGGAGCAGGCGAAATAGTTAAAGCAGTCTCCGCGGCCCCGGGTAAAACCCACGTATGCACCGTTTACCCAGCTGGATTTATCCGATGTACCCACATATTTAATGTGGGTGTGCACATAGTTGTAGATGGCCTTGGCCTTCTGATACTGGCTCATATTGTTGGTGATGATCTTGCCGAGAATCTTGTCCGCCACGGCGTACATCTCCGCCTCAGTCACGTTGGCCGTGTCCTGGGGGGTGCCGTTATCCTGCACATCGCCCACGTCCTCCGGCAGCGTCACCGTATCGATCACCGTCACCTTGATGGTCGCGCTGGTGGTGTTGCCACGGGCGTCGGTGGCGGAATAGGTCACCGGGTACTCGCCTACCTCGTTCAGGTTCACCTGGCTGGAGTCCACCTTCAACTCGATCTCGTCACCGGAATTGTCGGTCACCGTCACGCCGGTGCGGTAAAATACGCTGCCGCCCTTGGCCACCGTCATGTCCTGCGCGCCCTCGATCACCGGGGGTTCATTATCCGTGGGGCGCACCACCAGCTTGGTCTCGATGCGCTCCGCCTGGTTCTTGTTCCGGTCCTGACAGCCGTAGATGATGCGGTAGCTGCCCACAGGATAGGGGAAGTTCACATCGGCGCCCTTTTCGTCGTACACCGTGTAGAAGATGTTGGGGGCCCGACTGCCGGTGTCCAGATTGTCCACCGCTTCCACGCCGTCCAGAATGGTGGCCTTGGCCGCCTTCTCATCATCATCCTCGTAGATGATCACGTTTTCCTTCACGCCTTCGATCACCGGCGCCTCGTTGTCCTTGGAGATCTTCATCGGCTCCATGTGCGGGATCATCAGCAGAACGATCGCAATGCAGGCGATGATCACCACGGTCCAGACCACTTTCTGGACCGCCTTTTTTGTTTTTTCGTTCACAATTCTGTTCTCCTTTTGCGCATTTTGGGGCATTATCAAGTCAGTTATTTTTGATTATAAACACACTTCTATCTAAAAGCAACCGGAAAACGCAAAAATGCATCCTTTTCCATCGTTTTACAGAAAAGGGGCAGTACCGTCCGTACTGCCCCTTTTTGTATTTTCCGTGATCGGTTCTTGCAGGCTGCGCCGCTGTTACGCCGCCTTTTCCGCCCGCTCCTGCACGGAGGTGTGCCGGATGGGCTTCCACTCCACCTTGCTCACCAGCGCCGCCAGCGCGATAGGCAGGTACGTCAGCATGAAAATGGGGAAGGTGAACAGATAGCCGATCTTCTGACTTGTCTTGGCGAGGATGTTCTTCCACTCGCTGGCCACCGTAATGGCCCCGTAGAACAGCATTCCGAAGTAGAACCCCACAACAGCGGAGCCCAAGACCTCCAGCACCTGAGCCAGCACGATCTTCGCAAGCCACGCCGGCGCGGTAAGGCAGGTAAAGCCGATCAGCACGTCGATGAGCATCACACCGATGGTCAGCAGCATCCCCGGCGCTACCGTCATGAACATGTCATAGCAGGAGAAGGCCTTCCGCCCGCCCTGACCGATGCCCTTCAGCAGGGAGACAGTATAGCGGGCGTCCACCTGATAAAACCCTTTGGACCAGCGCATTCTTTGGTTCCAGGACTGGCCCATGGTCACCGGCTGCTCGTCGTACACCATGGCCTTGTCGCAGTAGCCGATCTTCCGCCCCTTGGCGGCGCACTCGGCGGAAAACTGAATATCCTCCGTCAGCAGGTGGAAGGGCCACCCGCCGTTTTCCCGCACCACCCGGTCGGACACCAGAAAGCCCGTGCCGGAAATGGCACAGTTGGTGCCCTGCAGATAGCGGGGGAAGTTCAAAAAGCGCGCTTCCCGCAAAAACCACACCGAGTACCCGGCGGAGATCCAGTTGTCGCCGAAGTTCTTGGAGTTGCGGTAGCACGTAATGGCGTCCAGATCGCCCTTATCAAAGGTGCGGTTCATTTCCGCCACGAAATTTTCGTCCACAATGTTGTCGGCATCGAACACGAAATAGCCCTCATATCCCGCGTGGGGCTTCTCGCGGTACAGCCGCTTGAAGAAGTAGTCCAGGGCATAGCCCTTGCCCACCTCCACCTCGTTGAAGCGCTCGTAAACAAAAGCGCCCTTTTTCCGGGCGGCACCGGCGGTGTCGTCTGTGCAGTTGTCCGCCACCACGTAAAGGTCCAGCAGTTCCCGGGGGTACTTCTGGCGTTTTAAGCTGTCCAATAGTTCGCCTATGACCCCTTCTTCGTTTCTCGCGCAGATAACCACCGCGAATTTATGCAGCCGGGCAGCTTCCGGCTCGCGGTGGCGCTTTTTCTGCCGCAGTCCCACCAGCACAAAAACGAGCTGATAAGCGTAGGCAATTCCCAGGATCACAGTGATCCAGAAATTCAGCTGCTTGACCAGTTCAACCATGGAGCAATTCCTCTTTTTCTTTCCTGAAATTTCGGTTCCTTCTGACTTCTTTCGCGTGTTTGGATTGCGGAGGCAGGCGGGAGCGCGCCATTCTCCGCGGAGCACCGTACATTATAGTTCATTTTTTTGAATTTGCAATGGCCTTAAGAAATTTTTAATGGTTCGTTCATACTTCCTTTTCCTTGACAGCCCTTTCACAAAGGCTTATACTATTTTGGATAAAAGAATATGCAACTTTTCTCCCGCTTTTGTGGCAAATGCGCGACCCGGTTTTTGTAAAAAACGGACACGCATTCTTGTTCTGCTGAACAAGGGAACCGGGTGTGAATCCCGGACACGGTCCCGCGTGAAATGCGCGGTGCTGTGCTGTAAGCGTGAAGCGGGCGCCCTTCTGCGAAAGCAGGTCACTGGCCCTTCCGATCGGAACAGGGCTGGGAAGGCCGGGCGTCCCGCGTCGGCGGATTTCCGCCGGAACACGCAAGTCAGAAGACCTACAGAAGGCACCACCCCCGCCCTCCCGGTGGGGGGAAAGAACAGGATCTCATTTTTTTGCAAAAGCAGGCAGATTTGCCTGCTTTTCTTTTTTTCGCTGAGGGTACCCTCAGTTGTCCTGCTGCGCAGGACAACTGGCCGCGCCTCCCTCGGCCGCGCAAACGGATATGGACAGATCAAAGAAAAAAGAGGAGGAACCCAAACATGAAGAAACGCGTTTTGTCGTGGCTTCTCACGGTGGTCATGGTGCTGGGCATGCTGCCCGCCACGGCCCTCGCCGCGGATGCCGTGACAGAGATCAGCACGCCTACAGAGCTTGCCGCTCTGGGCGGGAAAAGTCTGTCAGGAAATTACCGTCTGACGGATGACATCGACATGACCGGCCAAACCATGCAGCCCATTAAAAGCCTTTATAGAGGCACCTTTGACGGCGACGGGCATACCGTCACCCTCAAGCTGAACGTCACCAGCGGCAACGCCGGACTTTTTGCCGAGACCGGCACCGACGCCGTGATTAAAAACATTGAAGTTGCCGCTGATGTGACTTCCAACGTTTCCTCTTCCAGTTACGGCACCGCCGGTCTGGTCGGCAAGGTCTCCGGTACCACAACGATTACAAACTGTGGCGTAACCGGCAATGTAAAAAACACTGCCACAGGGACCTATTCCACTGCTTATACCGGCGGACTGGTCGGTTACCAAACCGCCAATCTAACCATTAACGACTCCTATACCACTTGCGAAGTTACAAGCAGTAGTCTATCTTCCAGTTCCTATACCGGTGGTCTAATTGGTAAAGAATCCAATTATTACACACTTTCCGCCACAAACTGCTATACAACCGGTGCAGTTACGGCTGCAAAAGGTTATGCCGGTGGCATGAGTGGCTATATTTACTGCAGCGCAAGTTATACGCACTCTTATACAAATTGTTATGCTGCTGGTTCGGTCACCGTAACCGGTGCAGCCAGCAATGCTTACGGTTTTGCCTATAGCTATGCCTCCACTGGATACAATTTTACCAATTGCTACTACAACAGCATCAACACCAATGGTTGCAATAAAACAGATGCAGCTATTACCGCCAAAACCTCCGACGGTCTGAAATCCCTTGCCGACACCCTCGGCGACAGCTTCCGGGCTGACCTTGCCGAGCCCATCAACGGCGGCTATCCCATCCTCTCCTGGCAGTATTTTGACCCCAATGCCAAATATACCGTCATTCTCAACGTGGAGCCGACAGGCTCCGTCCTCACTTGGAACGGCACAGAGCAGCCCGTCTCCGCGGATGGTAAGTACAAGTTTGATGAGGTGGCTGTCGGCAACTACGACTACTCCGTCTCCAATGCGGATGACTATGCCACTCAATCCGGCACCGTCACAGTTAAAAACAAAAACGTTGAAACAACCGTCCAGCTTGAATTAAACAAGCACAAGCTCACCTTTTCCCTCACTCCGCAAGATGCGGAGCTGACCGTCAAAAAGGGCAATGAAGAGCTGGAGTCCAACTCGGACGGCAGCTATTTCGTGGTCAACGGTACATATAGCTACACCGCTTCCAAGTTCGGCTATGAGACTGCCGAAGACACAGTGACGGTGGACCGTGCAGACAAAGAGCAGTCCGTAACAATGACCAAAGCGCCGTCAGCAACCGTGCGCTTTG
>CAKUEI010000046.1 GCA_934646175.1 uncultured Oscillospiraceae bacterium
GGAGGAACAACCGGCGGAGGCGCCGGAAATGATGCAGGAGACCTTTGCCCCAGAGGAGGAACCGAAGACGGCGGAACCCTGGCGCGTAGCGGGCGAGGTATTTGACACCTACATCATTGTGGAGCAGGGGGACACGGTGCTGCTGATCGACAAGCACGCCGCCCATGAGCGGATGAACTTCGACCGCATGAAGGCGGAAGGGTATGTGCCCATGGTGCAGCAGCTTTTGACACCGGTGGTGTTCACGCCCCCTGCCGAGGAGGGCGAGGCCCTCATGGAGCAGCGTGAGCTGCTTCATGAGTTCGGCTTTGACGCGGAGCCCTTCGGCGACGGGGCCATCATTGTCCACCAGGCGCCCTTCGACGTGGATGCCGGGGACGTGGAGGGCGTGCTGTGCGAGCTGGGGGAGGCCCTTTTGCAGGGCGGAAAGCCCGATCCCGCGGCGGCGCGGGACACTCTGCTGCACTCCATGGCCTGCAAGGCGGCCATCAAGGGCGGCCAGAAAACCGGCAGTGCGGAACTTTACCGCGTGGCCCGGGAGGTCATGAGCGGCGCTGTGAAATACTGCCCCCACGGGCGGCCGGTGGCAACGGAGCTGACGAAGGGGCAGCTGGAGAAGCGGTTTAAGAGAACGTAATTTCACCGCGAATGCGGCGTACAAGCGTTTTGGACCGAAGGCACAAACCCTTGGCGCGGTGGTAATTCACTTCTCCTGAAGCAAAATGAGATCCGGGCCCCCCGGCGGCGCTTGCGCCGATGGGGAGAGAAAGGGGGTGCGTGTATGCCACCGAAAATTTTAGTGATCTGCGGGCCCACGGCCACAGGAAAAACAAAGCTTGCAGTGGAGTTGGCTTTGCGCTATGATGGCGAAGTGGTTTCCGCGGACTCCATGCAAATCTATTGCCGGATGGACATCGGCACAGCAAAGCCCACGGCGGAGGAGATGCGCGGCGTGCCCCATCACATGCTGGACGTGGTGGAGCCGGAGGAAAATTTCTCCGTAGCGCGGTATGTGGAGTTGGCGTCCCGCTGTGTGGACGACATTTTGAGCAGGGGAAAGCTGCCCGTTGTGGCGGGCGGGACCGGACTTTATATCGACTCGCTGCTGTCCGGACGGAAATTCGCCGCCTTTACCGGAAAAACACGGGAAAGCTTGCAGCGCCGTGCGGAGACGGAAGGGATCGCAGCCCTCTATGAGGAGCTTATGCACATTGACCCGGAGCGGGCGGAAAAACTGCACCTTTCCGATGAAAAGCGTATTTTGCGGGCGCTGGAAATTTTCTATGAGACCGGGAAGACCATGACACAGCACGACCGGGAGGACGCGCAGTGCCCCCCGCGGTATGAGGCGGCCACCATCGCCCTCTCCTTCCGGGAGCGGGAGGATCTGCGCACACGGATCGACCGGCGGGTGGATGAGATGATGGAGGCGGGACTTGTGGATGAGGTGCGGGCGCTTTTGGAAAGCGGCGTTCCCCCGGAGTGTACCGCCATGCAGGCCATCGGATACAAGGAGTTGACCGGGGCTGTGCTGGGAAACGGCGACCTTGCCGCCGCGGTGGACGAGGTGAAGCTGCGTTCCCGCCAGTACGCCAAGCGGCAACTCACATGGTTTAAGCGCAGCGAAACAGCAAAGTGGATCCTGTGGGGCAGGAAACCGGATTTTTCCTGCGCGGTACAGGATTCGACAAAATTCTTGAAGGAATCAGGGTTAGGATAAGGGCACCAAACAGAAAAAGGAGTGTGCCCTACATGCAGAAAACAGAGATGAATTCCCTTCAGGAGCAGTTCCTGAGCGGCGCGGAACAGGACGGAAGAGGTGTGACGGTGTTTCTGATGAATGGCTATCAGCTGAAAGGAAAGCTGGTCTGTCACGATACCTTTGCGGTGGTCCTGATGACAGAGGGGAAACAGCAGATGATCTATAAGCACGCCATTTCGACTATTGTGCCGGAGCGGCCGATTGAAATCGAAATGTGACAGAAAAACGCCTGCGCTCGTCGGCCCCAACCCATTTCTTGAAAAGAAACGGGTTTGACCCAAAGAAATTTGCAGCGGCGGTTTGGCTGTACTTCTTATGCCCGGCGAGCAAAGACGGGACGGGTCAACGTGTTATTCGGCGCGCAGCGCCTCGCCGCTTGAGACCTTTGTGACACGAGCGGCAGGCGGGGAGAAAACCGCGTCCCCTTGGAGGACGACAACAGTTAGAGTCTACAAGAGATAGAAAAAGAGGTGACAAGGCGGTGAAACCGGGAACGACGGCCACGCGGGCGGTGATGCTGGTGCTGTTTATCGGTGTGGTGCTGTATTTCGGCATTTACGCCTTTCAGAGCACGCAGGAGCCTTTCTCCACCACGTACGCCTACAGCTACACGGTGAGCGACGGCGTGGAGGCTACGGGCCTGCTGGTGCGGCAGGAGTCGGTACTGCCCGCTCAGAGCGGCATTGTGAATCTGGTGGCCGCCGAGGGCGAAAAGGTGGGCAAAAACCAGCGGGTGGCCGTGATTTATCAGAGCACCTCCGCCCAGGAACGGGCACAGGAGATCACCGCGCTGGAGCTGCAGGCGGAACAGTTGGAATACGCCCTGAACGGCACCGGCAGCGGCAGCACGGCGGCCAAGCTGGACAGCACCATCATCGGCGACATGGTGACTCTGCGGGGCAGCGCCGGGCAGCACAACCTCACCAATCTGGAGGATCAGGTGCTGGAGCTGAAAAGCAATATCCTGAAGCGGGAGTACGCCGCCGGGGAGGGGGACGCCGCCGCCCTGGCGGAAGAGCTGGGGCAGCTGAAAAACCGCCTTTCCTCCCTGCGTGCCCAGTCCGGACAGGATACGCGGGCGGTGCTGGCACCCCAGTCCGGCGTGTTTTCTGCCCGGGCGGACGGGTATGAGAGCCTTGCCACCCCGGAAAATATCTTCTCCCTGACGCCCTCCGGCCTGGATGAGCTGATGGCCATAGGCGAAAAGGACACGGACGCGCTGGGCAAGCTCATCACCAACTCCCGCTGGTATTTCGTGACGACCTTGAAAGAAGACGAGGCCCAGCGGCTGACAGAGGGGAATCTGGTGACCGTCCGGTTCTCCCGGGACTGGTCCGGCGACGTGAGTATGCGGGTGGAGTCCATTTCGGACGCCCAGGACGGACGGGTGACGGTGATCTTCTCATCCACCCGGTCGCTGGCGGACACCACGCTGCTGCGGCGGCAGACAGTGGACATCATTTTCAAGGAAACGAGAGGCGTCCGCGTGCCTAAGGAGGCATTGCGGGTGCGGGAGGACGGAACGCCGGGGGTCTATTGCGTGGTGGGCCAGCAGGCGGAGTTCAAAGAGGCACAGGTGCTGGCGGAAGGCAGCGATTACTATGTGCTGAAAGCGGCAGTGGACGACAAGACGAGCCTGAGAGCGGGGGACGAGATCATCGTACAGGCCTCCGGCTTGTTTGAGGGCAAAGTGGTTCGATAAAGAAAGAAGGAAACGGACATGTCCACATTGGAAGAAAGGATCCGGTCAGTGCAGGAGCGCATTCGGACTGCGGCGGAAAACTGTGGCCGCTCGGCAGACGGGATCACGCTGGTGGCCGCCACAAAGGTGCAGACCTCGGACACCATCCGGGAGGCCATCCGGGACGGCGTCCGGGTATGCGGCGAAAATCGGGTGCAGGAGCTGATGGACCATTGGGAGGACGGCGCCTATGACGGCGCGGAGCTTCATTTCATCGGACGGCTCCAGACCAACAAGGTCAAGTACATTGTGGGAAAGGTATCGCTTATTCACTCAGTGGATTCGGTGAAGCTGCTGGAGGAGATCGGCAAGCGGGCCGGAAAGCTGGGGATCATCCAGGACATCCTGCTGGAGGTGAACATCGGCCGGGAGGAGAGCAAGGGCGGATTTCTGCCTGAAGAGCTTCCCACCGCGGTGCGGAAAGCCCGGGAAGCGGAGGGCGTCCGGCTGCGGGGCCTGATGGCCATCCCGCCGGTTTCCACAGCTCCCGGGGGAAATTGTGGATTTTTTGCGGAAATGAAGCGACTTTTTGTTGACATAAGAACGCAAATCAACGATAATGAAAGTAATATAGACTGCCTTTCCATGGGTATGAGCGGCGACTTTGAGGACGCGATCCGCGCGGGCGCCACCATGGTGCGCGTGGGGACGGCCCTGTTCGGGCCGCGCCCGCCCAGAAAAGACGGGCCGGATACCGCAAAAACCAACGAAAGATAACTTACAGGGGGAATGGAAACCATGGGATTTCTGGATGAACTGAAGCGCCTGGCGCATCCTTATGAAGACGAGGACGAAGAGTTTGAGGAAGAGGATCTGAACGATTTCGAGCCTGTTTCCCGCAGCGAACGCCGTGAAAAGCCCGCGGTGCGCGAGAGCGCCCCGATGGAACTGGAAAGCAATGCCCGCCGCAGCAACAAGGTGGTGAACATTCACACCACCACTCAGCTGCAGGTTGTCCTGGTAAAGCCTGACCGGTTCGAGAACGCCTCGGAGATCGCGGATCATCTGCGTGATAAGCGCACAGTGGTGCTGAACCTGGAGTCCACCAATAAGGAGATCGCCCGGCGGCTGCTGGACTTCCTGTCCGGCGTGGCCTATGCAAACGAGGGCAAAATCAAAAAGGTGGCCATCTCCACTTACATCATCACGCCCTATAACGTGGATATCCTGGGTGACCTCATCGACGAGTTGGAAAACAACGGGATGTATTTCTGATCGAAGCGTGAGCATAGCCGCGTCGGCAGGACGAGAGAACGCCGATGGTAGGAGTGCCAGGCGGCATCGGCGCAGACTTCTGAGCTTTGCAAGCAAACAAGAAATATATAGATGAGGAGGGATCCGTATGCTGACACCGCAGGAGGTTTCGGAGCGGTCCTTTGCAAAAGCGTCGTTCGGCGGGTACAACATGAGCATGGTGGATGATTTCCTCGATGTGCTCACGGCGGACTACACGGCACTATACAACGAAAACGCCGTGCTGAAAAGCAAGATGAAGGTTCTGGTGGACAAGGTGGAGGAATACCGCTCCACAGAGGAAGCCATGCGGAAGGCGCTGCTGACGGCGCAGCGGTTTGCCGACGAGATGGTGGCCGAGGCCAAAAGCAAGAAGGAAGAGCTGCTGAAAGAGGCGGAGGCGGAATCCGCCCGGCGGATGCAGGAGCTGAAGCAGCAGCAGGCCGACGAAGAGGCCAAGCTGGCTGCCGCCCGGAAGGCTACGGCGGATTTTGCCGCCGCGGTGAAGAAGGAACTGGCCAAAGAAGCCGATTTCCTCAGCCATCTGGACGAGATGTCTGCGCCCGAAAAGAAGGAAGCCGCGGTGCAGTCCACGGTGATCGACATCGAGCAGACCATGCAGCAGATTGTGGAAAAGGAGATCCGCGCGGCGAAGAGCGCCCCGGCGGCCCCTGCGGAAGACGAGAAGGACATGGAGGATACGGTGGACTTCTCGGAGCTGTTCCGGAAGGACGACGGCAAGACGGAAGCGCCTGCGCCGCAGCCGGAGAAGGAAGAGGAGAAGCCTGCGGGGCGCAGCCGGATCGATTTCTCCAATCTGCAGTTTGGCGACGACTACGAAATGGAATAAATTTGGCGCTTGAAAACCAGACCAGCCGCGGCAGGAAACTGCTGCGGCTGTTTTTTGATGTGACCGGGTTCCGCTGCGACGGGACGGGGGGAACGTTGCCCTATTCGGGCGGCGCCCCGTCGGCCCAAACTGTATATCGTTCGCTTTCCTCTGGGAGAGGAAAACTCGTTCATTTCGTTGTGCCGACGACTTGACAGGTCCGAAAAAAACAGATAAGATAGGGACTGCAAAAGGCGAGGACGAGGACAAGTACCGCCTGACGCATCCTGATATAGAGAGCCGCCGGAGGGTGAAAGGCGGACAGGAGCGCGGGAGAAGGGAAATCACCTCCAGCTCTGCGGCTGAACCGGGCGGAAACCGCTCCTTACTAAGCTGCGGCGGGTGTGACCGTTATATCATATGCGAGTGGCCGGGGCCCGATTGGGGCGCACCGACAAAAAGAGTGGTACCGCAGAGCGATGTGCGCTTTGTCTCTTTCAAAAAGAGGCAGAGCGTTTTCCTTTTTCCCCAACTGGGAAAGATGCAGCTGCGGGAGAAACATGCAGAAACAAAACATGACATAAAAGGAGAAGACACCATGGATTACAACAAGACCGTGCATCTGCCGGAGACCGACTTCCCCATGCGGGCCGCCCTGCCCAAGCGGGAGCCGGACATGCTGAAGGAATTCTATGACCACGACCTTTATCACAAGATGGTGGACCGCAACGACGGAAAGCCCCTGTTCGTGCTGCACGACGGCCCTCCGTACGCCAACGGCAACATCCACATCGGCACGGCCCTGAACAAGATCCTGAAGGACTTTATCGTGAAGTCCCATAACATGATGGGCTTTCAGGCCCCCTATGTTCCAGGCTGGGACACCCACGGCCTGCCCATTGAGACCGCCGTGCTGAAGGACAAGAAGGTCAAACGCGAGGAGATGACCACGGCCCAGTTCCGGGACAAGTGCCGGGAGTTTGCCCTGGGCTTCATCGACAAGATGACCGGTCAGTTCCAGCGGCTGGGCGTTCTGGGCGAGTGGGAAAACCCCTACATCACCCTGAAGACAGAATTCGAGGCCAAGCAGATCGAAGTGTTCGGAAAGATGGCCGAGAAGGGCTACATCTATAAGGGCATGAAGCCCGTTTACTGGTGCCCCCACGACCAGACCGCCCTGGCGGAGGCCGAGATCGAGTATGCCGACGACCCCTGTACCACCATTTTTGTGAAGTTCCCCGTGCTGGACGACAACGGGAAGCTGGGGCAGTACTGCGACCTTGCAAAGCTCTACTTCGTCATCTGGACCACCACGCCGTGGACCATTCCCGGCAACATGGCCATCAGCGTAAACGGCGATTTTGAGTACGTGCTGCTGCAGGCCCCCAACGGCGAGGTGTACATCCTGGCCAAGGAGCTTGTGAAGAGCGTCTGCAAGGCGGCGGGGCTCAACGAGGAGCAGTGCAGCGTGCTGGCCACGGTGATGGGCAGCGACCTGGAGCTGATGAAGGCAAAGCACCCCCTCTTCGACCGTGAGAGCGTGATCCTCTGCGGCGACCACGTGACGCTGGAAGCCGGTACCGGCTGTGTCCACACCGCCCCCGGCTTCGGCGCGGACGACTTCAACATCTGCCGCCGGTACGACAAGGCGGGGCTGACCAACATCGGCGTGCCCGTGCCGGTGAACGCCAAGGGCGTCATGACCGACGAAAAGTATAACGGCCAGTTCTATGCCAAGGGCAACGACATGGTGGTGGCTGATCTGGAAGAAGCCGGCTATCTGCTGGCCAAGGAAAGCATCGTCCACTCCTATCCCCACTGCTGGCGCTGCAAAAAGCCCATCATCTTCCGCGCCACCGAGCAGTGGTTCTGCAGCGTGGACGCCATCAAGGACGCGGCGGTGAAGGCTTGCGACGACATCAAGTGGAAGCCCGAATGGGGCAAGGACCGCATGACCAGCATGATCACCGAGCGCAACGACTGGTGCATCTCCCGCCAGCGCGTGTGGGGCGTGCCCATCCCCATCTTCTACTGCGACGACTGTGGCGCGGACATCGTGACGCCGGAGACCATCGAAAAGGTGTCCGCCCTGTTCCGGGAGCACGGCTCCAACATCTGGTTTGAAAAGGACGCGCAGGAGCTGCTGCCCGAGGGCTTCGTCTGCCCCAAGTGCGGCAAGGCCCACTTCTCCAAGGAGACCGACATCATGGACGTGTGGTTCGACTCCGGCTCCACCTGGGCGGCGGTGGCCGACCAGCGCCCCTATTTGAGATACCCCGCCGACCTCTATCTGGAAGGCGGCGACCAGTACCGCGGCTGGTTCCAGTCCAGCATGCTGACCTCCATTGCTGTTAACGGCAAGGCTCCCTATAAGCAGATCGTGACCCACGGCTGGACCGTGGACGGCGAGGGCAAGGCTATGCACAAGTCTTTGGGCAACGCCGTGTCCCCTGACGACGTGATCAAGGACTACGGCGCGGACATGCTGCGCCTGTGGGTGGCCTCCGCCGATTACACCCAGGACATGCGCATTTCCCCCGAGATCCTGAAGCAGCTGAGCCAGGCCTACCTGAAGATCCGCAACACCGCCCGGTACATGCTGGGCAATCTGGCCGGGTTCGACCCCGATCAGCGGGTACGGGTGCAGGATATGCTGGCACTGGACCGCTGGGCGGTGGCGCAGCTGAACGATCTTGCCAAAACAGTGCGCGCGGCCTATGACAGCTATGAGTTCCACGCGGCGTATCGCGCGGTGTATAACTTCTGCGTGGTGGAGATGTCCAACTTCTATCTGGACATCATCAAGGACCGGCTGTACTGCGGCGACGATGCCTCCCGCGCCAGTGCCCAGAGCGCGCTGTACACCATTTTGGACGGCATGACCCGCCTCATCGCCCCCATTCTGGCGTTCACCAGCGACGAGATCTGGCACGCCATGGCCCATCCTGAGGGGGTGAACGCGGAAAGCGTTCTGCTGAACGATATGCCCGACTATGAAGAGGCGCTGGCCTTGTCCGAGGCAGAGAGCGCCCGGTGGGCGAAGATGGAAGCTGTGCGCAACGCGGTGAACAAGGCACTGGAGATCGCCCGCGGTGAACAGGGCATCAAGAAGGCGCAGGACGCCGATGTTACCCTGAATCTGGACGAGAAGACCATGGAGAGCTGGAAGAAGGGCGAGTTCCTGCCCGGCTTCGACGAGAGCGACATGGCGGCCATTTTCATCGTCTCTCAGGTGACGGTGCAGCCGGGCACGGACGGCTACCACAGTGAGGAGCTGGAGGGCGTTGGCGTGACCGTGGCGGCTGCCGAGGGAGAGAAATGCCCCCGCTGCTGGAACCACAGCAGGAAGATCGGCACCCCCGGCCACCACACGGAGCTTTGTGACCGGTGTGCCAAGGTACTGGGTCTGCTGAACGAATAAAAGTCTATCGTAAACGAAAGCCCCTGCGTTGGAATGGACGCAGGGGCTTTTCGCTGCGGCGGGACGCGGGTTTGCTCGCCGCGGGCGAGGACGAAAGAACGCCGCCTGCGGGCGGCGGGGAACGTTGCCCTGCGCGGGCGGCGCAAACCCATTTCTTGAAAAGAAACGGGTTTGACCCAAAGAAATTTGCAGCAGCGGCTTGTCTGTACTTCTTATGTCCGGCGCGCAAAGTTTGGACGGGTCAGTGCGCTGACCGGCGCGTAGCTGTGCTTTGCGGTGGACGAAAGAGCCTGTACTTCCTGCCAAAAGATGGTAGGGGCGCTTATGCCGCTGGGGACTGCCTGCTTGCCAAAACGCCGCACACCGTGGTACAATAACACCCGATGAATTTGTAACAAAGGAGCCGAAGAGTATGCTCTATCTGATCCTGGCGGCCGCCCTCATTGTGGTGGACCAGATCGTGAAGGTTTTTGTGCGGGCGAACATCCCCCTGGGCGGATCCATGCCCTTTCTGCCAAACGTGCTGGAACTGACGTATTTACAGAACACGGGGGCGGCGTTTTCCCTTTTTGAAAAGCACACGTGGATCCTGACCCTGATCTCGGCGGCGGCGGCGGTGGCCATTTTCCTGCTGCTGATGCTGAAAAAGGGCCTTCGGCACCCGGCGGGGCGGTGCATTCTGGCCATGCTGCTGGCGGGGACGGTGGGCAATCTCATCGACCGGGCGGCATTCGGCTATGTGACCGATATGTTCCGGACACTGTTCATGGATTTTGCCATTTTCAACGTGGCGGACATCTGCCTGACGGTGGGGTGCGTACTGCTGATCGTCTACGTCCTTTTCTTCTACGACAAACTGGAGAAAAAGGGGAAAAAGGCATGAGCGGGCCGGTGCGGCTTTCCGGGGCGCTGGAGGGCGAGCGGGCGGACGTGTTTCTGGCCCGGGTGCTGCCGGATCTGAGCCGGAGCGGCGCCCAGCGCCTTTTAGAGCAGGGCCTGGCCCTGCGGGAGGACGGGCGGAGCCTGAAGAAAAACGAAAAGCTTACAGCGGATGCGGTGCTTTCCGTTACCCTGCCGGAGGTATCGGAGAGCGAGCTTCTGCCCCAGAATATCCCGCTGGACGTGCGGTATGAAGACGACGATGTGATCGTGGTGAACAAGCCGGTGGGCATGGTGGTCCACCCCGCAGCGGGACATGAGGACGGCACATTGGTAAACGCACTGTTATATCACTGTGGAGAATCACTATCCGGAATCGGTGGAGAGAAGCGGCCAGGCATCGTCCACCGCATTGACAAGGACACCAGCGGCCTGATCATCGCGGCGAAGAACGACCGGGCTCACACTTCCCTCTCCGAACAGTTGAAGGACCACAGCATGTACCGCGTTTACGCGGCAGTGGCCATCGGAGGCTTTCGGGCGGACGAGGGGACGGTGGACGCCCCCATCGGTCGCAGCCGGACAGACCGGAAGAAAATGGCCATTGACCGGCAGGGGGGGCGGCGGGCCGCCACCCATTGGAAGGTGGAGGAACGCTTTTCCGGCTATACCCACCTGACCTGCCGGCTGGAGACCGGACGTACCCACCAGATCCGGGTCCACATGGCCTCTCTGGGGCACCCGCTGCTGGGGGACAAAGTGTACGGCGGGGCGCGGAAGCAGTGGGACTGGCTGGAGGGTCAGTGCCTGCACGCGAAAAAGCTGAGCTTTCTCCATCCGGCCACGGGGGAGCGAGTAACGGTGTCGGCGCCGCTGCCCGACTGGTTTGACAAGGTATTGACAAAGCTCCGCGCCATAGAGTAAAATCAAGAACAGACCGCGAGACAAACGAAATAACAGGGGCGCTGGGCGCATGTCCGGCTGAGATTGGGGCGTATGGCCGCCCCAGGTCACCTTGAACCTGATCCGGGTAATGCCGGCGTAGGAAGTTATCAGACATGAGGCGTCTCATGCCGTTTTCTTTCGTACCGCATTGCGCGTTTGCATGCGGTACTTTTTCTGCAGGGAGCGACATGACTATGACCCAAACGAAACCAAAGGCCACCATGACCCATTATCTGGTGGAGAGCGCCATTATGCTGGCCATCGGCACGGTGCTGAGCGAGCTGAGCTTCCACGGCCCATGGGCCCTGGGCGGCAGCATCACCTTCTGTTCCATGCTGCCGCTGGTACTGATCTCTATCCGGTACGGCACGAAGCGGGGGCTGTGCACCGCACTGGTGTACAGCATTCTGCAGCTCGTGCTGGGGGCAGCGAACGTGCAGTACGCCACCAGCGTGGGCATGGCAGTGGGGATCATCCTGCTGGACTACATCCTGCCCTTTACGGCGATCGGCTTTTCCGGCGCGTTTTACCGGAAGACGAAAAATCCCCGGGCGGGGCTGGCGGCCGGCATTGTGGTGACCTTTCTTCTGCGGCTGCTGTTTCATTTCATCAGCGGGACGTGGATCTGGGAGGTGCTGTGGCCCAATGTGCTGGGCTGGGCGGCGCCTATCTGGTCCATTGCCTATAACGGAAGCTATATGATCCCCGAGATCATCATCACCACCGTGGTGGCGGTTTTGCTGTACGCAACGCCGCTGAGACGGTATTTTGACGGCGAGGACTTGAAGTAAGGACGGATGCTGAAGTGGGAAAATTTGATGGCGTACTGCTGGCCAGCGATTTTGACGATACCCTGTGCGACGGGAAGACCGATGTCATTCCGGAGCGAAGCCTTGCGCGGCTGAGAAGATTCATGGCGGAAGGCGGGCGGTTCCTCATTGCCACCGGCCGGGCGCTGGAGGCATTTACCCCGTGGGCGGACAAGGTGCCCATGAACGCCCCGGCGGTGCTGAGCAACGGCTCGCTCATCTACGATTTTTCCACGAAGGAGGAGCTGGAGCACGTCTATCTCCCCGAAGAGGCGGCGAACGACTGTGCCGAGCTGTGCAGGCAGTTCCCGGAGCTGGCCTTTGAGGCGTACTGCGGGGACAATATCTACGTGTTCCGGCCCAACGCGGTGACGGAAGGGCACATGAAAAAGGTGGGGTGCCATTATACGGCGTGCACCATTGAGAAAATGCCCCGGCCGTGGACCAAGGTGATCTTTCAGGAGGATCACGAGTACTTAAGAACGGTGCAGAAGGAATTCCTGCGGCAGTGGGGGGACCGGTACGAGTGCATTTTCTCCAGCCGTTACCTGCTGGAGCTGACGGGGAAGGATACCACCAAGGGCACGGCGGTGCTGAAGGTGGCAAAGGTTTTGGGCATCGACCGGAAGAACATTTACTGCATCGGGGACAACCCCAACGACCTGCCCATGCTGAACTGTGCGGCGATCCCCTTCGTTCCCGGCAACGCGCCGGAGATGATGCGGACGGCCAAGGGGGTACACGTGGTGTCTCCCTGCGCAGAGGGCGCGGTGGCTGATGTGGTGGACGCCCTGAGCGAGATCTACAAATAGAAAAGAAGCGAGGAAGTCATCAGACTTCCTCGCTTTTCATTTTCAAGGCCCAGCGCAGAGGATTCCGTTTGAACACTTATTAGCGGCCAAATTGACCGAAAAGGACGGCCTGGGCGCGGGGAAGGTCCTCCTTGCGCACAGTAAAGATATACTCGCAGGCCAAGGCGGGGGATTCCCCGAAGGAGCCGGTCCTGCCGCGGCGGCCGGTGGAAAGGGGGCTGGGGGCGGAACGGTCCACCACCTTCAGCCGGTAATCCACATGGTTTTGGGCCAGAAGGGAACGGACG
>CAKUEI010000047.1 GCA_934646175.1 uncultured Oscillospiraceae bacterium
ACGGACACCTTCGTCAAGGTGGTCTCCTGGTACGATAACGAGATCGGCTACTCCAACAAGGTGCTGGATCTGATCCGTTATATGTATGGCGTGGACCACAAGTAAGAAACCGCGTTTGAAGATCCCCCGCGGAGCACAAGCTCCGCGGGGGATCTTTTTGTGCGTGCTTTCCCTGTGGGGGTGCAGGAAAACGCAGGACGGGAACAGCCTTTCAAAGGGTGGGGAGAGGTTTTGGAATATCTTTGCACTATTCTGGAGGGTCAATGGGTAAAAAAGTAGGTGATCACGGGGCAGACGGCTATAATAACCATTGATTTTTATTATATTGTAAGATATAATAAAAGCTGAGAGAGCTTCTTGCAAAATCAGACAGGAAGCAAAACATCTCCGACCGTTTGCAGCACGATGATGCATGGCATAATGAAATGAGGAGGTATCACGTTTATGTACGAATTCAGCTCTATGACCGACCGCGTGCAGCGTGTCCGTGCCCGCTACCGTAACACGGTGCCCTATCTGGACATCAACCGCTATCGCCTGGTGACCGAGTTCTATCAGTCCCACCGCAATCTGCGCGGCGGCCTGAAGCGCGCTATGAACTTCGCCAACCTGTGCGAAAACCTGCCCTGCTGGGTCCATGAGGACGAACTGATCGTGGGCAGCTTCACCAAGACCTTCAAGGGCTCCGCCCTGTACCCCGAGTACTCCATTCGCTGGATCGTGCCTGAGCTGGTGGACGGCACCCTGGCCACCCGCCCCAACGACCCCTATCACTGCACCGACGAGGATAAGCAGTACATTCTGGACACCGTGAGCTTCTGGGATGAGGAGTGCCTGAACTCTCTGGTGAACCCGTACATCCCCCTGTCCTATCAGAAGATGGCCAACAACTGTGTGGTCAACTTCACTGCGCAGGACGTTTGCCCCCAGCCCATCGGCCACTATGCCCCCAACTATCAGAAGGCCATTCGTGTGGGCTTCAAGGCGGTCAAGGAAGAGGCCGAGGCCAAGATGCGGCAGTTAGAGGACGAGGGCCTGCCCGGCGGCGCCGGCGCCTATAATTTCTACAAGGGTGTTTCCATTGTCTGCGGCGCTATGATCACCTATGCCAAGCGCTACAGCGCCGAGTGTGCCCGCCTGGCAGCAGAGTGCACCGATGCCAAACGCAAGGCCGAGCTGGAACAGATCAGCGAGACCATGGGCTGGATCATGGAGAACCCCGCCCGCAACTTCCGTGAAGCCATCCAGACCGTCTGGTTCTATCAAATGTGCGTACTGATGGATGCCAATATGCACGGTACTTCCATCGGCCGTTTTGACCAGTTTGTGGGCGATTTTGCCGAGCGGGACATCGCTTCCGGCGCTATCACTCGGGAAGAAGCGCAGGAGCTTATCGATCTCTACTACCTGAAGGTCGCCGAACAGAACAAGGTCTGGGCTGCCCGCACGGCTGCTTCCTCGCCCGGATACACCTCCGGCCAGAATATCACCGTGGGCGGCATCAAGGCAGACGGCAGCGACGCCACCAACGTGTGCACCTATATGTGTCTGGAGGCCATGGGCCGCATGAAAATGCATTCCCCGGTGCAGAGCCTGCGTGTGCATCAGGGCACCCCGAAAGAGTTGTGGGAATGTGCTATCGCGGTGAATAAGATCAATGGCGGTATTCCCATTTTTGAGAGCGACGAGGCCATCATGCCCGCTTTGATGAGCCGCGGCATTGCCAAGGAAGACGTCTGGAATTACTGCATCATCGGCTGCGTGGAGCCGTCCATCGGCGGCGAAGAGTGGCCCGCCTGCGGCGGCCTGGGCATCAGCTCCTACACCAACTTCGTGAACATCCTGCTGCTGGCGCTGAATAACGGCAAGTCCTTCCGTCAGGGCAAGGATCCCCTGGTGGACACCACCACCCAGTTCGGCCCCGAGACCGGCTATCTCTATGAGATGAACAGCATCGAAGAGGTCAAGGAAGCCTACCTGAAGATGATGAAGTACTGGGTCAACTGGTACGGCGAGATGGTCAACATCCATGAGGCTGTGGCTTCCTATGAAATGCAGCAGCCGGTGGTCTCTGCCATGATGGAAGGCTGCATGGAGAAGGGCAAGGATGTGATGTTGGGCGGCTCCAAGTACAACTCTACCGGTATGTCCGGCATCGGCCTGGGCAATGTGGCCGAGTCCTTGAACGTCATCGATGAGCTGTGCTTCAAACAGAAGAAATGCACCACGCGCGAGTTGTATGACGCCATCACCCACAACTGGGAAGGCTACGAAGAGCTGCGCCAGTATATCATTGGCAACCTGAAGCACTATGGCAATGGGGAAGAGGCAGTGGATCAGTACGCCAAGTTTGTGGCAGAAAGCTATGCGGACTATGTGGTCACCCGCACCACCGCCCGCGGCCACTTCGCCCCCGGTATGTACCCCGTCACCATGAACGTGGTGTACGGCAAGTTCACCGCCGCCACCCCGGACAGCCGCCGCTCCGGCGAGCCTCTGTCCGACGGTATCTCCGCCGTTCAGGGCCTGGACACCCACGGCCCCACGGCTATCCTGCGCTCCGTCACCTGCTTCGACCACTCCAAGTACTCCAACGGCATCCTGCTGAACATGAAGTTCCATCCCTCCGCAGTCAGCAACGACGCCGGTGTGGATAAGCTCATCGACCTGATGAAGACTTACTTCTTCAACCTGGGCGGCATGGAAATGCAGATGAACATCATCTCTTCCGACACCATGCGCGACGCGCAGGCTCACCCCGAAAACTACAAGGACCTGGTGGTCCGTATCGCCGGCTTCTCGGCTTACTTTGTCGAGGTCTATAAGGCCGCGCAGGACGACCTGATCCGTCGCACCGAGCTGAATCTCTAAGAGATTTTCAGGTTTAAGTGAAAAGAAAGCTCCGTCCCCCAAATGGGGGACAGAGCTTTCTTCTGCGAATAGGTGGAATAGTATCTACTTTGTTGATACGCATAAAGAAGCGATTTATATGCCATGCGAGGAGGGTGTATCCGTAATGCTTTTATATTTGTTTCCGATTCTTGGATTGATTGGTGTCATTTTATTTGCGCCTGCCGCAGAGAGCTTGTTGAATTCTGTGCAGAAGCAGGAAAGCCCGGTATTAGGGAAATCTCTCCTGGGACTTAGCATACTTCTGATATGGGTGTCGCTTTTAGGGTTGATTTTTCTCTTTGGGTTATACTGAAGGAAAAGCGGATGCGTTTTGAAACGCATCCGCTTTTGCTTTTTGCTTTTACATTTGAAACACAACTCCCGCGACGGCGGAGAGAAGGATGAGCACGATGGGGTGCAGCTTTTTCAGCTTCTTATGCTGCATGACCAGAAAGACGGCCAGGAACAGGAGAATGGCCTTCCACTGGAAGATGCCCGCGCCGGAGGCGGAGGTGTTGAGCAGAGTGATGGCCGCGACGGAAAGGCCCGCGGCAGCGATCAGGCCGGTGGAGGCGGGGCGCAGACCGTAGAAAACGCCGTTCACCGCGCGGCTGTCCCGGAATTTGTGAAGGAACCCGGCGATGATCAGGATGACAATGACGGAAGGGGCCACCAGCCCGAGGGTGGCCGCGGCGCAGCCTACTGGCCCGGCCAGATGGAACCCCACGTAGGAGGCCATATTGACCCCCATGGGGCCGGGGGTGGATTCGCTGACGGCGATCATGTTGGTAAGCTCCGCGGCGGTGAACCAGCCGGTGCGGGCACCCATCTCCTGCAAAAAGGGAATGGTGGCAAGACCGCCGCCCACGGAGAAAAGGCCGACCTTGAAAAATTCAAAGAAAAGGGAAAGAAAGATCATGTTTTTTCCCCGCCTTTCCCCTTGCCGAAAAAGGTGACCAGCAGGCCGATCCCCCCGGCAATCAGGACGAACGCCACCGGTGAGAGCAGGAAGGAGAGGGCCGGGACACGGGCGGAGATGACCTTGGAGCACAGCATCAGCACGCAGACGGCCGCAGCGATGACGGCGGTCAGCCGATCGATGACCGTCTGCTTCCCAAGGCGGATAACACTGCACAAAATGAGGGCGCAGACGCAGGCGCGGATACCGGCAAAGGCGTGAATGACTGCCGGGACCTCGGCAAAATGCTGCAGGAAGGCGGCGATGACCGAGATGATGACGGCGGAGGGGAATACCACACCCAAGGTGGCAATGATGCCGCCCAAAACGCCCCGCTGTTTGCAGCCTAAAAAGGTGGCAGTGTTGACAGCAATGGCGCCGGGGGTACACTGCCCGATGGAAAAGCAATCGGCAAGCTCCGCCTCACTGGCCCAGCCCTTTTTCTCCACGATCTCGCGCTGGAGCATGGGAAGCATGGCGTATCCGCCGCCGAAGGTCATGACGCCCACCTTGGCAAAGGAGAAGAAAAGCTCTCGATAAGTGGTCTTCACGGTTAGGACAGCGCCTCCAGTTCCTCCAGCCAGAGGGCGGCCACGGCATCGCTGGGCATCCGCCAATCACCGCGGGGGGAGAGGGTGACGGAGCCGACCTTCGGCCCGTCGGGCAGGCAGCTTCGCTTGAACTGCTGGTTAAAGAAACGGCGGTAGAAGTTCTTCAGCCATTTCAGCAATGTGGCGCGGTCATAAGTGCGCAGGAACGCCTGCTCTGCCAGACGGAAGACCTTCCGGGGCGGGAAGCCCCAGCGGATGGCATAGTAAAGATAAAAATCGTGCAGCTCATAAGGCCCCACCAGGTCCTCCGTCTTCTGGCTGATCTTGCCCTCGATGGCGGGGAGAAGCTCAGGAGAGACCGGTGTATCCAGAATGTCAGTGAGAACGTGGGAAAGCTGCTGGTCCTCCTCCGCCTTGTCGTCGGAGATGAAGCTGACCAGATGGCGCACTAACGTTTTGGGAATGGAGGCGTTGACGGCGTACATGCTCATATGGTCGCCGTTATAGGTGCACCAGCCCAGAGCCAGTTCGGAGAGGTCGCCGGTGCCGATGACCATGCCGCCGGTCTGGTTGGCGATGTCCATAAGCACCTGAGTGCGCTCACGGGCCTGCCCATTTTCAAAGGTGACGCTGTGGTCCTCCATGGACTGGCCAATGTCCTTGAAGTGCTGCTTTACCGCTGCACCGATGTCGATGGTCTTCAGGGTGCAGCCCAGCCGTTCGGCCAACAGGACGGCGTTGGACTTGGTGCGATCCGTGGTGCCGAAGCAGGGCATGGTGACGGCGATGATGTCGGTGGAGGGACGGTTTAAGAGCTTCATGGCGATGGCAGTGATGAGGACGGCCAGCGTGGAATCCAGCCCGCCGGAAAGTCCCACCACAGCGGTTTTGGCGTGGGTGTGCTCCAATCGCTTTTTCAGGCCCGAGGCGGCAATGCGCAGGATCTCGTTGCAGCGCTCGGCCCGGTCGTTCCGGTCCTCCGGAACGAAGGGGGAAGAGGGGATGGACCGGGTCAGCCAGGTAGAGGCAGGCTCCAGCGTGAAGGGGATGCGCATGACCTTCTCGTCCGCTTGGGCCGGCAGAGCAGTGAAGGTTGTCATACGCTGCCGCTCGTAAGAGAGCTTCTGCACATCAATCTCGCTGATGGTAAGACCGGCGGAAAAGCGGCGCTCGGCCAGCAGAGCGCCATTTTCGGCCACCATGTTGTGCCCCACGAAGACCACGTCAGTGGTGGATTCTCCCTCCCCGGCGTCGGCATAGACATAGCCGCAGAGCAGGCGGGCGGACTGCCCGGTCACCAGTTGACGGCGGTAGCCCTCTTTCCCCACGACCTCGTCCGAGGCGGAGAGGTTCAAAATCAGGGTCGCCCCCGCTTGCGCCAGGGCGCGGGAGGGGGGATCGGGCGCCCAGAGATCTTCACAGATCTCCACTCCCACCACCAGCTCGGGAAGAGACTGGCAGGAGAAGATCATATTGCGGGAGAAAAACACCCGCTGGCCACAGAGGTCCGCCACAAAGTCGGCGTCCTTCCCGGAGGTGAACCAGCGCTGCTCGTAAAATTCCCCGTAATTGGGGAGATAGACCTTGGGAATGATGCCGAGGATCTCGCCCTTGCGGATCAGGACGGCGCAGTTATAGAGCTTATTGTCCCGGCTGCATTTCACCGGCATTCCGACGGCGGTGAGCATATCCAGATTTTTGGTGGCGTCCAGAATGGTAGCAAGGCCCTCCTCCGCGCCCTTCAGCAGCGTGGGTTGCAGAAACAGGTCGCCGCAGGTGTAGCCCGTCAGGCACAGCTCCGGCAGGCAGAGAACGCGGACGCCCTGCCGATCGGCTTCCCGCATGAGGGTGAAGATCTGCTCGGCGTTATAGCGGCAGTCGGCAACCCGGATGGCGGGAGTACCGGCGGCGACTTTGACGAATCCGTCTTGCATGGTAACAGCTCCTTTGAAAAAATCAGAATTCCGGCTCCACAGCCGGACGGATGGTGTAAGATTTCTGCTGTAGTTCCCGCAGGACCTGGGAAAAGCGGGAGGCGCTTTCCCCGCTGCCGGAAAAGAGAAGGCGCACAACGCCCTTTTGCCCCTCCACCCGGCGCAGGACCCGGGAAGCGGAGACGTTGGCCCGCACCGTGGGACGGAAAGAGACATAGCCCAGCTCCGTCAGGGCGTCGCCGTCCCCACTTTCCATGGAAAAGAGGGAGGTGCGGACGCAGGCGATGCGGAACAGGGCGTCGTTTGCGTCATTCATGGCGCGGACAGAGTCCTCCCCCTCGCCGGAGAGCAGAAAGCCGATAGTGTGTCCTCGGGCGACGGCCCGCCGCAGCTGGGGGGCAAGATCATCCAAACGATCGGGGGCGATCAGGAAGAGCACCGTATAGCGGGTGCGCTCCAGCGTGTCCAGAATGGAATCAAGCTGGGATGCGTTGGTGCATTCTGCCGCAAGGTAGACCCGCTGACGGGCATGGCTGCTGTTGTCCGGGTCGGGCGACGCAGAAGGCTGGGCGGAAGGGTCCGGGTCGGCGGGGGTAAGGCTCTGATTATAGCGCCTAAGGCGGGTCTCCATCAGCGAGGCCGCGGCATCGGTAAAGTCCCGGTCGCTGAGCACCACGGAAGAATTCTTGATGCGCACCAGCTCGCCGTAGGGCGTGGAGATGCGGGAGAGACCGAGACCGAAAAAGCTGCACACAAAGGCGATGGGGACGTAGATTTTCCCGTTCCGGGTGATGGCGTGGTAATAGAACAACTCGCCGCTGTGGGCGTTTTTGGAATTGTTCTGATTGAGGTCGAAGACCAGCGTATCATTGAGAGTGTAGAGGGTGAAGGTGCCGTTGGAGCGGTTCTGGTTCCAGCTGATGCGCAGGTTGACGCCGGAGCTTGCGCTGTCGAACACCGTGTAGGGCACGTAGAGTACCCCGTCCACCCAGGCGGGCATGGTGCCCGCGTTGAGGGGGAGGACATTGTCGTTGACGGCGGTGAAATAGATGTCGCCGGCAGCGTCCGCCCGGGGCGGCAGGAAGCATACGGCCAGCAAAAGGGCGAGAAACAGCGCGGCGAGACGCTTTTTCATGCATCAGTCCTCCTCTTCTGTTCACTCTGTTAAGGAATTATAACACAGTTCCGGCGGTTTTTGTAGACAAAATCCCGGGAGAATATGGTATACTGATTGCGATATTTAACCCGAAGAAGACGGAAGAAAGAGGTGCGGCATGGATTACGCAAAAGAGTCGCTGAAAAAACACTATGAGTGGCACGGAAAGCTGGAGACCGTCCCCAAAATGGAGGTGAAGGACAAGGACGCCCTGTCCCTTGCCTACACCCCCGGCGTGGCGCAGCCCTGTCTGGAAATTCAGAAGGACCCGGAGAAAAGCTATGAGCTCACCGGTCGGTGGAACACCGTGGCCGTGGTGACCGACGGAACAGCGGTGCTGGGCCTGGGCAACATTGGCCCCGAGGCGGGTATGCCCGTGATGGAGGGCAAGTGCGTCCTCTTCAAAGCCTTCGGCAATGTGGACGCGGTGCCTTTGTGCCTCCGCAGCCACGATGTGGACGAGATCGTCCGCACGGTGGAGCTGCTGCAGGGCTCCTTCGGCGGGATCAATCTGGAGGATATTTCCGCTCCCCGCTGCTTTGAAATCGAGCGGAAGCTGAAAGAGCGCTGCTCTATCCCCGTGTTCCACGACGATCAGCACGGCACCGCCGTGGTGGTGCTGGCGGCGCTGACCAATGCCCTGCGGGTGGTGGGGAAGAAGATCGAGGACGTGAAGATGGTCTCCTGCGGCGCGGGCGCGGCGGGCATAGCCATTATGAAGCTGCTCATGGCCTGCGGCCTCAGGAACGTGATTATGTGCGACAAACGCGGCGCCATCTATGAGGGCATGGAGGGCCTTACCCCCGCGCAGGAGGAAATGGCCAGGGTGACTAACCGGGAAAAGCGGAAGGGTACCCTTGCGGAGATGCTGGTGGGGGCCGATGTGTTCCTCGGGGTCAGCGCGCCGGGACTGGTGACGCCGGAAATGGTGAAGACCATGGCGCCGGACGCCATTTTGTTCCCCATGGCAAACCCCACCCCGGAGATCATGCCGGATCTGGCCCTGCAGGCCGGGGCCGCCGTGGTGGGCACCGGGCGGAGCGATTTCCCCAACCAGATCAACAATGTGATGGCCTTCCCCGGCATTTTCCGCGGCGCGTTTGATGTGCGGGCCAGCGACATCAACGAGGAAATGAAGCTGGCGGCGGCCCGGGCACTGGCCGACCTGGTGGGCGACAAGCTGAGCCGGGACTATATCCTGCCCTACGCCTTTGACGAGCGCATCTGCCCCGCAGTGGCCGGGGCGGTGGCGGAAGCGGCCAGGGCCAGCGGTGTTGCGAGAATTTAAGAAAAAGCAGGTATGGCGTCCCGGAAGCAAAAGGGTGCTTCCGGGACGCCCATTTTCCCCTGCTTTTTCTGGACAATGCCGCGAGATTTGCTATACTGGAAGGGAAACGGGACGCTTTAATGAAAATTTAAGATGGAGTAAAGGACGGTTTGACCCTGCCGCCTTATAATAAAGTCCGGAAAGAGAAAGGAGGGCTGTGCCCATGGACGAATCCCAGCGCATTGCGCGGCTGTGTACGCAAACCGGCATTTCAGAAGCGGCGGCACGGGCCGCCCTCCGTCAGACGGGCGACGATCTTTTAGAGGCGGCGCTCCTGCTTGAGAAAACCGGGCAGCTCCCCCCCACGGCGGGGGGAAGCTACTCCACGGCGTCCGGGAAGGCTTCTTCGGAAGGCACGGGCAGCCCCCGGATACCCGGGAAGCGGGCAGAGCGCGCGGAAACGGCGCGGGAGAAAGTGCCGGGCAGCGTGTGGGAAAAGCTGAGGGGCACAAGCTGGAAGGAGTTTTTTACGGCCTTGTTCCGAGCGCTGATCTACGGGACCTGGGAGGTCTGGTGGAATGAAAAGCGCACGGTGGCCATTCCGCTGCTGCTGCTTGTGATTTTGCTGTGCGTGCGGTTCCCGCTGGTGCCCGTGGTGCTGGCGGTGTGCCTGCTGCTGGGGTGCCGCTACCGCATTACGGGGCCAGATTTTCCGGGGAGGGACGCAGTCAACCGCTTTCTGGACGGCGCGTATGCGCTGGTCCGTGATCTGATGAACGATGCAAAGGGAAGCGGCAAGGAACAGAAGAAACGGGGGAAGCACTGATGGCGGACAGGATCTTATTGGTAGAAGACGAGGAAAAACTGGCCCGCATGGTGGAGCTGGAGCTGCGCTATGAGGGCTACGAGGTGGAGAAAGCCTTTGACGGCCCCAGCGGGCTGGAAAAGGCTTCGTCCGGGCAGTATGACCTCATTTTGCTGGATATCATGCTGCCCGGCCTTTCCGGCATGGAGGTGCTGCGCCGCCTGCGGCGGACCTCTAACGTGCCGGTGATCATGCTGACCGCCCGGGACACGGTGATGGACAAGGTGGCCGGGCTGGACAGCGGCGCCAACGACTACATCACAAAGCCCTTCGCCATTGAAGAGCTCTTGGCCCGCATCCGCGCGGCCCTGCGTCAGAAGGCGGAAAGCCGGAAGGCCGCCGCGGCGGTGCTGACCGCCGGGCCCCTGAGCCTGGACCCGGGTCGGCACGAGGTGACGGTGAACGGCGAAGGGGTGGAGCTGACCCGGCGGGAATTTGACCTTCTGCATTACCTCTTACAGCACAAGGGGAAGGTGCTTTCCCGCGAGGTGCTGCTGGACGGCGTGTGGGGCTTTGACTTCGCGGGCGAGACCAACGCGGTGGACGTATACATCCGCTTTCTGCGCAGCAAGATCGATGAGGCATACGGCATCAAGCTCATCCACACTGTGCGCGGCGTGGGCTATGTGATTCGGGAGGAGAAGGCATGATTCTGGTCTATTGTTCGGAAACCGGGTTCACCAAGCGCTATGCGGAGCTTCTGCACCGCAAAACGGGACTTCCGCTGATGTCCCTTCCCGAAGCCCTTACCCAGCTGACGCCGGGAAGCCGCATCGCCTTTCTTGGCTGGCTGAAGGCGGGAAAAATTCAGGGACTTTCCAAGGTGCAGGGCCGGTTTGACGTGGCGCTTGTCTGTGCCGTGGGCATGTCGGCCCACTATGACGGCGCGGCGCTGGCGGAAAAGCACGGCCTGAAAGGAACGCCCTGCTTCTACCTGCGAGGCGGATACGCCCCCGAGCGGGTGACTGGCGTTGAACGGATGCTGATGGGCGCACTGCGCCGGATGCTGTCGGCCAAAAAGGACGAGGCCGCTGCGGAAATGCGGAAGGCCATGGACGAAGGCGCGGATTGGGTGGACGAGGAACAGCTTGCCCCCGTCATCCGGGTGCTGAACGGCTAAGCGATCAAAACAGAAGCCGCGGAAGAGAGGAGGGATCCGGATGGCTGTGCAGCAGACACAACAAACACAACAGGCACCGGAAACGGTGCACAGCACCATCTCCATGCGGCTGAACGCCAGGCTGTTTTTGCGGCTTTTTGGGGTTTTCCTGGCGCTGGATCTGATTCTGATTTTGCTGGTGAGCTTCGGCATCACCGCGTGGGCGGACGGCTGGGCCGCCCAGATCGCCGCAGAGGTGCAGGAAAACGGCATCCCGTCGTCGGAGAGCCAGCCGTGGATGGAAGCGGGGGGCTATACGGTGACCCGCCTTTCCCGGGCGCCGGAGGGGAAGCGCTGGAGGCTGCTGGGCGGCGGGGTCTGGCCGGAGGGGGCCGGGGAAGGACTGAGAAGTGTCGCACTGGATGCCTCCCTGTTCGGGCCGGTGAAATCGGCGGTCTATACGGTGGAGCTTCCCAACGGGGGCGAGGCGTACGCCATTTCCCTTGATATGACAAGGCCCATTGCGATCTTGGTATTCACCATGCGCCTGCTGCTGATTTTGGAAGCTGTGGGGCTGGTATTCGGCATTTTCCAGAACGCGGGGCTGGTGAAAAAAAGCATGCGGCCCCTGCAGGATCTGGCTGCGGCGGCCAACAAGCTGGGCAGCGCGGCCCAGACCATGTCGCCGGAGGAACTGAAGAATCTGGCCGGGGCGCTGGATCAGATCAATGCCACCCATCTGGACGCCCGGGTGTCCGTTTCCGGCGGGCAGCAGGAGGTGCAGAGCCTTGCCGCGGCCATCAACGCTATGCTGGACCGCATCAATGAGGCGTATTCCGCCCAGATGCGCTTTGTGTCCGATGCCTCTCACGAGCTGCGGACCCCTATCGCAGTCATTCAGGGTTACGCCAACCTGCTGGACCGCTGGGGCAAGGACGACCCGGAGACCCGGCAGGAAGCCATCGACGCCATCCGTGCCGAGGCGGACAGCATGAAAGAACTGATCGAGCAGCTGCTGTTTCTGGCCCGGGGGGACAACGCCTCGGTGCATTTTGAGGAAAAGCGGCTGGACCTTTCCGCCCTGGCGGCCGAGGTGCTGCGGGAGGCCGACATGATCGACGAAGTGCACACCTTCCACCTGGACGCATCGGAGCCGGTGTGGGTGCTGGGGGACGAGGGCCTTCTGAAGCAGTGCCTGCGGGTGATCACGGACAACAGCCTGAAATACAGCCCGGATGGGGGCTGCATCACCCTGACAGTGGGCGGAGACGAAAAAGAGGCGCGGATCTCAGTGCAGGACGAAGGGCAGGGAATCCCGCCGGAGTCGTTGCCCTATGTGTTCGACCGATTCTACCGGACGGACGAGTCCAGGGCCCGCCAGACCGGCGGCACCGGGCTGGGCCTTTCCATCGCCAAATGGATCGCCGAGCGGCATAAGGGCCGGTTCGAGGTGGTCTCCCGCGTGGGATTAGGGACCCGGTTCACCTTGGTGTTACCCCGGCAGGAGGAAAAGACGGAGAACACCGCCTCTTGACAAATGTCCGACAGGGGTATACACTACCCCTTGTTCAAAGCGCAATGACGGAGAAGAATCCGCGTAGCGGCTCTCAGAGAGGGGTGCATTTGGTGAAAGCACCCTGTGTGACGGCGGCGGAGGTACCACTCCTGAGCGGCCCGGGATGACCGGGACGGGACCCTTCCGTTATCGGGGGACACGAGCGGCCGGGGGTTTGATGCTTCCGGCAAGCAGGGTGGAACCGTGGGTTTATCGAAGCGTTTGAGCCGCCGAACAGGGGCGTTTGGACCGCAGCGAAGGCGAGAGAAGGGCCGTAAGGCCCTGACACCAGCCTGAGACAGAGGGAAAACGACCCGGCCGTGAGGCGTACGAAACGTAACACAAC
>CAKUEI010000048.1 GCA_934646175.1 uncultured Oscillospiraceae bacterium
GGAGGGCTGAAGACCGACATGCAGGTACCGGTTTACAGCGTGACCCAGGTGAATCAGTATATCAAGTCGGTCATGGACCGGGACGAGCTGCTGGCGGCGCTGTTCGTGCGGGGAGAGATCTCCAACTACAAGCGTTATCCCTCCGGCCATCACTATTTTTCCCTGAAGGACGCTACGGGCGCCATTCGCTGTGTTATGTTCCGCACGGAAGCGGGTCGGTTGAAGTTTCAGCCGGAGAACGGCATGAAGGTGGTGGCGCTGGGGCGCATTTCCGTGTTCCCACGGGACGGGCAGTATCAGCTTTACTGCAACGAATTGATCCCGGAGGGGGCGGGCGACCTGCACGTGGCCTTTGAACAGCAGAAAGAGCGGCTGTTCAAAGAAGGACTTTTTGACCCAGAGAAGAAAAAAAACCTGCCTAAATTCCCGGAGAAGGTCGCCCTCATCACCTCCCCCGCGGGGGCAGCGGTGCGGGATATGCTGCGCATTTTGAAGGCGCGGTTCCCCGTGGCGGACGTGGTGATCGTGCCCGTCCGGGTGCAGGGGGAGGAGGCAGCCGGCGAGATCGCCGGGGCCATTGATCTTGCAAACGCGTTGAACCTTGCCGACCTGCTCATTACGGGCCGGGGCGGCGGCTCGATCGAAGATCTGTGGGCCTTCAATGAAGAAATCGTGGCCCGGGCCATTTTCCGGTCTCATATCCCGGTCATTTCGGCAGTGGGCCATGAACCGGACGTAACCATTGCGGATTTTGTGGCCGACCTGCGGGCGGCCACGCCGTCCAACGGTGCGGAGTTGGCAGTACCGGACAGGCTGGACCTGAAGCGGCAGCTTGCCGGAATGGAGCAGCGTATGAAAAAAGAGCTGCTTGGGCAGATCCAGTCGGCACGGGAGGCGCTGTCGCGCATCGGGAAAAGCCGGATGCTGACCGACCCGCGGGCGGGCCTTCTGGACCGCCGGATGCTGCTGGACCGGCAGGGCGAGCGTCTTGCGCGGGAGATGAAGCTGACGCTGGAGCGCAGCCGCGTAAGGCTTTCCCACGGGGCTGGGCGGCTTCACGCCTTGAGCCCGCTGGCCGTTTTGAGCCGCGGATACGCCATCCCCTGGAATGAAGGAGGAAACGTGGTGCGCTCGGTGCAGGAGGCTGAAATCGGGCAGCGGATCGGAATACAGCTTGCGGACGGACAGCTGAGTTGCCGCGTGGAAGAGAAAGGAAGGTCCCAAAATGGCTGAGAAAAAACGGACGTTTGAGCAGGCCATGAGTCGTCTGGATGAGATCGTCGCCCGCATGGAAACGGGAGAGGCCCCTCTGGAAGAGGCCCTCAGCCTGTTTGAAGAGGGCACGAAGCTCATGAAGCAGTGCTCCGCTATGCTGGACAAGGCAGAGCAGAAGGTGACAAAGCTCACCGCCGACGCAAACGGCGAAATGGTCGAGGTGCCCTTTGACGGGCCGGAGGCTTAAGTATGGCAGCGTACGAAGGGGAATATGAGTCCTGCCGGAAAGCGGTCGAGGAACGGTTGGACCGGTTTTTCCGGCAAGAATGCCCGCAGAAAGAACTATTAGATGCTATGCGCTACAGTCTGATGGCCGGGGGAAAGCGGATCCGCCCGGTGCTGACCATGCAGTTCTGTAAGGCGGCGGGAGGATCGGCGGAGGCCGCACTGAACTTTGCCTGTGGAGTGGAAATGCTTCACACCTATTCCCTCATTCACGACGACCTCCCCTGTATGGATAACGACGATTTGCGCCGGGGAAAACCCACCTGCCATAAGGCCTTCGGCGTGACCGCCGCTACCCTGGCGGGGGACGCCCTTCAGGCAGCAGCCTTCCGCACGGTGCTTGCCGTGCCGGACAAAGCCTCCGCCCGGGCGGCGGCCTTTTTGGCGGAAGCGGCGGGGGAGACCGGCATGTGCGGCGGCCAATATCTGGACACGGTGGGGGACGGAAAGCCCCATACCGAGGAAGAACTGAAGACGATCCACAGTGGGAAGACCGGCGCGCTGCTGCGGGCCGCTTGCAAAATGGGGGTCTGCGCCGCAAACGGAACAGAGGAAATGCTGTCCGCGGCGGACAAGTATGCTTCGGCGCTGGGGATGGCCTTTCAGATCCGGGACGACATTCTGGACGAAACTGCCACCACGGAACAGTTGGGAAAACCGGTCGGCTCGGACGAGGCAAACGGCAAGACCACATTCCTGACCCTGCTGGGCACAGACCAATGCGAAAAGCTGGTGTGCGCTTATACGGACGAGGCAAAAAGCGCTCTGGAAGGCGTGTTTCCCGACACGGGATTTTTGTGCTGGCTGGCAGAACGGCTGGCGGAACGGAACCACTGACACGGCAGAAATTTTGAATTGGGTGGATGACAAGTATGACTTTTCGCCAGTTGCTTACCTTCAATGTCCCGCTGACTCTGGCCGTTATCGGCTGGGCGGGCGCTCAGGTGCTGAAAGTATTTGTTGTGCTGATCTATAAACACAAATTCGAGCCGGGGATCGTCCTGAGCGGCGGCGGAATGCCCAGTTCGCACTCCGCCACGGTATGCGCGCTGGCCACGTCCATCGGGATGCTCCAGGGCTTCCGGTCGCCCCTTTTCGCGCTGGCGGCGGTGACGGCCTTCGTGGTCATGTACGACGCATTCAACGTCCGGCGGGCAGCCGGCGAGCAAGCCAAGATCCTGAACTATATGATGAGCCATTGGAACCAGCTGACCCCTGCCATGTTCGGCAAGGAATTGAAAGAGCTGATCGGCCACACACCCATTCAGGTGTTGGCCGGCGGCGCACTGGGCATTCTCATCGGGATCGTGGGAACGAATCTTCTGGCCTGATGCGGCAGGGAGGGAATACAATTGATCTTATCTTCGGAGCTTCCGGAGCTTTCTACCCTGACGGATGAGGAGGCGCCGGCGCTTTGCGCCCGCCTGCGGCAGGAGATCATTGAGACCGTGGCGCAGCGAGGCGGCCATCTGGCCTCCAACCTGGGGGCGGTGGAACTGACAGTGGCCATCCACCGGGTCTTTGATACGCAGCGGGACCGTCTGGTCTTTGACGTGGGGCATCAGTGCTATGCCCATAAAATTCTGACCGGCCGCGGCGGGATGATGGACACCCTGCGGGCCTTTGGCGGCCTTTCCGGCTATCCAAAGCCGGAGGAGAGCGTACATGATGCATTTATCGCGGGACATGCCTCTAACTCGGTCTCCGTGGCGGTGGGCATGGCCCGGGCCAGGACTTTGCAACATGAGGACTATCATGTGCTGGCCCTTTTGGGGGACGGCGCGCTGACCGGCGGACTTGCCTATGAAGGCCTGTCCGATGCTGGGGAAAGCGGCGAGCCCATGATTGTGATCCTGAACGACAACGGCATGTCCATCACCAAAAACGTGGGGGGCATGGCCCAGCATCTGGCGCACCAGCGGCTGAAGCCCCAGTATCTGCACCTGAAGCAGATCTATCGGAAGATTACCGGTCTCGGCCCCATCGGACAACATATTTACCGCTTTACTCACAAACTGAAAAAGGGCTTTAAGGATACGATTTTGCCCTGCAGCATGTTTGAAGACATGGGCTTTTCCTACATGGGTCCGGTGGATGGGCACGATGTGAATTACCTCACGCAGCTGCTGCGTTATGCCAAGGATAATAAGGGGCCGGTCCTTTTACACATCAAGACTGTAAAGGGAAAAGGATATACACCGGCTGAGGAGACGCCCAACCGCTTTCACGGGGTTTCCCCGTTCCATATTGAGGACGGGACCCCCTGCAAGGCGTCCGGCGCGAACTTCTCCAAGGTGTTTGGCGAGACGCTGTGCGAAATGGCGGAGAAGGACCGGCGCATCTGCGCCGTGACTGCGGCTATGCAGGACGGAACCGGTCTGGGAGAATTCGCCCGGCGGTATCCCGACCGTTTTTTTGACGTAGGTATTGCGGAGGGCCATGCGGTAGCCATGTCGGCCGGAATGGCGAAACAGGGCATGGTTCCGGTGTTCGCGGTGTACTCATCCTTTTTGCAGCGCGGCTATGATATGCTGATCCACGATGTGGCCATTCAGCATCTTCACGTGGTGTTCGGCGTGGACCGGGCCGGTCTGGTGGGGGAGGACGGCGAGACCCATCACGGCATCTTTGATGTGGCGTATCTCAATTCCGTGCCGGGCATGACGGTGCTGGCCCCTGCCAATTTTGACGAGTTGCGGCTGGCCTTGCATACGGCAATCTATGAATGCGGCGGCCCGGTGGCGGTCCGGTATCCCCGGGGCGGCGAGGGCGCGTACCGCGGCATCTGTCAGGATGCTTCGGCGGCGGAAGTGCTGCGGGAAGGGTCGGACATCACGCTGGTGAGCTACGGCACCATGATCAACGAGACGCTGGATGCGGCGGCCCGGCTGGCCAAAGCGGGCGTTTCTGCCGAGGTCATCAAGCTCATGACATTGACGCCGCTGAATCCGGAAGGGGTCTTGGTGTCCCTGCGGAAAACCGGGCGGCTGCTGGCAGCGGAGGACTGCACGGCGGCAGATTGCGTCGGAGCGCGCTTGGCCGCGGCGGCGGCGCTGAACGGCTGCACCTTGAAGGGCGCGGCGCTGTGCAATCTGGGGAGCCATTTTGTGCCACAGGGCACGGTAAGTCAGCTGAAAGAAACATGCGGACTGGACGGGGAAAGCCTGTTCCGGAAGGCGCTGGAGGTGTGCCGGAATGGCTAAAAAACGGCTGGATGTGCTGATGACGGAGCGCGGCCTTGCGGAAAGCAGGCAGAAGGCGCAGGCCATCATTATGAGCGGCGGCGTGTTCGTAAACGGCCAGAAGGTGGAAAAGGCCGGCGCGCCGGTGGCGGAGGACGCGGTTGTCACCGTGAAAAGCGGTCAGCTGCCCTTTGTGAGCCGGGGCGGCCTGAAACTGGAAAAGGCCATGAATACCTTTCAGTTTGCCCTGGACGGTTGCATCTGCGCGGACATCGGCGCATCCACCGGCGGTTTTACCGACTGTATGCTGCAGAAGGGTGCAGAGAAAGTCTACGCCGTGGACGTGGGATACGGCCAACTGGCGTGGAAGCTGCGGCAGGACCCCCGGGTGGTTTGCCTGGAGCGGACCAATGCCCGGTACCTGACCCATGAGCAGATCCCCGACGAGCTGGATTTTGCCAGTATCGACGTTTCGTTTATCTCCCTGAGCAAGATTTTTCCCGCCCTGCGGCAGCTGATGAAGGAAAGCGGCCGGGTGGCCTGTCTGGTGAAGCCTCAGTTTGAGGCGGGGAAGGACAAGGTCGGGAAAAAAGGCGTGGTGCGGGATCCTGCGGTGCATCTTGAGGTGCTGCAGCACTTCTTGCAGTACGCGGCGGAAGCGGATTTTTCTGTAAGGGGAATCACCTTTTCACCCATTCGCGGGCCGGAGGGGAACATTGAATATCTGGGTCATCTGACGGCCGGAGCGGGAGAGCGCTGGGACGGCGACCTGCAGGCACTGGTGGAGGAGTCCCATCGCGTACTGGAGGGATAAGAGGAGCATGAAGATCATTTTAAGTCCCAACCCCTATCGGGATAAAGGACTGCGCACGGCGCGGGCCGCGGACCGGATGCTGCGGGAGATGGGGGAAAAGCCGGTGTTCTGCCTTCCGTTTTCCGTGGAATATAACGCCACCATCGAAATGCCGAAGGGGATCAAATACCACGCCATGCAGGAGGAGCTGGACGGCGCGGATCTGATCATCTGCTTCGGCGGCGACGGCACCATTCTGCACGCGGCTAAGGCGACCAAGCACCACGACGTGCCCATTCTCGGCATCAATATGGGCAGCGTGGGCTTTATGGCGGAGCTGGAGCACAACGAGCTTCCCATGCTGAAAAAGCTGGTCACCGGGGATTACCGGCTGGAGAACCGGATGATGCTGGACGTGCGGGTGCTGCGGGGCGGCCGGGCAGTGTTTGAGGACACCATTCTCAACGATGCGGTGGTCTCCAAGGGCGCAGTGGCCCGGGGCATTGAATGCGTGGTGCTGGCGGACGGCGTTCAGACCTTCCGCTCCACGGGGGACGGCGTGATCGTCTCCACCCCCACGGGCTCTACAGCCTATTCCATGTCGGCCGGAGGCCCCATTGTGGAGCCCACGGCGGAAAACCTGATCGTGACCCCCATCTGCGCCCATACCCTGTATGCCAGGTCCGTGGTGCTGGGCGCGGCGCGGACGGTGGAGGTGAACATGGGCAAGCTGGCCCGCAGGACGGCCTATCTCTCCACCGACGGGGGGAAGGCCTTCCGTCTGGCGCCGGAGGATATCGTGGAGGTCAAGCGCTCCAAAAGCGTGACGAAGCTGGTGCGGCTGACGGACCGGACGTTCTATGAGATCGTCAACCAGAAGCTGAACCGGCCGTAAAGGAGGATTTGCCGTGAAGGGCAGAAGGCAGACGGAGATTCTGAATATCATCTCGGAGAAAAATGTGGAGACCCAGGAGCAGCTCCTTGCCGAATTGCAGGAGCGGGGGATCAGCTCCACCCAGGCCACCATTTCCCGGGACATTAAAGAGCTGCACCTGATCAAGGAGCAGACCGCCGGCGGCGCCTACCATTACGTGGTGTCAGAGCGGCGGAACGCCCTGAACGCTGCTGGGCGGCTGCGCACCATCTTCCGGGAGGGGGTCACCTCCTTCGATGTGGCGCGAAACATCGTGGTGCTGAACACCATGCCGGGCCTTGCGTCCGCCGCCTGCTCGGCGCTGGACGGCATGGATGTGCCGGATATGGTGGGGACGCTGGCCGGGGACGACACCGGCATCCTGATCATGCGGACGGACGCCGCCGCGGCGGAATTCGCCCGGGAGATCGAGGAGATGCTGCGGTAAAAGGAGGAGAAGGCCATGCTTTCCTTGCTGCATATTGAGAATATCGCGGTCATTGAATCGGCGGACATTTCCTTTGAAGAGGGCTTCAACGCCCTGACCGGCGAGACCGGCGCGGGAAAATCCATCGTGATCGACGCCATCGGTGCGGTGCTGGGCGAGCGCACCAGCCGGGACATGATCCGGACGGGGGCGTCCTCTGCCCTGGTGAGCGCGGTCTTCTGCCGTTTGCCGGAGCTTTCCTGGTTCCGGGAGAACGGCATAGGGCCGGATGAGGACGGGAACCTGCTGCTGCAACGCGAGATCAGGCAGGATGGAAAAAACGTCTGCCGCCTGAACGGGCGGCCCTTGACGGTGACCCAGCTGAGAGGACTGGGGCAGCAGCTTTTGAACATTCACGGTCAGCATGACGGCCAGCAGCTTATGGACGAGCGGCTTCATCTGGACTATCTGGACCGCTTCGGCGGGACGGAAGGGCTGCTTGCGCCGTTTCGGGAGACCTTTGGGACCTTGCAGGAGATCCGGCAGCAGATCGCGTCCCTCCAGATGGACGAGGCGGAGAAGTCCCGTCGGATCGACGCTCTGACCTTCCAGATCCGGGAGCTGGAGCGGGCGGAGCTGAAGCAGGGCGAAGAAGAAGAGCTTTCCTCCCGTAGAGAATTGCTGCGCAACGCGGGCAAGGTGACCGGCGCCGTGGAAGAGGCCTATGCCGCCCTGGCCGGTACGGAGGAAACGGAGGGCGCAGCCGCACTGCTTGCCGTGGCGGCATCTTCGCTGCACCGGGCATCAGGCGTGGCCGGAGAGCTAGAGGAGCTTTCAGGGAAAGCGGAAGAGCTGCGCTATGCGGCCGACGACCTGGCGGAGGCCCTGCGGGACTGGCGGGAACGGTTGGATTTCTCCCCAGAAGAGCTGGATCGGCTGGAAAGCCGGCTGGATGTGCTATACCGCCTGAAAAAGAAATACGGCAGCACGGAAGCGGAAATGCTGGACTATCTGGACCGCTGCAGGGTAGAGCTTGACAGCATGGAAAGCGCGGACGATCGCCTTGCACAGCTGGAAAAACAGCTGAAGACCGTGCTGGCGCAGGCGAAGGAGCAGGCACAAGCCCTTTCCAAGGCCCGAAAGCAGGCCGCGAAGGGGATGGAGGAGCGAATTCAAAGCGAGCTTACCCAGCTGGACATGCCGAAGGTGCGGTTCAGCGTGGAATTTTCGGCGAAAGAGAGCGATTGGGGGCTGGACGACACAGGTATGGACGAGGTGCGCTTCCTCATGTCTGCCAACGTGGGCGAGGAGTTAAAGCCCATCTCCAGAATCGCCTCCGGCGGCGAGTTGGCGCGTATTATGCTGGCCTTAAAAAACGTGCTGGCGGAGAACGACGATGTGTCCACCCTGGTGTTTGACGAGGTGGATACCGGCGTTTCCGGTCGGGCGGCCCAGAAGGTGGCGGAGAAAATGGCGGACGTGGCCCAGCATAAGCAGGTGCTGTGCGTCACCCATCTGCCGCAGATCGCCGCCATGGCGGACGCGCACTTCTCCGTCCGGAAAGGCGAGCGCAACGGAAGGACCTTTACAGATGTTGCACGCCTTGATGAAAAGGGACGCAAGAGTGAACTTGCCCGCCTGACCAGCGGCGACGCAGTGACGAAAGCTTCTCTGGAAAGCGCCGGGGAAATGCTGGCGTATGCCGCGCGTTATAAAGCATCGAAAAACGATTGACAAACGGGAAAAGGCCCACTATAATGAGAACCATATGAGATAGGTGAAGATTAGGAAGAGTAACCGGATCCCTTCTGCGCAGAGAGCCCTTTGGCTGGTGAAAAAAGGGAGAGAAGGCCCGGCGAATACCCCTGTGAGCCGCAGTCCGAACCGCCTTGCGCGCAGTAGGACCTGCCGGGTGCGCCCGATATTGCGCCTGCTGTCCTGTACGGCGCGAGGCCGCTTTTGCGAGAAAGCGGCGAACCAGAGGTGGTACCGCGTATTCGATTTGACGCCCTCTGTCCATTATGGGACAGAGGGCGTTTTTTACGCAGAAAAGGAGAGAGACGAATGACACTTTATGAAGAACTCACCGCCCGCGGCCTGATCGCCCAGATCACGGACGAGGAAGAGGTCAAGGAACTGATCAACCACGGCAAGGCCACATTCTATATCGGCTTTGACCCCACGGCGGACTCCCTGCATGTGGGCCATTTCATGGCACTGAACCTCATGCGGCGGATGCAGCGGGCGGGCAACCGCCCCATCGCCTTGATCGGCGGCGGCACCGGCATGGTGGGTGATCCCTCCGGCCGGACGGACATGCGCAAGATGATGACGCCGGAGACCATTCAGCATAACTGCGACCGGTTCAAGGTGCAGATGAGCAAGTTTATCGACTTTTCCGACGGCAAGGCCCTGATGCTGAATAACGCCGACTGGCTGATGAAACTGAACTATGTGGAGCTGCTGCGGGAAGTGGGCGCGTGCTTCTCCGTGAACAACATGCTGCGGGCGGAATGCTATAAGCAGCGCATGGAGAAGGGCCTTTCCTTCCTGGAATTCAACTATATGATCATGCAGTCTTATGACTTCTATCACATGTTCCAGACCGTGGGCTGCAACCTGCAGTGCGGCGGCGACGACCAGTGGAGCAACATTCTGGGCGGTACCGAGCTGATCCGCCGGAAGCTGGGCAAGGACGCCTACGGGATGACCATCACCCTGCTGCTGACCAGCGAGGGCAAGAAGATGGGCAAGACCCAGGCGGGCGCCGTCTGGCTGGACCCGGAGAAGACCAGCCCCTACGACTTCTATCAGTACTGGCGCAACGTGGATGACGCCGATGTGCTGAAGTGCCTGAAGATGCTGACCGATGTGCCTCTGGAGGATATCGCGGCCATGGAGAGCTGGGAGGGAAGCCAACTCAACCGCGCTAAGGAGATGCTGGCTTTTGAGCTGACCAAACTGGTCCACAGCGAGGAAGAGGCCCAGAAGGCCCAGGATGCGGCCCGGGCGCTGTTCTCCAACGGCGGCGACCTTGCCAACATGCCGAAGACCCTTTTGACCGGCGGCGACCTGACCGACGGTGCGATCGGTCTTCTGGACCTGATGCTGAAGTGCGGCCTGGTGCCCTCCAAGAAGGAGGCCCGGCGGCTCATCGAGCAGGGCGGCGTAGAAGTGAATGGCGAGAAGGTGACCGACGCGGCCATGACCATAACGGCCGACGCTCTGAGCGGCGATGGCGTGATGATCAAGAAGGGCAAGAAGGTCTTCCACCGCGCCATGATCGGCTAATAATCAAACAGTTGAATGCCCCCGGCAGACACCGCACCCCGCGATGCTTGCCGGGGACAAGCTTACCTGATGCTGTCATTGCGGCGCCACAGTCTGCGGCTGCAATCCTGTTCCGGGGATTTGCGGACTTGCGCAGCTTTTTGCCTGTCGGGGTTGCAATTACAGAGGAAGAAGCGCAAAATAATTGGTATACGATTCTGGGAGGGTATGGGATGTTCAACAAGTCTCAGCTGAGAAGGCTGATCATTCCGCTGATCATCGAGCAGTTCCTGGCCATTGCCATGGGCATGGTGGATACGGTGATGGTGTCCTACGTGGGACAGTCGGCGGTTTCCGGCGTGTCGCTGGTGGACAATATCAATGTGCTGCTGATCAACATCTTTTCTGCGTTGGCCACGGGCGGCGCGGTAGTGGCCTCCCAGTATCTGGGGCGGCGGGACGTGAAAAAGGCGCAGGATGCGTCCAAGCAGCTTCTGATTGCCGTATTTTTGCTCTCCACCACCGTGGCAGTCGCCTGTCTTATTTTGCGGCTACCGCTGCTGCACGCCATTTTCAGCAAGACGGAGCCAGACGTGATGGCCAGTGCTGAGACCTATTTCTGGGTGTCCGCCCTTTCGTATCCCTTTATCGCGGTATATAACGGCGGAGCGGCCTTATTCCGGGTCATGGGACAGTCCCGCACGGCCATGACCACCTCGCTGATCATGAACGGCTTCAACGTAGTGGGCAACGCCATCTTCATGTACGGTCTTCAGATGGGGGTGTTCGGCGCGGCCTTTTCTACGCTGCTTTCCCGGATCCTGGGGGCCGTGGTGGTGATCCTGCTGCTGCGGGGCGCCAACGCGCAGCTGTGCATTTATGGCATCACCAAAACCAAAATGGAAGGGAAGATGGTGAAGAGCATCCTGAAGGTGGGCCTTCCCAACGGACTGGAGAACGGCCTGTTCCAGATTGGAAAAATTTTGGTGGCCAGTCTGGTGTCCACCTACGGAACGGTGGCGGTGGCGGCCAACGCCGTGGGTTCCTCTATCTCCTATCTGGGCTGTGTGCCCAGTATGGCCATCGGGCTTGCCATGATCACAGTGGTGGGGCAGTGCGTTGGGGCCGGGGAATATGGACAGGCCCAGCAGTACACCATAAAGCTGATGAAGCTGTCCTACCTTGCCATGCTGATCATCAACGCGGCGATCATTCTGCTCTCGCCGGTGCTGGTGGGTATCTATAACGTCCCGGCGGAGACGGCACAGGTGGGCCGCCAGCTGGTGCTCATTCATGCAGTCATGGGCATTCTCATCTGGCCGGCGTCGTTTACCATGCCCAATGCTCTGCGTGCCTCCGGCGACGCGCGGTTCACCATGGCGGTGGCACTGATCTCCATGTGGACGTGCCGCATCGGCCTTTCCTTTGTGCTGGGCAGTTTTTTGAACTGGGGCGTTCGGGGCGTATGGGTGGCCATGACTGTTGACTGGCTGTTTCGCGCCATTGTATTCTTCTTCCGGTTCAAGGGCGGAAAGTGGAAGACAAAGAAAGTGATTCAGGACTGAGGAAAGAGAGGAGAAGCGGATGTTTCTGCGCGCGAAGGATTGGCTTTCCAAGCATTTGTGGGCCATTTCGGCGGTCTATTTTCTCTTTTACCTGATCACGTTTTTCGTTCTGGAGCAGGTCGCGGTGCCAAAATACATCATCCACGCGCCGCTGGACGACCTGATTCCGTTCTGCGAATGGTTTATTTTCCCGTACTTTGCATGGTTTGCGCTGATCGCGTGGTCCCTGCTGTATTTTCTCTTTCACAGCAGGGAAGATTATCTGCGGCTGTGCTTTCTCATGTATGTGGGCATGACCGTCTGTCTTTTTATCTATGCAGTGGCCCCTAACGGGCTGGAGTTGCGGGTGGAGCTGACCCGGGACAACTGGGCCAGCCGGCTGGTGGGGGCCTTGCAGTCCATGGATACGCCCACCAACGTGTGCCCGTCCATCCACGTGCTGGTGACGGCAGTGATCAACATGGTGGTGCTGCATTCCAGGGCGCTGAAGGGGAAAGTGGGGCTGAAAACGGGGGTCACTGCCTTGGCGGTGCTCATCTGCCTCTCCACGGTATTTCTGAAGCAGCATTCGGTGATCGACGTGTTCTGGGGCCTGGTGCTGGCCTTTGTCCTGCGGGGCGTGCAGCTTTTGTGGGAGAAGAGGAAAAAGCGGATTTGAGTAAATTTCTGCCGTTAAACGGCAGAAATTTTTTGCGCAAAAGATTGACTAAAATGACAAAATATTATAAAATTCAAATACGAAATTTGGAGAAAACTGATAAATGTAATACTTGAGAATTGGCCAACACGGACGAAAGAAAGACTTTTAGCAGCGGATGGATTTCGGGTGTTATTACCCTGAATCAGTAACAGCAGGGGGCGGTTTCATGCAGCCAGAGAAAAAAGGGGGGATTCAGTGGCC
>CAKUEI010000049.1 GCA_934646175.1 uncultured Oscillospiraceae bacterium
GAACAAGGCCGAGCGGCACATCCGCGGCGGCCTTGCCACCCGGCGGAAGTACAAGGGCATCTGAAAAGCGGCGCGGGAATCTATCCCGCGCCGCTTTGCTTTACGCCGCCGCGTCGTCCTCCAAGCGGAAAAATTCGCCGGTCAGCGCGTTCATCTCATATCGGTTGGTCTCCGTTTCCACGAACCATACGGGGGTCAGTTGGCCGCTGCCCGTCAGGCTGGCGGAGAAGGTGTACCCCGCCTCTACCTTTGCAATCTCGCTGGACACGTCGCCCAGCTCGTTGGCTCCGTACAGAAAGCGGATGAGTACCGTGGCAAGGCTCAGGGGCGTTTCCCCGCTCTCGGTGGACAGCGGCGTACCGGTCAGCCGCTTGGCGTTGGTAATGCTCTTCAGCGCCCCGTTTTCATACCGGAAGTCCGCTGTGCAGGAATAGACCGGTGCGCCGGAATAATTCTGCCGCAGCCGCAGTACGGTCCCTCCGCCGCTTTCCCACTGGCGCACCACGCTCCAATCCATGCCAATAGACTTCATCAGTCCCTCCGCATGCTCCACCAAATTTCCGTTTTCCGCCATCTGTATCCCCGGGGAAAACAGCGCGTAGAAGATGCCGCTGCTGTGAAACTGGATACTCCCGTTCCCATTGGTGCTGACATAGCGGAACACATCGCCGCCGCGGTCTTCCTCCCGCACCTCTCCCAGCAGCTTCACCGCCATTTTCCGTTCGCTGTCCCGGTCCCGCTCCAGGTGGCAGGGCTCCAGCGTCATCTCATCCGGCAGGGCCTGCGCATCCATGTGGATGCCGTTTTTCTCCAGCAACTGCACCGCGGCGGACAGCGTCTCGCTCTGGACCCGGGCCGTCGGTCCCTCTCGCATGACCACCAGCACCAGAAGGAACCCGTTCACCAGCGCCAGCAGGATCAGAATGATGTTTTTAATGCGCGACCACTGCAAACCGACCCCTCCTTTCGCCGTTATCCCGCGATCCAACCCGCGCTCACCGCGCCGGAATCCCCGTCCCGGTAGCAGAGCAGCAGCTCCGGCTCCTGTACGCCCAGCGTCAGCGCCGCCGCCTGAGCCTGCAGTTCCGGCAGCATCTCTCCGGTCTGCCCGCTTAATTCATCAGTCCGCAGATACAAGGTAAACTCCGTGATCTGCCCCTGTTCCACCGTAAAATGTGCCGCGTGCTCCCCATCGGGCAGAACGGTCCGTGCGCCGGACAGGCAGTAGTCGAACTCGATCTGCGTCCTCCCGTCCCCGTCCGTCTCCACCCGGGTCAGAATCAGCCGCCCCTCGCCGGAAAGGGGGAGCACCGTCTCCCGCACGATCTCATAGGCGGCCTTTACCATGTCGCCGCTGTTTTTCCCCGTTACAGGGAAGCAGGCATTTTCCCCGCCGGAGAAGATCACCTCGCCGCTGCTTTTCAGGCGCAGGGTGTCGCTCCCGTTCTTGATCACCATGCCATCCGCGCCGGAATAGCTGGCGTTTTCCTGACTGTGGAAGTGCAGCGTTTCCGCCAGGGCTATCAGGTTTTCCTCCCGCTGGTCGCCGTTCAGAGGGTCTTTGACGGAATAGACCGGCATCACCGGCGCGTCCGTCAGGATGAGGGTGTCCCCGTCCAGACCGCTGAACTCCTCGGTCTCGAAAGCAAACCGCGCACCATTGCCCGCAAGGCCGCTCACTGCGGCGGAAAGCTGACTCTGCCGCAAAACTCCGGTCCGGCAGACAAAGACCGCCCCGCTTTTCTCCTCCCGATAGTAAAGGAGCACCTCGTCCCCCTCCCCCGGCGCCAGCGCCATGCGCCGCACCGTGCCGGAAGGGGCATCATTTTCGCCGTCTGCCTGCCAGTCCCCCAGCAGCTGCAGTGGAAGAGGACTTAAAAAGTCAAAGGTGACCGTCAGCGGCGTTGTCAGTGCCTCCTGCCAGGCGGATTCCTCCACCCGTCGGGGCGTCTCCGCGCTGCCCGCCGCCTCGGCCAGCAGGCTTGCCGTTTGCGTAAACAGCTCGTCCACCGCCGTCTGATCGTACTGTACGCCGTACCGGCCGCTTTCCGTCATCACAGTCATCCGCACCGGGCGGAGGAGGCCGTTTCCCCCGGTCAGTTCCTCCTGCTGGTCCACCGTTGTACTTTCGCCGGACTCCCCCCGGGAGAGTAATACCGCGTCCCGGAACAGTTGCGTGCGCAAGGCCAGATAGACCGCCGACAGGGCCAGCACCACGATCAGGACATTTTTCAGCCACTCTACGGCTTTGTTTCTGCCCTTATCCATTTTCCGTTCCCTCGATAGGCAGCTCGATGCGGATGGTCAGGCCCGGCGTATCCTTCTCCACGATGCCGATGGTTCCCTGATGCCGATCCACGATCTCTTTCGCAATGGAAAGGCCCAGACCCGTTCCGCCGGACTCCCGGGAACGGGCCTTGTCCACCCGGTAGAACCGCTCGAAAATGCGGTTTCCCTCCTCCGGCGGGATACCGATGCCGTTGTCCGCCACTTCGATCCAGGCGACTTTCTCCTTCTGCCCGGCGGAGATCTCGATCCTTCCCCCGTCCGGCGTATACTTGATGGCGTTGGCCACCACGTTCATCAGCACCTGCAGGATCCGCTCCCGGTCCGCGCAGATGTGGGGAAGGCCGTCCTCCATGTTCAGCGACAGGGTATGCCCGTGCTTTTCCGCGTCCAGCTTCACAGCGCGCACCGTCTCTTCCAGCATGGCGGAAAGGTCGCAGTCCGTCCGGCTGAGCTCGCTTTTGCCGGAGTCGAAGCGGGACAGGGTCAGCAGGTCCTGCACCAGTCCGGTCATCCGGTCGGTCTCGCTGAGGATGACGTTCAAAAAGCTCTGCTCGGTCTCCGGCGGCAGCTCTCCCGCGCTGTCCGCAAGTGTCTCGGCATAGCTGCGGATATTGGTCAAAGGCGTGCGCAGCTCGTGGGAGACGTTTGCTACGAATTCCTTCCGCAGCTCGTCAGTCTTCCGCTGCTCCGTCACATCGTGGATCACCGCCAGCACGCCGCCCTCCGGGCTCTCCCGATCAAAGGGTGCCAGCAGCACGTTCAGAATTCGCCCGCGCACCTCCCGCTCGCCGTCCAGATAGCCTGCGGCCTCCGGCACGGAGAGAGCCTGCTCAAAGGTGGCAATGTCCCCAAAAAGGTCCTCGTACCTTGTCTCGCTGTCAATGCGGCAGGCCAGCAAAACTCCGGCGGCGGGGTTTGCATGGATGACCTCCTTCTCGCGGGAAAAAGCCACCACGCCGTCCGTCATGTGCAGAAACAGGGTGTCCAGCTTATTGCGTTCGTTCTCCACCTGACGGATGGTCTCCTGCAACTGTTGGGCCATGTCGTTGAAGGTGCCGGTCAGTACGCCGATCTCGTCCCGAGAGGCCACCTCCAGCCGCTCATTGAATTCACCGGCCGCCATGCGCTCGGCCCCCGTCGTCAGCTTTTCGATGGGGTCGGTCATGGTTTTGGACAACAGGAACGACAGCAGCACCGAAATGGCAAGGCCGAAGATCAGCGCCTGAATGATCAGCATCATGATCTCGCTGTTCAGGGCCTCCATAGTGGTGCGGTTATCATAAAGATATACGATATAGTTATTTTCTCCCCGGGTGATGGGAATGGCCACGTCCATATAGTCCGCCGCGGCGCTGCTTCGGGAGGACACCTCGCCGCTATTAAGGGCCATGGTCAGGTTGTAGGTGTACCCCTTGGGCACTTCTTTGTTGTCCGCCGTGGTGTTCAGCACCGCGCCGGTGTCCCCGTCCAGGATGTAATAGTTGCGGCTGCGGCCGTCCACGCCCAAGGTGCCCACACAGGCGTCCAGCACGTTTTTCAGCCCGTCTGCGCCGTTTTCCTCCCCGGCGGCCGGGGTGGACATATCCCGCACCAGACTTTCGTCCTCAAAAACGGCAGTCACCTGATCGTAAAAGTCAGAGATATAGAACCCCACCACAGAGTTCAGCAGGAATGCGCCCACCACCGTCATCAGTGAAACGATCAGCAGGACCATGATCAACACCAGCTTCATATGCAGACTGCGGAACATCGGCGCACCTCCCCTCTCTTTTTTCTCCTGTATACTCATCCGCCGAACAGATAGCCTTGCCCCCGGCGGGTAACGATGAACACCGGCTCCGCCGGGTCATCCTCCAGTTTCTCTCTCAGCCGCCGGACGGCCACATCCACCGCCCGCACGTCGCCCACATAGCCCTCGTAGTTCCAGACGTGCTCCATCAACGCCTCGCGGGAGTAGACCTTCCCCGGTGTCTCCGCCAGAAAGGAAATAAGGTCATATTCCCGCTGGGTCAGGTCCAGGGGCACACCGTCCTTCAGAATGACCACGCCTTCCCTGTCGATGGTCAGGCGGCCGCGCACTAGTTTTTTCCCGGTGTCTGCCTGCTGCGCCTTCACGGGGGTGGCCATGCCGCTTCTCCGGATGTTGGCCTTTACCCGGGCCATCAGCTCCCGGATGGAGAAGGGCTTGGTGATGTAGTCGTCCGCGCCGATCTCCAGTCCCAGCACCTTGTCGCTTTCGTCCTCCCGGGCGGTCAGCATGAGCACAGGGACATTGCTCCCTGCCTCCCGCACGCTTTTGCACACGGCGAAGCCGTCCAGCTTGGGCAGCATCAGGTCCAGCAGAATTAGGTCCGGGTTCTTTTCCAGGGCCAGCTTCCGCCCCGTCTCGCCGTCATAGGCCTCCAGGGTGTCATAGCCCTCCCGGTTCAGATTGAATTTCAGGATATCCACAATGTTCTTCTCGTCTTCCACGATCAGGACTGTTTTTCCCACGGATCCTTCCTCCTCACCGCTCAAGATAGAGCTTTGCCTTCAAAACGGCGGCCACGGTCTTTCCATCGTGGATCGCGCCGGACATGATCTGCTCAGTAAGCACCTCAAAGGGCACCTTTTCCGGCGCGAGGAACTCGTCCTCGTCCGGGTGGCTTTTCCCCTGCTTCAGGCCCTGGGCCAGGTAGAGGTGCAGCTCTTCATCGCAGAACCCCGGGGAAACGTAGATGGAGCCGAGGCTTATCAGCTCCTCCGCCTCCACGCCGGTCTCCTCCTCCAGCTCCCGCACGGCGGCGTGAAGGGGTTCTTCCCCCCGGTCCAGCTTGCCCGCCGGAATCTCCAGGAGCACCCGGCCGAAGGGGTACCGGAACTGCCGCACCAGCAGGACGTTCCCGTCCTCATCCAGCGGCAGCACGGCCACGCCGCCGGGGTGGCGAACCACCTCTCGCTCCGCCGTCTTCCCGTTGGGCAACTCCGCCGTATCCCGCAGAACGGTGAGGATCTGCCCCTGAAAAACGACCTCGCTCGTCACCTTTTTTTCCGTCAGCTCCATGCCGGTTTCTCCTCTCCGCGGCGGCATTTCCCCCGCCTGCGCGTTATTTTCTTCATTTTAGCACAGTTCTCCTTCCCCCGCCATAACAAATTCCGTTTCCGGCAAAAAGCGCCGGGGCAAATTTGCCCCGGCGCTTTTACTGCATCACTGCGCTCAGCCAATCACTTCGCCCTTGCCATTAAACAGGGGCAGTTTTTCGAGGTAAATGAGGTCGCTGCGCCGCTGGGCGTCGCCCTCAGCCAGAATGGCCATGCGGCCCACGATGTTGCCGCCCGCCTCGTTCACCAGCGTCTCCAGTGCCCGGAGGGACTCGCCGGTGGAAATGACGTCGTCCACGATCAGGATGCGCTTGCCGCGCATCTTGTCGGCGTCCGCCTGATCGAGATACAGGGTCTGCTTCGCTGCCGTGGTGATGGACTGCACCGAAGCGGAGAACACCTTCTGCATGTAGAGCTTCGGGGCCTTCCGGGCGATCATGTAATACTTGTCGCCGTTTTGGCGGGCCATCTCGTGGGCCAGAGGAATGCCCTTTGCTTCCGCGGTGATCAGGTAATCATACTCCGGCGCCTTGGCCAGCAGGTCGCGGGCGCAGGCCACGGTCAGCTCTGCGTCGCCGAAGATCACAAATGCGCCGATGTACAGGTCGTCATTGAGTTTGCACAGGGGGAGCTTGCGCTCCAGCCCGGCCACCTTCAGGGAATACTCCATCTTTCCAAATACCTCCTACAGTAGCTTCCATCGCGTTTCCGCAATTTTTTATTATACAACGATTTCCCGAAAAATCAATTTTTTCTTCCATTTTCGTCCTTTTCCCACCGAGTGGGCACGTGCCAGATGTTCCGGCTGTACTCCTCCACCGCCCGGTCAGCGGCAAAGCACCCGCTGCGGGCAATGTTCAGAAGGGCCATTTCGTTCCACTTTTCCGCGTCTCTGTAAGCCTTCCCCGCCCGCTCCTGGGCCATGCGATAGCTTTCAAAGTCCGCCAGGAGCATATACTCATCCGCCGGGGCGCCGCCTGCGCCGTACAGCAGCCGGTCGTAAAGCCCTTTGTAGGAGACGCCGTCGTCCAATCCGTCCGCCAGCAGGTCCACGCTCTTCCGCAGCAGCTCGTTCTGCCGGTAGATGTCCAGCGGGTGATAGCCCTCCGCTTTCCGGCGGCTCACCTCCTCCGCCGTCATGCCGAAGAGGAACATGTTTTCGTCCCCCAAGCGCTGGTGCATCTCCACATTGGCGCCGTCCAGGGTGCCGATGGTCAGGGCACCGTTCATCATGAACTTCATGTTGCCCGTGCCGCTGGCCTCCTTGCCTGCGGTGGAGATCTGCTCGGAAAGCTCCGCCGCCGGCATCAGCTTTTCCGCAAGGGACACCCGGTAGTTTTCAAGGAACACCACCTGCAGCTTCCCCTTACACGCTTTGTCCCTGTTCACCGTTCCGGCGATAGAGTTCAGAAGATGGATGATCTCCTTGGCCACATAGTACCCCGGCGCGGCCTTCGCCCCGAAGAGGTACACCCGCGGCGTCATTTCAAACCCCGGGTCCTCCTTCAGCCGGAGGTACAGGGAGAGGATGTGCAGTGCGTTCAAAAGCTGCCGCTTATATTCGTGCAGGCGCTTCACCTGCACATCGAAAATGGCGTCCGGATTCAGCAGGATGCCGCTTTCCGCCTTTACATAGGTGGCAAAGGCCTCTTTATTTTTCCGTTTCACCTCAGCCAGCTCCCGCAGGACGGTTTTGTCCCCGGCATAGCGCTCCAACCCGGAAAGCTCCTCTGGGTGCAGCAGGTATCCGTCGCCGATCAGATCGGCGATCAGGCCGTGCAGCCTGGGATTTACCTGGGCGACCCACCGCCGGTGGTCAATGCCGTTGGTCACGTTCCGGAATTGCTCCGGCCGCCGCCGGGCCGCATCCCGGAACAGGTCGTTTTTCAGAATTTCGGAGTGCAGGGCGGACACGCCGTTCACCGCAAAGCACGCGCAGATGCACAGGTTTGCCATGCGCACACCGCCATCCCAGATAATGGCCAACTTTTCCACCCGGCCCTTGTCCCCGCCAAATTCCCGCAGCAGCTGCCGCTCGTAGCGGTCGCTGATCTCCCGCAGGATGAGCCAGATGCGGGGCAGCAGATGCTGCACCAGGTCCTGGGGCCAGCGCTCCAGCGCCTCGGTCAGCACCGTGTGGTTGGTGTAGGCCACCGTGTGGGTGACGATGTGCCAGCTTTCCTCCCAGCTCAGCCCTTCCTCGTCCAGCAGGATACGCATGAGCTCCGGGATTACCAGCGCGGGGTGGGTATCGTTGATCTGGACGACGTGCTCCTCGTGGAAATTCTTCAGGGTACTGTACTTTGCCTTGTGCTTCCGGGCGATGGACTGCACCGTGGCGGAGACGAAAAAGTACTGCTGCCGCAGGCGTAGGGATTTCCCCTCATAGTGGTTATCGTCAGGATAAAGCACCTTGGCGATCACCTCGGCCATGGCCTGCTGCTCCACCGCCTTCAGGTATTCCCCCCGGGAATAAAGGGACATATCCGCCGGCACCGGGCTTTTGGCGTCCCACAGGCGCAGGGTATTGGTGAAGGCGGTCTTATAACCGGAGATTTCCATATCCCGGGGCACCGCCAGCACGGGGGTGTAGTTTTCATAGGTCACGGTGTTTCTGCCGTTTTCCCAGCACTCCTTCACCGTGCCGCCGAAGCGCACTTCCTCCGTTTCGTCCATACGGGTGATGAGCCATGCACCCCCCAGGCCCAGCCAGTCGTCCGCCAGCTCCACCTGCTGCCCGTCCACGATCTTCTGCTTGAAAATGCCCAATTCGTAGCAGATGGAGTACCCCGCCGCCGGAATTTCCAGCGTGGTCATGGCGTCCAGGTAGCAGGCTGCCAGCCGGCCCAGTCCGCCATTTCCGAGGCCCGCGTCCGGCTCCTCTTCAAAAAGCTCCGGCGCGGAAAAGCCCAACTGCTCCACTGCCTCACTCAGCGGCTCCAGAATGCCCAGATTGAAGGCGTTTTTCATCAGGGAGCGCCCCAGCAGAAATTCCATGGAGAGGTAGTGTACCTTCCGTCCCTTCTGCCGTGCGCGCTCAGCCGAGCGGTTCCCCGTCATCATGTCCCGTACCACCAGGGCCGCGGCCTGAAACACCTGGGCACGGCCCGCTTCGCTCACCTCGCAGCCGAAGGTGCGCCGCAGCTTTTCCTCTATCTGTCCTCGCAGCTCTTCGCTGCTGATCGGCTGAATCATCGTATCCTCCTCACCGGGCCAGGCTTTCGTAAACTTCCGTATACCGGGCCGCAGAGCGGTCCCAGCTCAGGTCGGCTGTCATGCCCCGCACCTGCAGGGTCTTCCACATTTCCTTGTCGTCCTTCCATAGGGCCGCTGCCTGCTCCAGGGCGCGCATCATGTCCCGCCAGTCGATGTTCCGGAAGGAAAATCCCGTCCCCGTGCCGTCAAAGCGGTTATAGGGCACCACGCTGTCCTTCAGGCCGCCGGTCTCACGCACTACGGGCACCGTGCCGTACCGCATGGCGATCATCTGGCTCAGCCCGCAGGGCTCCGACACCGACGGCATAAGGAAAAGATCTGCCCCGGCGTAAATGACCTCGGACAGCTCGGCGGAATATTTCATCTGGGCCGAGAACCGGCCAGGGTACTGCCGCTGGGTCTGGCGGAAGGTCTCTTCATAGTTCCACTCTCCGGTCCCCAGCACCACCATCTGCACATCCATGCTCATGATGTCATGGATGGCCATGGCCACCTGATCAAAGCCCTTGTGCTTCACCAGCCGGGAGACGCAGGCGATGATGGGCACATCCTCCCGCACCGCAAGGCCCACCGCCCGCTGCAGCGCCTTTTTGCATTCCTTTTTCCCGCTCAGGTCCTTGGCGGAGAAAGGTTTGGGCAGCCGTTTCTCGTTCTGCGGGTCATAGAGCTTTGTGTCGATGCCGTTTAAGATGCCGGTCAGCTTTCCCGCGTTGTGGCTCACCACGCCCTCCAGCCCGTGGGCGTAAAAGGCATAGTGCAGTTCCTGCGCATAGGTGGGGGACACGGTGGTCACCGCGTCTGCGGCGAAGATGGCCCCCTTCATCAGGTTCACGTCGCCGTAATAGCCCAGCTTTTCCTCCGAAAGGTAGCTGCTGTCCAGTCCGAACACATCCCCTAAAATCCCCGCGCCGTAGCGGCCCTGATACTCGATGTTGTGAATGGTGAAAACGCTTTTCGTCTTTTCAAGGCCCGGGCGGTCATGCTCCGCTTCCAGATAAACGGGGATCAGTGCCGTCTGCCAGTCATTGCAATGGATGATGTCGGGGGAAAAGCCCAGCTTTTCCGGCAGGTACAGCACTGCCCGGGAAAAGAAGGCGAACCGCTCCCCGTCGTCATAGTGGCCGTACAGGTTCGGCCGCTTGAAGTAATATTCGTTGTCGAGGAACAGGTAGGCCACCCCATCCCTTTCCAGCTCCAGCACACCGCAGTACTGATTCCGCCAGGCAAGCTGCACGTCGAAATGGGTCACAAATCGCATCCGGCGCCGCCATTCCTCGGAAATTCCCTCGTACAGCGGCAGTACCACCTGCACCTCATGCCCCTCCTTAGCCAACGCCGCGGGGAGAGATCCGGCCACGTCCGCCAGTCCACCCGTTTTGATGAAAGGCGCCGCTTCCGACACGGCAAACAGAATGCGCATACCTTCCGCTCCTTTCTCAAACCACGCTGCCCTTGGCAATGGCCAGCGGATAGTTCCGGTGGCCCACCAGGGTGCGGTAAGGATTAATCTTCACGTCCTTGTCCGCGATGACAAAGCTGATCTCCGCATGGTCGCCTACAGAGGCTCCCTGCATCAGCACACAGTTACGTACCACCGCGCCCTTGCCCACGTGGACCCCACGGAACAGCACGGAATTTTCCACCGTGCCCTCGATGATGCAGCCGTCCGCCATCAGGGACCCGGTGCATTTCGACCCCGGTGCGTAGTAAGTGGATGGGTCGGACCGATCCTTGGTCCGAATGGGCCGCCGTGGGTCGAAGAGATCCCGCCGCACCTCCGGGTCCAGGAGGTCCATGCTGCGGGCGAAATAGGCCGTGATGGACTGGATGCGGGCGGCATAGCCTTCGAAGAGATAGGGGCTGATTTTCAGGGTGTCCTTCATGGCCAGCAGTACCCCGGCGGAGAAGGAATAGATATTATGGGCCGAGCAGTACTCCGTCAGAGAAAGGAGCAGCTCCCGGGAGAGGATGTAGAAATTCAGGCTCTCACACCCCACGGGGGACGCGGGAGAGCAGGCCACATCAGTCACCCAGCCGTTGGCCCCCACGGTGAAGTAGGTGGACTGCCGGGGGTCACCCACGGGCTTTCGCGTGCACACCGCGGTGATGTCCGCTCCGGTCTCCAGATGGTGCTCCAGCACCTTCTGCACCGGGATATTGGCCACGATATCGCCGTCGGCCAGCACCACGTACTCCTGCCGGATCTGCTGAAGATAGCTGGACACGCCGTCCAGCGCCTCCATCTTTCCCCGGAAGGAGGCAAGGGGCTGCCGACGGGCAAAGGCGAAGGGAGGCAGCAGCTTCAGTCCCCCGTGCTTGCGGGAAATGTCCCAGTCCTTGCCGGAGCCGAGATGATCCAGCAGGGACTGATAGCTCTCCCGCATGATGACCCCCACGTCGGTCACCCCGGCGTTCACCAGATTGGAGAGGTTAAAGTCGATCATCCGGTACCGCCCGCCAAAGGGGATGGAGGCAATGGTGCGCAGGGTGGTCAGCTCCCGCAGGTTGGGGTTGGAGCGATAGGCAAACAGAATGCCGTGTAGATTATTCATGCCTCCTCGCCCCCTTTCACGTCTTCCGTCAGCATGGCCCCGGCGGCCACCTTGGCCGCTGCGCCCACATGGACCCCTCCGGCTACCACAGTGATGGGCGGCCGCAGCTTTCCGTCCTCCCGGTGTCCGCCCACCACGGCGTTTTCCCTGATTGCGGCGTTTTCCGCCACGATGGCGCAGCGTACCTGCGCGCCCGCGCCCACCGTGGCGCCCGGCATGAGGATGGAATCCTCCACCACGGCGCCCTCTTCCACCGTGACGGAGTGGAACAGCACCGAATGACGCACCGTTCCGTCCACCCGGCTGCCCGCGGTCAGCATGGAGTCCTCAATTTCAGCGTGTTCCCCGGTCACGTGGGGGGGCTTAATGGGGCTTCTGGCGTAAATGGGCCACTCGCTGTCGTAAAGGTCCATGCCCCCCTCCCGGGAGAGAAGGTCCATGTTCGCGTCCCATAGGGAGTCGATGGTGCCCACATCCTTCCAGTAGCCGGAAAAGCGATAGGCCGCCATTTTCTCCCCCGCGGCAAGCATGTTGGGGATGATATTGCCGCCGAAGTCGTTCTTGCTCTCCGGGTCGGCCTCATCCGCCAGCAGATATTCCTTCAGCTTGCTCCAGGTGAAGATGTAAATGCCCATGGAGGCAAGGTCGCTCTTGGGGTGCTTGGGCTTCTCTTCGAACTCATAAATGCTGTCGTCCTCCCGGACGTTCATGATGCCGAAGCGCCCTGCCTCTTCCATAGGTACCTGTAAGACCGCGATGGTGCAGGCCGCCTGCTGCTTTTTGTGATAGCTCAGCATGGCGGAATAGTCCATTTTGTAAATGTGGTCGCCGGAGAGAATAAGCACATAATCCGGGTCATAAAGCTCCAGAAAGCCGATGTTCTGATAGATAGCGTTGGCCGTGCCCTTGTACCAGGTGCCCGCCGCGCCGGAGCGCACATAGGGCGGCAGGATATGCACCCCACCGTCCGACCGGTCCAGATCCCATGGCTGGCCGGAGCCGATGTAGCTGTTCAGCTCCAGCGGCTGGTACTGTGTCAGCACACCCACCGTGTCAATGCCCGAATTCACGCAGTTAGACAGGGGAAAATCAATGATGCGGTATTTCCCACCGAAGGGAACGGCGGGCTTCGCCACCTTGCTGGTCAGGGCGTACAGACGGCTTCCCTGTCCGCCGGCCAGCAGCATGGCCACACATTCTTTTTTCATTCCGACACCTTCTCTCTCGTCTTTTTCGCGCTTTCTTTTCTCACACACCGGTAAAACACCGCCGTCATGGGCGGAAGATCAAGTACCAGCGACTGTTCTCTTCCGTGACAGGGTACCTTTTCCGTCCGCAGGGGTTCCTC
>CAKUEI010000050.1 GCA_934646175.1 uncultured Oscillospiraceae bacterium
CACCTGCCTTTCCCATATGTTCGAGGCCGTGGGCGCGTATAAGGCCGGTACATTGGACGAGGCCGGCGTGGAGGAATATGAAGAAAATGCCTGCCCCACCTGCGGCTCCTGCTCCGGTATGTACACCGCAAATTCCATGAACTGCCTGACCGAGGGCCTCGGCATGGCTCTGCGCGGCAACGGCACCGTCCCAGCGGTCTACTCCGCCCGGCTGCGCCTTGCCAAGCACACCGGCATGCAGATCATGGAGCTGGTCCGGAAGAACATCCGTCCCCGGGACATCATGACCGCCGCCGCCTTCCACAATGCAGAGACCCTGGACATGGCCCTGGGCTGCTCCACCAATTCCATGCTGCACCTGCCCGCCATCGCCCACGAGTGCGGCATTGAGCTTTCCTTCGATATGGCTAACGAGATCTCGGCCCACACCCCCAATCTCTGCCATCTGGCCCCCGCAGGGGATACCTTTATGGAGGATCTGGACAAGGCCGGCGGCGTTTACGCCGTCATGAAGGAACTGACGAAGAAAGACCTGCTGGACACCTCCCTCATCACCTGCACCGGCAAGACCATCGCCGAAAATCTGGAGGGCGTGGAGAACCGCGACCCCTCCATCATCCGCCCCATGGAGAACCCCTATTCCCCTTACGGCGGCATCGCCGTACTGAAGGGCAATCTGGCCCCCGACGGCTGCGTGGTGAAGCAGTCCGCCGTCGCCCCGGAGATGATGGTACATCAGGGCCCCGCCCGGGTCTTCAACAGCGAGGACGAGGCCATCGCCGCCATCTATGCCGGAAAGATCGTCTCCGGTGACGTGGTGGTCATCCGGTACGAAGGCCCCAAGGGCGGCCCCGGTATGCGCGAAATGCTCAACCCCACCTCCGCCATCGCGGGCATGGGTCTTGATAAGACCGTGGCTCTTATCACCGACGGCCGCTTCTCCGGCGCCACCCGCGGCGCCTCCATCGGCCACGTCTCGCCGGAGGCTGCCCTCGGCGGCCCCATCGGCCTGGTGGAAGAAGGGGACCTCATCTCCATCGACATTCCCCACCATACCATCTCCTTCGCCGTTTCGGAGGAGGAACTGGCCGCCCGCCGTTCCCGCTGGACCTGCCCGGAGCCGAGAATCAAGACCGGTTACCTGTCCCGATATGCGAAATTGGTTACATCGGCAGATAAGGGTGCCATTCTGGAATAAGGCCCATAAAAAACACAAAGCGCCGCTGCTTTCCGCAGCGGCGCTTCTCTTTTCCAAAAGCCAAAAAGCGGCCCGGTGCCGAACCCGGCCGCTTTACCGTCTACGCCGCCGTTGCCACGCTTCTCGGATTGATAAGCTTCACAAGGTCCGCACCGTTTTCCTTCAGAAGCGCGCAGCAGCGTTCCATGTCCCACGCTTCTCCTTACAGTTGGGGATAGTCGTTCCCCTGTCCATTGCCGTTGTCCGGTCCGGCAGACCACGGGTCGCTGTCCCAGCTGTCTTCCGTCCGGGCATTTCTTCCGTTCAGGGCGTCATAGAAATTCACAACGGTACAGTTCTGATACGGCGTCAGCCACAGCTCCACCGGGATAGCAAACAACGTCCCCAGCAAGGTTCCCAGTCCCGCGCCGATGACGGCGCCGCCCTCTGCGGCAGCTGCGCCGCCGATCAGGGTGCCCACGCCCACACCAGCCAGTACCAGCACGATCTCCAGCAGGACCCATCCGATGAAGGACAGCATCAGCACGAAATACTCCCACTTGTGCCCCCGCATCAGCTCCTTGCTCGTCCGGATAGCCGCCATGCAGCCCGCCTCCGGGGCGTCCAGCAGGCAGTAATCCGCCAGCACATATTGCAGGATAAAGTAGAAAAGGCCCACGATCATGGCGATGTACAGAATGATGAAGATCACCACGCCCAAACCGCCGGCAAAGGCCATGGCCAGCCCCCCGATGATAGCCACAGGAATAGACAGGGCCAGCGCCCACAGGCAGGAGAACACCACCACCAGGATATTCAGCAGAATCACCCGGCCCACCATGGAGAACCCTTCAAACAGGGTACCGTATCCACTCTCTTCCCCCCGGCTCACTCGCATGCAGTAGGCCGAATAGCCAAAGCTCATCACGCTGGCGTAAATGGCCAGCAGGATGGTGACGAATACGTAGATCACCACGCCGTTCCCCGTCATCAGGTAAGAGACCACCCACTGCGGGTCGTACCCCTGCATCACCATAGAGGTCACCTGGGAAAACGGATTGCTTACAAACATCTGCACCACGCCCGTCAGCACACTGGTCAGCAGAAGGAACACCAGCGTCACCATCCGCGCACTGGGATGCAGGCCGCGCATGCTCTCCCGCGCCGCCCCTTTCAGCACCTTGCGGTCGATCCTCATGAAAATTCCCCCTTCGGTTCTTTTTCTTTTCACAGGATACCATATCCCGCAGAAAAACACAACCCGCCGGGCAAAACGCCCGGCGGGTCCAGTTTGTTGAAAAAAGCGGCAAAGCTGCTTTTCCGGCGGTCAGTCCTTGTCCGCGATGCTCTTATAGCCCTGGAAGAACCGGGGAGCCGCTTCCATGAACTCCTCGCACGTCCAGTCGCCCTGCTTGGTCATGGTGTTGCAGATCACCGGTTCGGCGTGCTGCATGATGGTGCTGCCCGCCAGGGTGAAGATGGTACCGCTCACCTTGTCCGCCTTGTCGGAGGCAAGGTAGACCAGGAATGGGACGATCTTATCCGGCGTGGGGGTGATGGAGGCAGGGGGCACCACGGCGTTGCCGATGGTCACCGCGTCCAGTTTGTTGTGCATCTCCAGTTCATAGGCGGCACGGGTGCGGGCCCAGGGGCCGAAGGCGTTTACGGTGATATTGCGGTCCCACAGCTCGATGGCTGCGCCGCGGGTCAGGCCCACCACGCCGGCGTTGGCCGTACAGTACTCAACATGCTTGAACACATCGCCCATGAATGCCCGGGAGGTGGTGTTGATGATGCGGCCGCCGCCCTGCTTGATCATATGGGGCACCGCATGGCGCATGGTGTTGAAATATCCCTTGGGCTTTACGCTGGTCACCCGGTCGAACAGCTCCGGAGTCATCTCTTCAAAGGCACTGAAGCCGAAGCCGCCCGCCACGTTCACCAGAATATCGATGCGGCCGTACGTATCAATGGCAGTCTGGATCAGCCGTCCGGCGTCGTCAAAATCCGCGATGTTGGCAAAGCAGGCCGTGGCCTCGCCGCCCGCGTCCCGGATGGCCTGCGCCGTGGTCTCGGCATCGCCGTTTTCGTGCTCGGCCTCCTTGAGGAGCCACTCCCGGTCCTCGGGGCTGAGCTTCTGCAGGTCCTCGTCACTGAGGACGGCGCCGCTCATGGCTGCGCTGCCCTTCTTCTTCGGTGCGCGGTTGTTGGTCACCACTTTTGCGCCCTGTGCAGCAAAGCCCAGTGCGATGGCGCGGCCGGTACCCTGTCCGCTGCCGGTGATCACCGCTACTTTTCCCTTCAAGATGTCGCCCATGTTTCTTCCTTCCTTTCCTCTTCTTTGTCAAAATGGATAAATTTTGCTTCTCGAACTATGCTGTTTTTAGAATAACAGTCCTTAACGCTCCTGTCAACGAAAAAATTTTGAAGCAAAACGAAAAAAAATTCAAAAAACTCTTTACATCTTCTCTCTCTCGTGTTATCATGCTAACATGCTAAAGAACGAAATAATCCATCCCGTACTTCCGGGACAGAACTACATGACAGGAGGAACCCAACATGAAGAAGAAAGTACTCTCCCTGCTGCTGGCTGGGGCCATGGCCCTCAGCCTTGCCGCCTGCTCCGGAAATACGGATCAGGAGAACACCCCCACCCCCAGCGGCACCGCCGCGGCTAGCGACCTTGACTACGTTAAGGAGAAGGGTGCGCTGGTGGTCGGCGTCACCGATTATCCCCCGCTGGACTCCAAGGACGAAAGCGGTGAGTGGGTCGGTTTCGATGCCGACATGTGCCGCAAAGTGGCCGAGGCACTGGGCGTCGAGTGTCAATTCGTGGAGATCGAGTGGAGCAACAAACTCATGGAACTGGAGAACAAAAGCATCGACGTCATCTGGAACGGAATGACCCTGACGGAAGAAGTTCAAAACGGTTCCAGCCCCACTTTGGGCTACTTAAATAACGGTCAGGTGCTGGTGCTGAATCAGGAAAGTGCCGCCAAATACCGCGCCGGAGAACTCACCCTGCAGGATCTCACTCCCGCGCTGGAATCCGGCTCCTCCGGTGAAAAGGCCGCTCTCGCCGCCGGGCTTACCTACACCGCTGTCACCAGCCAGACCGACGCTCTGATGGAGGTGGCCGCCGGCACTTCCGACAGCTGCATCATCGATAAGCTTCTGGCCGCCGTCACCACTGGTGGGGGCACCGATTACGCCGATCTGGAGGCAGTGGAGCAAATCGCCACGGAATTGGACGTGGCTGCCTGCCGCAAAGGCTCTGACCTCACCGATTTCATCAATGAGCAGCTCACCGCTCTTTACGACGACGGCACCATCCTCCAGCTGGCCGAGCAGTACAATATGTCCGATCTGGTGTGTCAGCCCCAGCCCGCCGACGCCCAGTAAGTTTCCCCCTTTCTCAAAACCGGCAGAGGGCGCGGAAAGCGCCCTCTGCCTTCCCCGTGTTTTCTCTTGTTTATCATCTTGTCCGACGAAATGAGGCAGCGCTATGACATCCACTATTCTTCATGCCCTGAACGAGGGCTTCCTCACCACGCTGAAGCTGTTTGCCCTCACGCTGGTGTTTTCTCTGCCCCTGGGGCTGGGCCTTTCCATGCTGTCCCGCAGCAGTTGGGCCCCCTTTCGCGGTCTGGGGCGAAATCCTTCCGCCCCCCGCTGGCAAAAAGTGTTGGCCTCCTTCCGCCCCATCAAGGCCGTGGTAGATCTGGTGGTGTGGATTATCCGGGGCACCCCTTTGATTCTTCAACTGCTGGTCATCTACTATGGTCCCGGCCTGCTCTTTCATCATAACCTCTGGGGGTCCAGTCAGGGGGGGCGTTTCATCGCCGTCACCGCTGCCTTTGTGATTAACTATACCTGCTATTTCTCCGTCATTTACCGCGGTGGTATCGACGGCGTCCCCGCCGGTCAGCGGGAAGCGGGCGAGGTACTGGGCATGACCCGCAGTCAGATTTTCTTCAAGGTCACCCTGCTGCAAATGATCAAGCGCATCGTCCCGCCCATGTCCAATGAAATCATTACGCTGGTGAAGGATACCTCTTTGGCCCGCATCATTGCCATCACCGAGGTCATCAAAGCCAGCGAAGTCTTCTTAAAGCGCGGCCTCATCTGGCCCCTGTTTTTCACCGGCATTTACTATCTGATTTTCGTGGGCATCCTCACCCTGCTCTTCCACTTCATCGAGCGGCGTCTGGACTATTTTAAGTAAAGGAGGCAGCCAAACATGGCACTTTTGGAAGTCAATGGCCTGGAAAAACATTTTGGCCGTACCCGTGTGTTGGAAAACATCACTTTTTCATTGGAAAAGGGGCAGGCTCTCGCCGTCATCGGCTCCTCCGGCAGCGGCAAAACCACCCTGCTGCGCTGCCTCAACTTTCTGGAAACACCGAACACCGGCTCCATCTCCGTAGGGGGCGATATCCTCTTTGATGCTGCCGACCCCGCCACCCAGCGGGAGTCCGAAGTGCGCAGAAAGCGTCTTCGCTTCGGTCTGGTGTTTCAATCCTTCAACCTTTTCCCCCAGTATACCGCCCTGCAGAACGTCATGCTGGCCGGAGAACTGCTGGCCAAAGAGCGCCCGGACTATCGTCAGAACAAGGCCGCCATCCAGCGTGAGCTTCGGGAGCATGCCCTTTCCCTGTTGGAGCAGATGGGGCTTTCCCAGCGAGCCGATCACGCCCCCCACCAGCTCTCCGGCGGGCAGCAGCAGCGGGTGGCCATCGCCCGCGCCCTCGCCCTGAAGCCGGACATTCTCTGCTTTGACGAGCCCACCTCCGCCCTGGATCCGGAACTGACCGGTGAAGTGCTGAAGGTCATCCGCTCCCTTGCCGAGCAGAAAACCACCATGATCATCGTTACCCACGAGATGGCCTTTGCACGAGATGTGGCAGACCAGGTCATTTTTATGGACGGGGGCCTCATCGTGGAGCAGGGGAATGCCCGTCAGGTCATCGAGCACCCGCAGGAGGCCCGTACGCAGCAGTTCCTCTCGCGCTTTTCCGAAGGATAAAAAATGCGCAGGCCCGTTCAGGGCCTGCGCATTTTTTATTTCTGCCGGTTCAGCTCCTTGGCCACCACCCGGGCCAGTATCTCCTGCCCCTCGTCGGAACGCAGAGTCTCCAGAACCGTCTCTTTCAGGGTCTCCCGGAACTTCGGGCTGTCCAGAAATGCATCGAACAGTCCCCCCTGTCCGCCGCCGGAGGGGGCGGGGGACGCCTTGAGGGTCTTCTTCACCGGCGCACGGTACACTGGCTCGTCCTCGGGCACGTCCCCGGTCATCCACTGCTCCATCCGCGTCCGGTCGTTGCTCTCTCCCCGCAGATAGAAGAGGGATACCTCAAAGTAGGCGGCGATTTTCTCCTGCTGCTCCTGTGTGGGGGTCTGCCGCCCGGTCTCAAACTTTTCAATGGCCAGCCGGGGCAGCCCCAGCGCGGCGGACAGGGCCGGCCGGCTCATATTCCGCTCGGTTCGCAGCTCCTCGATCCGTTTTGCCATGGTGATCATATTCCTGTCTCCTCCTTGCATTGTGCTGCGTTCAGCATAGCACGATTTTCCCTTCGGTTCAATGCCCTCCCCTTCGCTTTTCTTGCTCTGGTTCCGCTTTTCTGATATCATGATGAACGGAAAGCGAGGTTTTCTTCATGTCCGACTTCACCGCCCGCGCCATCAAGGCGTCCTTCCTCAAGCTGCTGAACGAATATCCCCTCCATAAGATCAGTGTCCGCATGATCACCGACGGCTGCGGCATCACCCGCAATTCCTTTTACTACCACTTTCAGGACATCCCCACCCTGCTGGAGACCATCCTCACCGAAGAGAGCGCCGAGCTCATCCGCCGCTATCCCACCATCAGCACCCTGGATGAATGCCTTGATGTAGCCATCCGCTTCGCCTTGGAAAACCGGAAAGCGGTCATGCACATTTATCATTCTGCCAACCGCGACCTGTTCGACGCCGCGGCCCTCCGCCTCTGTGAGTACGCCGTCACCGCTTACATCAACACCGCTTTTTCCCCTCAGTCCCTGCGGGAGGAGGACCGGCCCGTGGTCATCCGTTTCATCCAGTGCGAGTTGTTCGGGCTGTGCCTCAACTGGATCGCCGGGGGCATGGACCCTGCGGATACCGATTCCCTCCACCGGATGCTCCGCCTCTGTCAGGACCTGCCGGAAGCCGTCGCCCGCCGCAGCCGGGAAGCGGCGGAAAGGTGACTTTTTGGGCATCCGAGCCCATTCTGCCCAAAATTTGATCAAATCCGGTCCGGTGCCCAGCTTTGGGGCACCGGGCTTTTTTTGTCCCTTCCGGTTTGCCTTTCCCGCCGCTATACTTTCCTGCAGTAATCTACCGGCACTTTGTTTTCAGCCGGGAAAGGAGCTATTGCACATGCGCTTTTCCAAAGCGATCGTCAAGCATCGTGTCCTGGTGCTTCTCCTTGCCGTCCTTCTCCTCGTCCCTTCGGTCTTTGGCATGGTGAACACCCGTATCAACTACGATATGCTGGACTATCTTCCTGCGGATATGGACACTTCCGTGGGGCAGGAGGTCCTCATGGAGGACTTCGGCAAGGGTGCCTTCTCCTTCCTCATCGTGGAGGATATGGCCCCCAAAGATGTGGCAGTCCTGAAGGAAAAGATCGAACAGGTCGACCATGTGGACACCGTTCTCTGGTACGATTCCCTCGTCGATCTCTCCGTTCCCATGGAGGTCCTTCCGGACGAGATCTATGACGCCTTCAATTCCGGGAACGCCACCATGATGGCCATTTTCTTCGATAGCGCCACCTCCGCCGATGTGACCATGGACGCCATCCGTGAGATCCGTTCCATCGCCGGACAGCAGTGCTTCGTCTCTGGTATGTCCGCTCTGGTCACCGACCTGAAGGACCTGTGCGAGGCGGAGGAGCCCACCTATGTGGCGCTGGCTGTTGTCTGCGCCTGCATCGCCATGATGGTCCTGCTGGACGGCTTTCTGGTACCCCTTGTGTTCCTTCTGAGCATCGGCATGGCCATCGTGATCAATCTGGGCACCAACGTTTTCCTGGGCCAGATCTCTTACATCACCAAGGCCCTTTCCGCCGTTCTGCAGCTGGCTGTCACCATGGACTACTCCATCTTCCTCTGGCACAGCTACAACGAGCAGCTGCTCTGCACCGACTCCCATGAGGACGCCATGGCCTCCGCCATCCACCAGACCTTCTCCTCCGTCCTGGGCAGCTCTATCACCACCGTGGCCGGGTTTATCGCCCTGTGCTTCATGTCCTTTACCCTGGGCCGCGACCTTGGTATCGTCATGGCCAAGGGCGTTCTGCTGGGCGTTCTCGGCTGCGTCACCGTGCTGCCCTCCCTCATCCTGCTGCTGGATAAGCCCCTGCAGAAGACCCGGCACCGCTCCCTCATCCCCGATGCCGGCAAATTTGCCAAGGGCATCTGCAAGGTGTTCCCACTGTTTCTCATCATCTTTGCCCTGCTCATCTTCCCCTTCTACTCCGGCTACAGCAAGACCAACGACGAGGTCTATTACGACATGGGAGAGTGCCTGCCGCAGGACATGGCCTACGTCATCGCCAACAGCAAGCTCTCCGAGGACTTTGACATTGCCTCCACCCATATGGTCCTGGTCAGCGCCGGCCTTCCCACCCGGGATGTCCGCAGCATGGTCAGCGAAATGGAGGACGTCCCCGGCGTCAAATACGTCCTCTCACTGGAAAGCGTCGTGGGCCCCATGGTGCCGGAAGAGATCCTGCCGGACTCCATCCTCAGCATTCTGAAAAGCGACAAATGGGAGCTGATGCTCATCAACTCCGACTGCAAGGTGGCCTCCGACGCGGTCAGCGTTCAGATCGACTCCCTCAACGAGATTCTGAAGCGCTATGACCCCAGCGGCATGCTTATCGGTGAGGCCCCCTGCATGAAGGATATGATCGAGACCACCGACCACGACTTTCAAGTGGTCAACGCCGTCTCCATCGTGGCCATCTTCGTCATCATCGCCCTGGTGGAGAAAAGCATCACCCTTCCCTTCCTGCTCATTGCGGTCATCGAGCTGGCCATCTTCATCAATCTGGGCCTGCCCCACTATCTGGGCCAGTCGCTGCCCTTCATCGCCCCCATCTGCATCAGTACCATTCAACTGGGCGCCACCGTGGACTATGCCATCCTTATGACCACCCGCTATAAGGCCGAGCGCCGAAATGGCCGCAAGGCGAAGGACGCCGTGGCCGCCGCCCTCCGGGCCTCTACGCCCTCCATCATCGTCAGCGGCTTGGGGCTGTTCGCCGCCACCTTCGGCGTGGCCCTTTATTCCAACATCGACATCATCAAATCCATGTGTATGCTTATGGCCCGGGGTGCCATCATCAGCGTTCTGCTGGTGTTGTTCATCCTCCCGGCCCTGCTCATCCTGTGCGATAAGCTCATCTGCCACACCACCGCCGGTATGCGGAGCATTCCGGCCGCTCAAACTCAGGAGGTTCAATAAGATGAAGAAAAATCGTATCCTCTCCCTTATTCTCGCCCTCACCGTGGCCGCCAGCGCCACCGGCGTCACCGCGTTCGCCCTTGCCTCCGCCTCCCCCTCCCCGGAGGAGGACGAAGAAGCCGCCGCCCCCTCTGTGGGCGATCTGGACACCGCCTCCGCTCAGGGACTCTCCAAAGACGAAACGGTGTACGTCATCTCCGCGCCCGACGGTTCCGTTCAGAAGGTCATCGTCACCGACCAGATCAAAACCCCGGACGGCCTTTCCGCCATTTCCGACGAATCCGCCCTGACGGATATCGAAACCGTGAAGGGCAACGCTTCCTATACCGCCTCCGGCTCTTCCCTGCAGTGGGACACCGCCGGCGGGGACGTTGCCTACCGCGGCAACATCGAAAAGGACCTTCCCGTCACCATGAAGGTCACCTACACCCTGGATGGGGAGGAGATCGCTCCCGATGCCCTCGCCGGGCAGAGCGGCCGCGTCACCATCCGCTATGCTTACGCCAATCAGCAATACGAAATGGTCACCATCGACGGCAAAAAAGAGAAAATTTATGTTCCCTTCGCCGTCCTCACCGGTCTTCTGCTGGACAGCGATCACTTCACGGGCGTTTCCGTGACCAACGGCAAACTTTTGGAGGACGGGAACCGCACCGCCGTGGTGGGTCTCTCCCTCCCCGGACTGCAGGAGGACTTGGGCCTCAGCCGGGATCAGGTCGACCTGCCCGATTTTGTGGAGATCACCGCCGACGTCACCGATTTCTCGCTGGACACCTCGGTTGCCGTGATCACCAACTCCGTCTTCAGCGGTCTGGACGATGACCTCACCGGCGAGCTGGACCTTTCCCAGCTTCAGTCCTCCCTCGATAAGCTCACCTCCGCCGTCACCCAGCTGACCGACGGCTCCTCCACCCTTTATCAGGGGCTGTGCACTCTGCTGGATAAGACCGGCGACCTCACCGCCGGGGTGCAGCAGCTTTCCGCCGGACTCAGCACCCTGTCCGCCAACAGCGCCCAGCTCAATTCCGGTGCCCGTCAGGTGTTCGAGTCTCTGCTCGCTCAGGCCAATACCCAGCTGAAGTCCTCCGGTCTCTCCATTCCGGAGCTGACCGTAGAAAATTACAGTACCGTCCTCACCGATCTCCTCGCCCAGCTGGATGAGCCGGGTACCTATGCGGAAAACGCTGCCCGGCAGCAGGTCACTGCCGCCGTCCGCGCGCAGGAAGAAACCATCCGCGCCGCCGTCACCGCCGCCGTCCGGCAGCAGGTCGAGCCGCAAGTCACCGCTGCAATTCAGCGCAAAGTGACCGAGCAGGTCACCGCCGCAGTGCAGGCCCAAGTGCAGGAAAAGGTTCTCGCCCAGTTGGGGCTTACGTCTCAGCAGTACGAGGACTCCCTCGCCGCCGGTCTCATTCCGGAAGCGCAGCAGGCACAGATCCATGCCGCGGTGGCGCAGCAAATGAGCACTGATTCCGCCAAGGCTCTCATCTCCCAGACCGTTTCGGAGAAAATGTCCTCCGCCGAGGTGACCGTCCTCACGGAAAGCACCCTCACGGAGAAAATGTCCTCCGCAGAAGTGACCGCTCTCATCGAGCAGAAGATGGGGGAGCAGATCGACCTTCTGGTGCAGCAGCAGATGGCCGCACCGGAGGTCCAGCAGAAAATTCTGGAGGCAACCCAGACCGCTTCCGCCGGGGCCGTCAGTATCCGCTCCCTGAAGCAGCAGCTTGACAGCTACAACGCCTTCTACACCGGCCTTCTCACCTACACCACCGGGGTGGACTCCGCCGCCTCCGGCGCCGCCCTGCTGCAGGGCTATATGCCCGCCCTGACCGACGGCGTCACTCAGCTGCGCGACGGCGCGCTTCAGCTTTCCGACGGCATGAAGCAGTTTGAGGAGGAAGGCATTGAAAAGCTCACCTCCGCTCTCAGCGGCGACCTGGGCAATGCCGGCGACCGGCTCCGTGCCACCATCCAGGTCAGCAAGCGCTACCAGAACTTCTCCGGTCTTTCCAGTGACATGAGCGGCTCCGTGAAGTTCATTTACCGCACCGATTCCATCTCCGCCCCCGCACCCACCGCATCCGATGCGGAGTAACCTCCCGGCCTTTTCCGCTGAAATTTTTCTTCCCGGGGAATTGGAAGCCGTCTGGGAGCAGGTGCAGCAAAAGTATGCGGAATTTCTCTCCGATTGGCGCACCGACCTCGGCGGCAAAAAGAATTTCCACAACGGCACCGGGGGCACCTATGACTGCATCGCCATTATGAGCTATTATGCCGTGCGCCGATCGGTCGTCTCCTTCTGCGAGATCAGGGTGGAGCAGTCAGCAGGAGCGAAACCCCGCAAAGAGTGCCCCCGTTTACCGAAATTGCAAACCAACATAAGCGTTTGCGGGTCGAAAACGAGGAACAGCAGAATGAGCGCACGATGAGTGTTTATAAAAAACTCGTCGCAAGCAATATGACGTTTGCGACGAGTGGCGGGTGTTTACAGAAAAGATGCACCCACGTCGAAGCCTCCGTTTCATCAAACCGCAAACCAGCGCAGTGTTTACGGTTTGAAAAGGAGGAGCAACGGCGTGAGCGCGCTCTGACTTATAAAAAAAGTCGGAGCAAGCGATACAAAGCTTGCTCCGACGTGGTACGGGT
>CAKUEI010000051.1 GCA_934646175.1 uncultured Oscillospiraceae bacterium
ATGTAATCCGCTACCTCCAGAATCTCCGCATCGTCGCACTGCCGCAGCTGAAGGATGGGGACCTTTTTCTCCCTTCCGTAGGCCGCAAGGAGCTTTTCCTGCAGGCGGTCCGCCTTTTCCTCACCGAAAGCGATATGCAGGGAGGTGAGGTTGAAGGGCACCGGCATCAACTGCCCGTGGACATTGGCCACCACGCGGTGCTCGTATTCCCGCCAGTCGGTGAAGCGGGTGACGTACTGGAAGACACGGCGGGAATTGGTATGAAAAATATGGGGGCCGTACCGGTGGATCAGCACGCCGCTGCTGTCAAGGCAGTCGTAGGCGTTGCCGCCGATATGGTCCCGCCGCTCCAGCAGGAGGACGCGGCGGCCGCCCCGCTCAGAGAGTTCTCGGGCGGCCACGCTGCCGGAAAAACCGGCGCCGATGATAACAGTATCAAAAGAAGGCATAAAATGACCTCACTCTCATTTTATAACAGAGGTATTATACCAAAAAAGCAAAGGGGAAAAAAGGAAAGAAATCTTAATTTTCTTTAAAAAATCAGAAAGAAGAAAAATACCGGGGCTTCGCAGAATGCGAAGCCCCGGTAAAAAGCGGGCGGGAAAGGAAAGATCAATTTGCGGAGGTCTGGGCCTTGACGCGGTTCATGAGCGGGGTCTTGCTGAGCAGCAGGGCCAGCACGGTGCTGATGACCAGACCGAAAACGCCCTGTACTACGTTGCCAGGAATGCTGGCGGCGGCGCCCAGGCCGCGGCCGAGGATGAGGGCGGCGTAGCCGAAGTATCCCAGCACCATGATGATCTCACCCACCAGTGCGGAGAGAAGGAAGGCGGGGAGAGAATGACGGAATGCCTTAAAGATCAGGCGGTAGAGCACCGCGCCCAACAGGGCCATGACACCTTTGATGAGGAAGGTGGCGGGGGCATAGTAAGCATAGCCGGAGAGGACGTCGGCCAGCATGGAGCCGATACCGGCGGCGAAGAAGCCCCACACGGGGCCCAGCATCCAGCCGGACAGAAGAACGATACAATCGCCCAGATTGACATAGCCATTAGTGGGCGTGGGGACCTGAATGATCAGAGTGGCCACATAGCAGAGGGCGGCCAGCAGGGCGGCGAAGACAAGCCGCAGGAGCTTGGAATGCTGAGCGTTCATGGGTAAGGACTTCCTTTCGTTCGGCCGGTCTTTGGGCCTTGCCATTTAGGATGTTTCCTATTATACTGAGAACTGGTATGATGAAAAGCACCAATTTAATGAAAAATAATCATACCAGTTGGAGGGGCTTTTATGCTGACCTATATGCTGGACCGGCGGGGGAAGCTGCCAGTCTATGACTACCTATACCGCTGCATCCGGAAGGACATCCTCTCCGGAACACTGAAAGCCGGAGAGCGGCTGCCCTCCAAGCGGGAGCTGGCCCAGCAGCTGGGGGTGAGCGTGGTGACGGTGACTAACGCCTACGCCCAGCTGAGCGCGGAGGGATTCCTGCGGACGGAGGAGCGGCGGGGGTATTTTGTCAATCCCGTGGAGCATGTGGAGCCAAAACGGGCGAAAAAACCGGCGGAAAACGAAGAGAAGCAGGATGGCAGCCGCTTTTACCTGATGGACTTTAAAACCAACGAGGTGGAGGGGGAGCGGTTTCCTTTTTCCGTGTGGTCCCGGCTGATGCGACGGGTATTGAGCGAGCGGCAGGAAGAGCTTTTGAAGGCCACAGGGGCGAAGGGCATCTGGCCGCTGCGGAAGGCCATTTCCGACTACCTTTACCGCAGCAGAGGCATGGAGGCCGGGCCGGAGCAGATCGTGGTGGGCGCGGGGACGGAGTACCTTTATAACTTGATCGCCCAGCTTCTGGGCAAAGAAAAGGTTTATGGCGTGGAGGACCCCGGCTACCGGAAGGTGGCACAGGTCTACGGGGTGAATGGCCTTTCCGTGCGGTATATCGGCATGGACGGGCAGGGAGTTTCTCCGGAAGAGCTGAGGGAAACAGACACGGATGTGATGCACCTTTCCCCTTCACACCATTTCCCCACCGGCGTAGTGACCCCGGTGGGGCGGCGGCAGGCGCTGCTGCGCTGGGCGGAGGAAAAGAAGAGCCGCTTTCTTCTGGAGGACGACTACGACAGCGAATTCCGCTTCACCGGGCGGCCCATCCCCACCCTGCAGAGCATGGACCGAACGGGAAAGGTGCTGTACGTGAACACCTTTTCCAAAACCCTGGCTCCGTCCTTCCGCATCAGCTACCTGGTGCTGCCGGAAACTCTGCTGCCGGAATACGAGGAAAGACTGGGGTTTTACGCCTGCACGGTGCCCAGCCTGGAACAGTACACGCTGGCGGCCATGATCGAAGAGGGACACCTGGAGCGGCACATCGGCCGGATGAAGACCTTTTACCGGGAGAAGCGGGACAAAGTGATCGAGGCCATCCGGCAGAGTCCCTTGGGGGAAAAGGTGCGCATTCTGGAGGCGGACGCGGGGCTTCATTTTCTGCTGGAACTGCCCACTGTGCGCAGCGACGAGGAGCTGCGGCAGGCGGCCGCGGAAGAGGGCATCCGCCTGTCCTTCCTCTCCGCCTATGTCCACGGGGCGCATCGGGCGGAGGAGCACCGGATGGTGATCAACTATTCGGGCATCGACCTGAAAAAGCTGCCGGAGTGCCTGGAAAAGCTGGCGGCGCTTTTGTAAGCATCGGGACAAAACGAAAAAAATCCGCCGGATGTATCGTCCGGCGGATTTTTATTGTATAAGCAGATCTGCTCAGCAGCCACTGCTTTTCAGAAGGGCCTGCTTGATGTCCCAGAGCTTCTGGGAAAGGTCCACATAGTAGGTGTGGGGGTTTTCAAATCGCTTGACCTCGTCCCACTGGCGGTCGATCTGCGCCTGACAGTAGGCGCGGATCTCTTCAATGGAGGGGCTGTCGTAGACCCGTTTTCCGGCGCGGAAAATGGGGACCAGAAGGGGCTCGGCGGTGAAATCAGTGATGGTTTTGCGCTTCCACGTCTCCTCCGGATGGAAAAGCTCCAGGGGCTGGGACTCGTCCAACACCTCGTCGTGAAGGCAGATGAGGTCGCCGATGGCCTTGCCGCTCTCTTTCTCAAAGAGACGGTAGACCTTCTTGAAGTGGGGGTTGGTGATTTTGGAGGCATTCTCGCTGATCTTGATCTTGGGGATGATGTGTCCGTCCTTGTCCTCCACGGCGGCCAGCTTGTAGACGCCGCCGAAGACCGGTTCACTCTTGGAGGTGATGAGCCGCTCGCCCACGCCGAAGGAGTCGATCTGGGCGCCCTGCAGCAGCAGGTCACGGATAATATACTCGTCCAGCGAGTTGGAGGCCACGATCTTGCAGTCGGTGAGACCGGCGGCATCCAGCATCTTGCGGGCTTTGCGGGAGAGGTAGGTGAGGTCGCCGCTGTCCAGCCGGATGGCGCAGTGGGTGATGCCCTGGGGGAGCAGCACTTCCTTAAACGCGCGGATGGCATTGGGGACGCCGGACTTTAAGACGTTGTAGGTGTCTACCAGCAGAGTGGCGGAGTGGGGGTACAGTTCGCAGTAGGTCTTAAAGGCGGTGTACTCGTCGGGGAACATCTGGATCCAGGAGTGGGCCATGGTGCCACCGGCGGGGGAGCCGTAGATCTGGTCGGCAATGGTGCAGGCGGTACCGGCGCAGCCGGCGATATAGGAGGCGCGGGCACCCAGAATGGCCGCGTCTGCCCCCTGTGCCCGGCGGGAGCCGAACTCACTGACCGGGCGGCCCTCCGCAGCCCGGACGATGCGGTTGGTCTTGGTGGCGATGAGGGACTGATGGTTCAGGGTGAGGAGAATGAAGGTCTCCACAAACTGCGCTTCGATGGCGGGGGCACGGACAGTGAGGATGGGTTCGCCGGGGAAGATGGGGGTGCCCTCCGGCACGGCCCAGATGTCGCCAGTGAAGTGGAAGGTCTTCAGATAGTCGAGAAAATCCTCGGAGAAGGTGTTTTTGGAGCGGAGGTAGGCAATGTCCTCCCCGTCAAAGGTCAGATTTTCGATGTAGTCGATGACCTGCTCCAATCCGGCGGCAATGGCGAAGCCGCCGTCGTCGGGTACGCTGCGGAAAAAGACGTCGAAATAGCAAATCTGATCCTTGATACCGGTCTGGAAATAGCCGTTGCCCATGGTGAGCTCGTAGAAGTCGCAAAGAAGGGTGTAGTTCATATGGTCTTTCATGGTCAGATAACCTCCTGGTGTGGCGGCTTACCATAGGACCCTGCCGAAGGCGGGACGCTGCGGCAAGCGGCGAAGGACGGCGGGATTCACTTCCGGCGTCCACAGATAAGAGAGGGTGCAGACGGTGTTTTTTCCAATCGTCTGCATGGCTTCTGCCCGAAAGCGGGGCAGAAAAGATAGAGTAAAAAACATTATATGCGGTTTCTTCGGAAAAAGCAAGAAAATGCGGGCAGGAGAAGGGGAAGAACGGCATTTTTGGATGGAGAAAAGCCGCTGCGGAACCAAAATGCTCCGCAGCGGCTTATATGGCTGGAAAGTCTCGCAGAGTTTGCACCTGCAGCCTACCCAAACGAAAGCCCAGCGTAGTGGGTTTCGTTTGAGCGTGCACTTTATGCGAGCAGCAGCAGCTTCTCCTTCGGGATGGAAAGGAGGGGATCGGAGGGAAGAGCCGCGTATGCCTCCTTGGAAAGCTCCCACCGGAGGGCGCAGTCGGAAGGCGCACCCACGGGGCGGACCACAAGGATGTAAGAGAAGGTGTCCTCAATGGTGCGGATGACCTCGAAGGGGAAGGTATTTTCCCCGGGCTGAGAGACGGGGGCAAAGTCGTGGGCGCGGACGCCCACATGGCCCACGGTCCGATCGTCCGCCCCCTGAAGGATAAGCCCCCAGGCGGGGATGAAGACGGAGCCGTCGGTAAGGCGGGAGGCTTCCGTCACGTTTTTGCAGCCGGTCAGGCGAGCGGCGGTGAGGGTGCGGGGGTCCTTGAACAGCCCCCACTTTTCGTCCGTTACCTCCACATGACCGTTATGATAGACGGCGATGCGGTCGGCGATGCGGTAGATCTGGTCCCGGTCATGGGAGACTAGCAGGGCGGTGCCGGGGAAGGTGTCCAGCACGGAGAGCATCTCCTGCTCCACCTCCCAGCGGAGGTGGGCGTCCAGAGCGGAGAGAGGCTCGTCCAGCATGAGGATGTGGGGCTGAGCCATGAGGACGCGGGCCAGGGCCACGCGCTGCTGCTGTCCGCCGGAGAGTTCGGAGGGGCGGCGGTTCTCCAGCCCGGTGAGGTAAAAGCGGTCCAGGGCGTGCTGAAGACGCTTTTCCCGTTCACGCCGGTCCGGCAGATGGCGGACGGCGGCCAGCAGGTTCTGCTCCACGGTGAAATTGGGGAAAAGGGCGTAGTTCTGGAAGAGAAGACCCGCCTGCCGCTTCTGTGGGGGGAGATTGATATGGGCGGCGGAGTCGAACAGGGTGACGCCGTCTACCACGATCTTCCCCTCATCCGGGGTAACGATACCGGCGATGCAGCGCAGGGTCATGCTTTTGCCGCATCCGGAAGCGCCCAGCAGGGCGAGGGTCTCGTGCCCGGCCTCCAGCTGGACCTCCAGCGTGAAGGAACCGAAGTTCTTCCGGACATTCATGGAAAGAGACATGTCAGGCTGCCTCCTTCTTCACGCGGCGGGGCTGCTCCAACAAGTTGACAGCCAACAGCACCACGGCGGAAATAGCCAGGTTCACCAGCACCCACTTCATGGCGCCCCCGTCGTTGCCGGTGCGCCAGAGTTGGTACACCGTGGTGGAGATGGTGGCGGTGCGGCCGGGGGTATAGCCCGCCACCATGGAGGTGGCGCCGTACTCGCCCAGCGCCCGGGCGAAGGCCAGGACAAACCCGGCGAAAATGCCCTGCCGGCAGGCAGGCATCTGAATGCGCCAGAAAATATAGGTATTGGAAAGGCCGAGGGTCTGGCCCGACCAGCGAAGAGTCTGATCAAAGGATTCAAACGCACCCCGGGCGGTGCGGTACATCAGCGGGAAGGCTACCACCACCGAGGCGAAGATGGCCGAATACCACACCATGGTGAGCCGGGCACCGAACATGTTCATAAACCAGATGCCCAAGGAGTGCTTGGGACCCATGATGCGCAGCAGGAAATAACCCACAACAGTGGGAGGAAGGACCAGGGGAAGGGTGAGCACCACATCCAGCACGCCTTTGATGAGGACGGGCAGGCGGGCGATGACATAAGCCGCCAGAATACCGAGGAAAAAGACCACCACGGATGAGATCAAAGCGATGCGCAGGGAGTTCCAGAGAGGATACCAATCCATGAAACGCCGCCTCCTTCTAAAGGGTCGGAAATGCGGAAGGGCGAGGGGGCCAAAGCCCCCCTCGCCTTACCGATACGGGGAGAAAATCAAAGGGGGAATAAAGTTATTTGCCCAGGACGGTGAAGCCCACGCCCTCCAGCACGGCGACCGCGTCGGCGTTGGTGGCCAGGTAGTCCAGGAAGGCAACGGCGGCGTCATGGGCCTCAGCGGTGCCGGACTTCATGACAGCGGCGGGATAGATGACCTGGCCGCACATGTCACTGGTGGCCTGATCCACCACGGTCAGCTCGTAAGTATGCGCGTCGGTGGCGTAGATGATGCCGCAGTCAACAGCGCCTTCCTTCACCTGATTGGCGACCTCGGACACATTGGAAGCATAGGTGACCTTGCCGTCGGCTTCCAACTGCTTGATGTCGATGTTCAGGGAGTTCAGGATGTCCAGAGAGTAGGAACCCACAGGCACATCGTCGTTGCCCAGGCAGATGAGGTTGGCTTTGGTGGCCAGATCCTGGAAGGACTCGATGCCGGCGGGGTTATCGTCGGGTACAGCCAGGACGACCTTGTTTTCCACCAGGTTGAAGCGGGTGGAGGACTCGACATAGTCGTTGCCGTCCTTGTTGACATCCTTGGTGTCCTCGATGTCCAGCTGGTTCATCTGCTTCTGGCCGGCGGAAATGAACACGTCGCAGACGGCACCTTCCAGAATGTGGTCGCGCAGGGTGCCGGAGGAGTCGAAGTTAAAGACCAGCTTCACGTTGGGAGCCACGGCCTTGTACTGTTCGGCGATCTCGGTGAGGCTTGCTTCCATGGAAGCGGCGGCGAAGACAACGACTTCGACCTCTGCATCCGTAGAAGCGGTATCAGTGGGTGCGGGGGAGTCGGTGGTGCCGCCGTTATGGTTGGAGCAGGCAGCCAGGCCGATGGCCATGGCAAGGGCCAGGCCAAGAGCGAGGATTTTCTTTTTCATGGATGATCCCTCCAAATGAATTCGAGTACGCATCGCGTTATTCTCTAAAAAATATAACGCAAAAAAAGAAAAAAAGCAAGCCCAATTTTCGGTTTCACCCATTCTCCGCAGGCGGCATAGAGTGGTGCAGGCGAAAAAGGGAGGGGTTTTTGTATGCATCGCGCATGGAACATCTGGCTTGCGGGGGGAGACCTCAGGCAGCGGAAGCTGGCCGGTCTGTTAGCCCGGGACGGGCACGCCGTCCATACCTGGGCCATGGAGCAGGGGGAGAGGAGCGGCGAGGAGAAAAAGCGGGAGGAAGAGGACCTTTCCGGCCTGGGGGAAGCGGATCTTCTGATCCTGCCCCTGCCGGTGCTGAACGGAGAGGGGGAATTGAACGCGCCCCTTTCTGCAAAGCGTCACCGTGCGGAGGAGCTTTTCCCCTATCTGGAGACGGGGACGGTGCTGTGCGGCGGGCTGATGTCGGAAAAGCTGCGGGAGCAGGCGGAGGAGAAGGGACTTTTTGTCATGGACTATTACGAGCGGCCGGAGCTTGCCATGCTGAACGCCCTGCCCACGGCGGAGGGGGCCATTCAGATCGCCATGGAGGAGCTGCCGATCACCCTGTGCGGTGCGCGGGTGCTGGTGGTGGGGTGCGGCCGGATCGGAAAGCTGCTGGCCCAGCAGCTCAGGGGTCTAGGGGCCAAGGTGACGGTGGCGGCCCGGAAGTATGAACAGCTGGCGTGGGCTGAGGTACATGGCATGGAGAGCGAACACATCTACCAGTGGGACGGCTACCTCTGCGGGTACGACCTGGTGGTGAACACGGCGCCGGGCATGGTGCTGGGGGTGGAAGAACTGGCGGGACTGAAGGAAGGGTGCCTGGTGATCGACCTTGCCTCCCGGCCCGGAGGCGTAGACCGGGCGGCGGCGGAGCGGCTGGGGGTAAAGGTCATCTGGGCGCTGTCACTGCCCGGGAGAATGTCCCCCACCACGGCAGCGGATGCCATCCGGACGGCCATTTATAATTTTATGAGAGAACAGGAGGCGTGAAGCGCGATGGAAGAGCAGATACTGCGGGTGGGGTTCGCGTTCACCGGCTCTTACTGCACGGCAGCCAAGGCCATGGAGGCACTGGAGCGGGTGAAGGAGCAGTTCGGGGATGTGACGCCCATCGTCAGCGAACATTTTGCGGCAACCGACACCCGGTTCGGTACGGCCCACGACTTCATGCGGGAGATGGAGCGCATCTGCGATAAGCGGGTGATCGGCACCATCCCGGCGGCGGAGCCCATCGGGCCGAAAAAGCTGCTGGATGTGCTGGTGATCGCACCGTGTACGGGGAATACCCTTGCCAAGCTGGCCCTGGGCATGAGCGACGGGGCGGTGACCATGGCGGCCAAGGCCATGCTGCGGAATGGGCGGCCGGTGGTAGTGGCCGTTTCCACCAACGACGGGCTGGCGGCCTCCGCCGGGAACATAGCGCGGCTGCTGGATAAGAAAAACGTGTACTTCGTGCCCTTCGGGCAGGATGACCCGGCAGGAAAGCCCACGTCGCTGGTGGCGGACATGAAAAAGATCCCCGAGAGCATCGACATGGCCCTGCGGGGGCAGCAGCTCCAGCCGGTGCTGATTCCATATCGGAAATAAAAGGAACGCGCCGCCCCGAATTTCTTTGGGGCGGCGCGTTTTTGAAACCCTATATTAGTCGATGTTCATGGCGGCGAAGAAGCCTTCGCGCACGGCGGAGGTGATGTTGCCCGCGCGGGAGTGGCAGTCACCGATGACGTAGGTGGCGTCCACGAGACCGGAAAGCTCGTCCACAATGGCCTGACGGGGCCGGACACCCATGGAAAGAACCACCGTGTCACAGGGGAGCGTCTGAAGGGAGCCGTCCGGATGCTCCACCGTGAGGCCCTCGTCGGTGACTGCGTGAGCCTTGACTCCGGTGACGGTCTGGATCCCAGCAGCCATCTGCATCCCGCGGAGAGTGCCGGTGATGAGGGCGGACGCCTGCCCCTTGCTGTCGATCTGCTCCAGCGAGAGCATATCCACCAGAGTGACATCATGCCCATCCTGAGCCAGCGCGACCGCAGTTTCAGTGCCGGTGAGTCCGGCGCCGACAAGCACCACCCGCTGCCCCACAGAGGCCTTGCCCTGATCCACATCGGTGGCAAGGACCACATTTTCCCGGTCAAAGCCGGGGACGGGGGGAACGAAGGGGTCACTGCCCACAGCAAGAATGACGGCATCGGGATGTTCCGCCTCCACCACAGCACGGGTGGCAGTGGTATTCAGTCGGATGTCAATGCCGGGCGTTTTTTCGGTCATACGTACTGACCAGTCCAGATAGCGCCGCACGTCGGTTTTCAGAGAGCAGGCAGCTGCGGCCACCAGCGTGCCGCCCAAATGATCTTCCCGTTCCAACAGAACAGGGTGGTGCCCCCGTTGAGCCAGCCAACGGGCGGCCTCCATGCCGCCTGCTCCGCCGCCCACGATGACGACCTTTTTGGGCGTTTCAGCCTTGGGAATGGACTGGAACTCCAGATTGCGGCCTGCGATGGGGTTAACGGAGCAGCGCAAAGGCTTGGGGCAGCCGTGAGGGTCGTCCCCGGTGCAGATGCAGCAGCGGATGCAGGGGCGGATCTCGTCCGCCTTGCCAAGACGTGCCTTGTTCACCTGTTCCGGGTCGGCCACAAAGGCGCGGATCATGGCCACCATGTCAGCCTTGCCTGCGGCAAGTGCTTCTTCTGCCAGATCCATACGGAACGAGCCCACCGTGGTCACCGGAATAGACAGGGCTTTTTTAAAGGCCTCGGCAAAACGCACGTTGGTGGCTGTTGGGATGTAGGCCGGCTGAATCTGATAGGCTATGGTGCTTACGTCGTACAGATTGCCGGCAGACACATGGATCATGTCGATTTTGTCTTCGATATACTGGGCGAAGCGGACCGCCTCTTCCAAATGGACTCCCTCCGGGTTCAGCTCGTCGCCGGAAATGCGGTATTCGATGGCCATATCCGGGCCAATGGCATCTCGCACTGCATCCAACAGGGTGCAGGCAAACCGGCAGCGATTCTCAAAGGTCTGACACCCGAATTCATCGTTGCGGTGGTTGAACTGTGGAGAGAAGAACTGGGCCACTGTGTGGCCGTGACCGCCGTGCACCAGTACCATGTCGAACCCGCCCTTTTTGCACTGGCGAGCCGAGTTGGCAAAGTCGTCGATGATTTGATACAGCTCGGCCTTGCTGTATTCATGGGGCAGACGGTGATCCCGCAGGTTCAGCTCGATGGAGGCAATGGCGCCGTAGCAGTGAATGGCTTCGGTGACCTGAACGAGGCCGTGGACCACATAGGGGTCGGCCAGGTTGACCACATAGTGATTTTCGTCCGCGTAGGCCTGGTTGACCGGACTGTCTCCGATGGTGACAATGCCTGCGCCGCCCTTTGCCATAGCGGCGGTGAAGGAAATAAATTCCGGTGTGATCAGTCCGTCGCGGGTGCATAGGAACGGCTCGGCAGGAGAGACCTCAATGCGGTTGCGCACCGTGAGGCCGCGCAGCTTCATGGGCTGAAAGACATGCGGAAATGCGTTCATACAAAGACCCCCCTATTCTGTTTCCCTTATGGCTTTCATAGTAACACCGAAGGGTGCAGAAAGTCAAGAAAGCATGGGAAGGGAAAACGACGAATAGAATGGCCTGAAAGGGGGGCACGGGCATGAAAAAGCGGGGCGGAGTACTGTACGGCACGGCGTTGTTGACGGGGGTGGGCCTTGTTTCCCAGGGGGTGGGATTTTTCTACCGCATTGCCCTTTCGCGGATGATCGGCGCGGAGGTGATGGGGCTATACCAGTTGATCATGCCGGTGTATTCTGTGCTGCTGTCCCTGACGGCCATCGGATTGACGGCGGCGGCCTCCACCCTGAGCAGTACCTATCACGCCCTGGGGAACCAAAAGGCAGCGGGCATGGCATTGCGGGAGTGCGTCCGGGCATTTCTCCTGCTGATGGCGGTGCTGGCGGGGGCGGTGTGCCTTTTGTCCGACCCCATTTCCGTCTACTTTTTAGGAGATGCGCGGACGAGGAGGGGACTGCTGCTCCTGCTTCCATGCGTGGGGCTGACGGGCATTGAAAATCTGCATAAGCACTATTTTTACGGCAGCGGCGCGGTGGAGAAGCCGGCGTTTTCGGAGCTGTTGGAGCAGTTCATCCGGACAGGGGCGGTGCTGGGGCTGTTGGCGGCGTTCCTGCCCCAGAACGGGGAGAGGACTGTGGGGCTGATCGTGCTGGGCATGGTGATCTGCGAGGTGTTCTCCGCCGGACTGCTGATCCTGTTTTATCAGCGGGAGAAGCGAAGGGGACAGCCGGGGCCTGGGGAGGAAAAGCGGCGGCTGCGGGGGAAAATATGGGCCATTGCGGCCCCCATCAGCCTGACGGCGGTGGCGGGGAACCTGATGGGCGCGGTGAATTCCGTACTCATCCCCCAGAGATTGGTGGCCGGAGGCATGACTGCGGAGGAGGCCATGGCGCAGTTCGGGGTTTTATGCGGTATGACGCTGCCCATGCTCATGCTGCCCACGGCCTTTCTGGGGGCGCTGGGGCTGGTGCTGGTGCCCAACATGGCCGAGCGGGCGGCCTTGGGGGACCGGAAGGGCATCCGGGCGGGGATCGGCCGGGCTGCTGCGGCAGCGGGGGCGGTGAGCCTGCCTGCCATGGCGATGATGGCGGCCATGGGGCCAGAGCTGGGGCAGCTTCTGTTCCGGGAGGAGCGGGTGGGGGAATTCATCCTGCCGCTGGCGGCGGCGGTGGTTCTGGACTGCTACCGCACGGTGTTCGCCTGCGCTCTGAACGGCATCGGTGAGCAGCAGACCACGGCGAAGATCAGCATATTCTGCGGTGGCGTGCAGCTCATGTTCACGGCGCTGACGGTGAAGATATGGGGACTGAGCGGCTACGTGGCCGGGTTCGTGCTGAGCGATTTTTTAGGACTGATGCTGACGGT
>CAKUEI010000052.1 GCA_934646175.1 uncultured Oscillospiraceae bacterium
TTGCAAAATCAACGAGACCTACGTCTGCCTGGAAGGCCCGGTCTTTAACTATACCAAGGCGAAAGATTTGCTGGACTAAAGTAAAATAAGAATACGGCACTCCGAGCCGGGTGCGCTAAAGCGTACTGCCATGGGCACCCGGCCAAGGCGCAATGCCTTCGGGCCGCAGAGGAAACCCTGCGGCCTTCCCGTTGAAAAGGAGCGCATTTTTCCTTCTGCGGGAAGCGCCGCAGAGGTGGAAAAGCTGTGCTTTCAGAAAGAGAAAAGCACAGCTTTTCTGATTTTTTCTCCGGATGTGAAACGATGAAAGAGAACCAGAGCGGCCGCACTGCGCAGGCCGAAGAACAGGAAAAAACACCGGTGCCCGTTACGGGGGTCCTGCTGGCGGGGGGACGCTCCTCTCGCATGGGAAGGCCGAAGCATCTGCTGCTGGCGAACGGTATCCCATTTTGGCGGCGGGCGCTGGACGCCCTAAAGCCGACGGACTGCGTAGCGGTCTCCGTCCGGGAGGAACTGCCGGAATTCAAAGGGAAACTGCGCCAGTGGGAGGACCTACACAAGGACCTTGGCCCCATCGGCGCGCTGGAGACCACCCTCCTTCGGGCGGAAACGCCGCTGGTCCTCATCGTTCCCTGCGATGCGCCCTTTCTGACGGAAGGATTTGTCCGCGCCCTTCTTGCAGCGTGGGAAGAGGGGGCGGACTGCCTGATCGTGCGTCAGCGGGACAGGCTGAACCCCCTGATGGGAGTTTACAGCAAAACGGCCCTGCCCGCCGTGCAGGAAGCGGCAGAACGGAAGGAGTGCCGCATGACGGCATTGCTTTCTCACCTGAAATGGCGGGAATTTGCGGTGCCGGAGGAATTTGAGACGGCGCTTTGGAACATCAACACGCCGGAGGAATACGAACAGAAGATCCTGCGCCGGGAAGAAAACTCGCCGGAGCAGGCGAAAGGGGGAAAGGTCATGCTGCCGGTTTATTCCATCGTGGCGTACTCCGGAACGGGGAAAACGACGCTGCTGGAAAAGCTGATCCCGGCGCTGAAGACACGGGGGCTTCGCCTTGCAGTGATGAAGCATGACACCCACGATTTTGACATCGACCGGGAGGGGAAGGACAGCGATCGGCTGACCAAGGCCGGGGCGGATATGACCCTCCTGACCTCGCCGAAAAAGGCAGTGGTCATGGAAAACCGGCCGGTGGAGCCGGAACGGCTTCTTGATGAGGTACACGATGTGGACCTGATTTTGACGGAGGGCTTCAAATTCGGCGACTGGAAAAAGATCCTGCTGGTGCGTGGGGCCACCGGCCGCGGCCCGGCACTGGACCCGGCCCTTTGCTGCGCGGTGGTGAGCGATGTGCCGATCGAGACAGAAACGCCGGTATTCGGATTGGACGAGACGGAGCGCCTGGCCGACTGGATCATAGGCGACATGAAAAAAGAGGAGGCGAGCGCATGCGGATGAATCTTTCTGCGGAAGAAGCGAGGGATATCCTGCTGGACCTTCCAGTATCCCTTGAAGAGGAGACCGTACCGCTGGACGATGCCCTGGGGCGGGTGCTGGCGTGCGACCTTACGGCAGAGATCCCCATGCCGCCCTTCGACCGCAGCCCGCTGGACGGATACGCCGTGTGCGGTGCGGACACAGCGAAGGCCAGCCGGGAGAACCCCGTTTCTCTCACTGTGACGGACGAGATCCCGGCGGGGAGCGCGCCCCACAGTGCAGTGCTGCCGGGCACGGCGGCCAAAATTCTGACCGGGGCGCCCATGCCGGAGGGGGCGGACGCGGTGATTCGCTGGGAGGATACGGAACGGGAAGGGAACCGCGTGCGTATCTTTACCGAAGTCAAACCGGGCCAGAACTGCATTTTCCAGGGAGAAGAGGTGCAGCGGGGAGACTGCCTGGTCGAGGGCGGAACCGTGCTGACCCCTGCAGAGATCGGGATGATGGCCGCCCAGGGCAAAACGGAATGCACGGTGTGGAAGCGGCCGGGGGCGGCACTGGTGACCACCGGCTCGGAGCTGGTTGAGACGGGCGGCACCCTGACCGCGGGGAAAATTTACGACAGCAACCAGAGTATGCTGGCGGCCATGCTGGAGAAAAACGGCATGTGCTGCGTCAGCAGAGCGCAGGTGGAGGACGATCTGGACCGCATCGCGGCCGCCATCGAGCGCGCGTGGGAAAAGACCGACCTGGTGATCACCACGGGAGGCGCGTCTTCCGGCGACTATGACTTCGCCGTGGCTGCGGCGGAGCGGCTTTCCGCCGAGGTGCTGTTCTGGAAGGTGAAGATGAAACCAGGCTCCTGTGTGCTGGCGGCAGTGCGGGGGGACAAACGGCTGATCTCCTTGTCCGGGAACCCAGGCTCCGCCACGGTGTGCCTGATGCGGGTGGTGCTGCCCTACCTCAAGAAGCTGCAGGGCCGGACGGACCTGTGCCCGGAGGTGGTAACGCTGCCGCTGAAGGAAGAACTGCGCAAAAAAAGTCCCACGGAGCGGATGCTGCGGGGCCATATGGAGATATTAAACGGGCAGGTGGTCTTTGCGGAAAATCAGAAGCAGGGGAATGGGATGATCGCCTCCCTGCGGGGGTTCGAACTGTTGGGCGAGGTCCCTGCGGGCAGCCCACCCCTGCCTGCAGGGACCATGATCCGCGCCTATCGATTTTAAGAGGGTGAACGGGTCCGGCTATGCCGGGCCCGATTTTTCTATAAAAATTTGGACAAAATAGCTAAAAGGTATTGACAAATAGAATATTTAGATGTATTATTTAGACAGAAAAAGGGAGGAGAGTCCAATGGACAGATAAGTCCCGATTTCACGCGGCGCTGCCGAGAGGCAAACAAGGAAGCCGTACCAACAGAACCGGACAATAGCTCATGTGATGAGAAGGTCGAAGAAAGATCCCGCGATCTCAGATGACCAATAGTGTCGCGCAGGTACTGTAAGGGTAAAAGGCGTCCCCTCTTTTCGGCATCGTTAGATCGAAGAAAGCAGAGGTTGACTACATGGCAGAACCCAAGCAGCAGAAGTAGCCCCCATCCGCGTTGGACGGATGGGGGCTGGTTTTTTCTATGCATTTCCAATTTTGTTTCCAAATGTGCCCTGCGGGGTATAATCGCCCTTCGGCGGGAAAAGGAAATAGTGCCCATTCCAAAGGTGTGTTTCTTTGGCAGAAACGGCGGGAGTTTTTCGCGGAGAGAACACGCATATTAGAATTACGAAGCAGGAACGCGCCAAGACGTGCTTCCGGCTTCGATTTCTTTTTGGAAGGGGTGAAACGATGAAAAAAGAGAAGGAAAAGCGGCATACGGCCAATGGACTGCTGGCGGTCGGAATGCGATTTTTTGCGATTTTGCTCACGGCGGTAATCCTGTTCCCTGTGGGTGCGGGGGCGGCATGGAGCGAAGAAAACGTGCAGCCCTGCGTATCCCTCGGGAGAAGGGTGGTTGTGCCCTCCGGTCGGGCGGTGGGGATCAAGCTCTTCTCCGACGGTGTGCTCGTGGTGGGCCTTGCGGAGATCGAGACGCAGAAGGGGCTCACCTCCCCGGCCAAGCGCTGCGGCCTGAAGACCGGCGACATCATCGAAACGCTGAACGGGCACGAGGTGAATACCGTCGAGGAGGTGCAGGAAGCAGTGCGCACCGGCGGCACGACCATGAGGCTGCAGGTGCTGCGGAACGGAAAAACCGTTTCACTGAATGCACAGGCGGTTCAGGACAAAAGCGGCACGTATCGGCTGGGGGCCTGGCTGCGGGATTCCATGGCCGGGATCGGAACGGTGACCTTTTATGACCCGGAAAGCGGCATGTTCGCCGCCTTGGGGCACGGGATCAACGATATCGATACGGCCCAGCTGATGCCGCTGGACTCCGGCGCCATCATGTACGCCACGGTGTCCGAAGTGAAAAAGGGCGAGGCAGGTGCCCCCGGCGAGCTGCGGGGAGCATTCCGTCTTCAGCAGGACCTGGGGATCCTGTATGCCAACACCAGCGGCGGGGTCTTCGGCGTTCTGGATGAAGAGGGCAGGAAGACTGTGACGGGGACGCCGATGGAGGTGGCCCATCGCCGAGAGGTGAAGGTCGGAAAGGCGACCATCCTTTCCAACCTGAGCGGCGACAGGGTGGAGGAATATGAGGCGGAGATCGTCCGTCTTTACCCCGCCGGAGAAGGGACCCGCAACCTGATGATCCGAGTGACTGACCCGAAATTGCTGGAGAAAAGCGGCGGCATCGTGCAGGGCATGAGCGGCAGCCCCATCCTGCAGAACGGGCGGCTGGTGGGCGCTGTCACGCATGTTCTGGTGAATGACCCGACCACAGGATATGGCATTTTGGCAGAGAATATGCTGGAACGGGCAGAGACAGTTCGGGCCGTGTCATAAGTTGTCGAAGGGCATCGAAAGAAAAATGACAAAAAATACCATGTTCCTATTGCGCTTGCTGTCTGAATATGGTAAATTATAGGCAACCGGTTGAAAAATATCGCGATGACGCATGATCAGTGAAGAAACTGATGGGAGGAGTCACAATATGGAGAAGATGCGAATCCTGGTTGCCGACAGCAGTGAAGAGTATCGCCGTATTACCACTGATGCTTTGAATGCCGAGATGGATATGGAAGTGATCGGCACAACGGGAGACGGGGAAGAGGCGCTGGCGCTGATCTGCAGCGAAAAGCCGGACGCAGTGGTGATGGAGATGGTGCTGTCCGGTGCGGATGGGCTGGAGGTGCTGAACCGCCTCAACGAAACGGGAACGGGAGAAGACCGACCGGTCATTCTGGTGGTCTCCGGTTTTGCAAGAGGGAATATGGCACAGCTGGCCGCGGCGGCCGGCGCGGATTATTACCTGATGAAGCCCTGCAAGATGAGCGCGGTGGCAGAGCGCCTGCGCCAGCTGGCCGAAACGGGGAAGAACTCTGTGACGGGCGTGGAAGAGCCGGAGCAGAATCTGGAAAACACCGTCACGGGGATCATTCACGAGATCGGCGTTCCCGCGCATATCAAGGGCTACCAGTATCTGCGGGAAGCCATTATGATCGCCGCGGACGATATGGATGTGATCAACGCCGTGACCAAGGTATTGTACCCCGAAGTGGCGAAGCGCTATCACACCACGGCTTCCAGAGTAGAGCGGGCCATCCGTCACGCCATCGAGGTGGCGTGGGACCGGGGCGACCTGGAAATCTTGCAGAAATATTTCGGCTATACAGTCTCCAACGCCAAGGGCAAGCCCACCAACAGCGAGTTTATCGCCATGATCGCCGACCGCCTGCAGCTGCAGCGGAAGGAAAAGTAACGCAAAAGAGAATGAGCGCCCCCGCTCTGCCAAAAACGGCAGAGCGGGGGCTTTTTGCGTTTTGTCAGGGCGTTTCATTTTCCGGCTGGGAGGGGGCAGGCTTCTCGTTGGCGGCGTAAGCCTGCCGCAGCAGGGCGGCGAAATCGGCGGCAAGAGGGTTCTCCGCGTCCTTCCGATAGAAGAGGACGGTGGTCTCCCACGTGTGGGGGGTCGGGATGCGCAGAAGGGAGGCGCGGCTGTTGTACTCTTCCCCCATCATGACGCCCTTTCCCATTTCCACCTCGGTGATCACCGTATCCCGGTTGGGCACCACGGCGACCTGCCGGTTGGGGTCCGGTTCCCAGTCGTTTTTGCAGCGGCGCACGGCATCGGCCAGAGTTTCTTCCTCGAACTGGTCCACATAGAACCGCTCGCGGGAGAAATCCTCAAACACCGCGCCGGGGCGGACCTCGGTCCGGTCCGACGAGCTGCAGAGGGAGCATTTTGTCACCATGGGAAAGGAGTATGCCGGCGGTGCTTTTTTGCGCTGGATGGAGGAGCGGAAGACGGAAGGCCTGATGCTGAACGCTGTGGAGACCGTGGACTCGGCCGAGGCCCAGCGCATGATGGTGGAGATGAATGCCGCCGTAGCCATTCTGCCACTGTTTTCCGGGCAGGCGGGATACGATGCCGGGAAATGCTGCGCCATTCGGCTGGAGGACACCAAAGAACGGGTGCGCTATGTATTCGCCTTTCGGGAAGAGGCGGATGGCGAGGTCATGGGAGAACTGATCCGGCTGACCGGAGAGGTTTACGGAAGAAAGCAAACGGAAGTAAGGTAGTCGGAAATGGCTATAAGACAATATTTTCTCGATATTTAACAGAAACGGGAAAATGAGCTACACTTAGGTTAAGGAAAATGCACAACTGTGTCCGGAAAGCCAGTTTCCCCGTTGTGCAGAAAATCCGTTTCATTGTAAAGAGGAGGAACGTATTATGTACCAGCTGAAACCGATCAGCGACCGCGTGGCCAAGATCCGCGAGAAGTACCGTACCACCCGTCCGAAGGTCGACATCAACCGCTACCGCATCGTGACGGAATTCTACATGGAGAATCCGCAGATCACCGGCATTCTGAAGCGCGCAAAGACTCTGCGCAAACTGTTCGAGGAGATGCCCGTCCTGATCAACGAGGACGAGGTGATCGTCGGCTGGCAGGGCGCAAGCTATCGCTGCTGCGCACTGTATCCCGAGACGTCCTTTAACTGGTTCATGCGCGAACTGCGCGCGGGCACCATTCCCAAGCGCGAGCAGGATCCCTATGACATCGATCCGGAAGACGAGAAGTATCTGCTGGAGACCGGTGATTTCTGGGATAAGAACGCCATGAGCGCCATGACCGACACCTACATGCCCCGCTATCACCGCGACCATATGGCCGGAAACGGCGTGTTGTTCTTCGGCCCCGTGGACAACTGCCAGTCCCCCGTCGGCCACTTCACCGCCAACTTCTGGGTAGCCACTCAAAAGGGCTTCGGCGCCATCCAGAAGGAAGCACTGGAGAGAATGGCTCAGCTGGAGGAGAACGGCATCTTCGGCGACAGCATTTATAAGTACAACTTCTACCGCGCCATCGACATTGTGTGCGGCGGCATCATCATCTGGGCAAAGCGCTACGCTGCCGAGGCTGCCCGTCAGGCTGCCGAGTGCAAGGATCCCGCCCGTAAGGCCGAGCTGGAGCGCATGGCAGACAGCCTGAACTGGATCATGGAGCATCCCTGCCGCAACTTCCAGGATGCGGTGCAGTGCATCTACATGTATCAGCTGGCCATGTGCATGGACGGCCAGCAGCACGGCATTTCCTACGGCCGAGTGGACCAGTATCTGGGCCGCTACTATGATCAGGACATCAAGGACGGTACCATCACCCCCGAGTATGCGCAGGAGCTGATGGACCTGTTCTACCTGAAGGTCGCCGAGTGCAACAAGATCTGGTCCGAAGGCGCCACCAAGTCCGGCCCGGGCTACACCTCCGGTCAGCTGATGACTATGGGCGGCGTGGATAAGGACGGCAACGACGCCACCAACGGCGTGACCTACATGATGCTGCAGTCCGCCGGCCGTCTGGTCCTGCACGATCCCCCGCAGGCTTTGCGTATCCACAAGGGCACTCCCGACGAGTTGTGGGAGGCTGCCATCGAGACCACGAAGATTGCCGGCGGCGTGCCCACCTTCGAGAGCGATGATATCATCATTGACGGCCTGATGCGCCGCGGCATTCCCATCGAGGATGCCCGCAACTACAGCCTGGAAGGCTGCGTGGAGCCCTCCGTGGGCGGCTCCGAGTGGGCTCAGCCCGGCGGTACCGGCACCGAGTCCTACATGAACATCGCCAATGTCCTGCTGATGGCCATCAACAACGGTGTGAACCCGCTGAAGTTCCCCGGCGCTCCCGAGCCCACCCAGACCGGCCTGGCTACCGGCTATCTCTATGAGATGAACAGCATGGGTGAACTGCTGGCCGCCGTGAAGAAGCAGATGGACTACTTCACCAAGTGGCAGTGCACCTGCATCAACGCCTGGGAGTCCATGAGCTCCTTCCACATGGCTCTGCCCATGGTGTCTGCCACCATGGAGGGCTGCATGGAATCCGGTAAGGACGTTCAGTCCGGCGGCGCCAAGTACAACTCCACCGGCAACTCCTGCATCGGCCTGGGCAACCTGGCTGACAGCCTGAATGTGATCGACTACGTCTGCTTCGACAAGAAGCTGGCCACTACCCACGAGATGTACGACGCGCTGATGAACAACTGGGAAGGCCATGAAGAGCTGTACCGCCTGATCAACAGCAGCAGCGTGCCTCACTACGGCAACGGCGACCCCGTAGCCGACAAGTATGTCCACTTTGCCGCCAGCAGCTATGCGGAAGGCATCAACCGCTGCACCGGCCCCCGCGGCAACCACTTTGCTGCCGGCTGCTACCCCGTCACCTGCAACGTGCTGTTCGGCTACTTCACCGCCGCCACGCCTGACGGCCGTAAGTGCAGCGAGCCTCTGACCGACGGCATCTCCGGCCGCCAGGGCATGGATAAGAACGGCCCGCTGTCCGTCCTGAACTCCGTCCTGCACTTTGATCAGGGCGAATTCGGCAACGGCACCCTGCTGAACATGAAGTTCCATCCCACTGCGGTCAATGGCCCCAACGGCTTGCAGAAGCTGAAGAGCGTCATGCAGACCTACTTCGCTCAGGGCGGCATGGAGCTGCAGCTGAACATCGTGTCCAGCGACACCCTGCGTGATGCCCAGAAGAACCCCGACAAGTACAAGGACCTGGTGGTCCGCGTGGCCGGCTTCTCCGCCTACTTCGTCGAGGTGTTCAAGGACTGCCAGAACGACCTGATCCGCCGCACGGAGCAGGGCCTCTAAGCCATCTTTGCACTCGGACGGCAGTTACATGCATAAGTCAGGGGCGGCTCTATTTCAGTAGAGCCGCCCCTTTATGCATTTATCACAAAAAATGCGGCGCAGGAAAGAAAGTTATTTCCTTATTGGCCCATTGAAAAAAACTATCCGCTTTTTTCAACAAATATCTTGTGGAATGCCCAGCGTTTTAGTATAATAAAGATGAATTTGGAAGAGGAAGCTATCATAGGCTTCCTCTCCATCGTATCTGTCACAAGATACCAAACTAAGATAGGGAGTGTTATCGTGGAAGTCAAACACATGCGAACCCCTGGCAAGACGAAAGTGTTCTATTTTTTTGGTAAGTTCACTTTCAGCCTGTTCGCCGCAATGGAGATGTATTACTTTGCATCTTACATGACGGATGCGGCCCTGCTGCCCACCACTATCGTGGCACTGGTGCTGAACATCCCCTCTGTGGTGGACCTGATCTTCTCCTTCCTCAACGGCGTCATTCTGGAGAAGCTGCACCTGCCCATCGGCAAATACCGCTTCTGGCTGATCGTCGGCCCCATCATTGCCACCATCACATATGCGATCTGCTTTATCCGGTTTGAAAGCGACATGGTCACCGGTATCTGCATGATCGTTATGATGATCCTGGCGCACTTCTTCTGGTCTATGGCTGAGACCGCTTACAACGCACTGCCCACCCTGCTGACGGACGAGGCCGCCGAGCGTTCCTCTCTGTCCATGCTGTTCGGCACCGCCGCCAACTGGTCCGGCGCTCTGTATGGCCTGATCGCCATGCCCCTGATCGGCCTCTTTAACGGTGCTACCAACAGCAAGACCATGGGTTACCTGATCCTGGTCGTGATCATCGGCATCCTGTACATCGTGTCCTACACCACTCTGGCTCTGCATGTCACCTATGCGGAGAAGGAAGAAGAGGCGCAGCGCGCCAAGGGCGGCGACAAGAAGGAAGCTGTCAAGGGTCCTTCCGGCAAGGCCATGATGCAGAACATCACCAAGAATGGCCCGCTGGTCGTCCTGCTGCTCTATAACCTGATTTTCTTCACCGTGATCTTCACCCAGACCACCCTGATGTTCTATTACTTCCAGTACTGCCTGGCCGCTGTGGCCATGATGGGCTTGGTGATGACACTGCGCAGTGTGGCCACCATCGTCACCACCTTCCTGTTTGGCCCTCTGATGAAGCTGTTCAAGGGCAATAAGAAGAGCGTGGTGCTGCTGGGCAACATCGTGAACCTGATCTTTATGTTTGCTATGTGGGCCATCCGTCCGACTATCACCGTGTTCATCGTGGGTACCATGATCTCCGCTATCATCGGCGGCGTTGCCTCCATGCCTGCTATCGCCATGTATGCCGACTGCGCCGACTACGGCGAGTACAAGACCGGCGTTGACGCCAAGGCCTTCGTTATGTCCCTCTACAACGTGCCGGTGAAGATCGGCCTGACCATCAAGGGCTTCATCGTGTCCGCGGTTCTGGCCATGATCGCCTATGATGCCACCGCCACCGATGCCGCGTCCCTGACCCGTTTCGCCAACGGCTTCAACAACGGCTATATGCTGCTGGGCGCCATCCTGACCCTGGTGGGCATTCTGATCCTGGCTTTCGGCTATCGTCTGAACGAAAAGAAGGTTGCCGAGTGCATTGCGGAGACCAACGCCCGCAAGCAGAAGAACGGTTGATCGTTTTCCTGACATTTTTAAGAGACTGCGTTCCAAACGGAACGCAGTCTCTTTTTGCACAAAGAGGGGCAGCCGATGTTTCGCTTCCTAATATGGAGGTGTGATATTGCTGCAACAAAAAGGCTATAAGAACCTTGAGCCTGCTGACTACAGCGAATATAAGGCCGGTGTGGATGCAAAGGACTTCGTTATGTCGCTTTACAATGTGCCGGTGGAGGTGGGCCTGGTGCTGAAGGGCATGGCGGTCGCCGCGGTCCTTGCCATGGTGGGCTATGAGATGCTGCCCAGGTGGATGTGGAGACCGAGCACCGCAAGGCTTTGGTCGTAAAATGAGGACGTTTTGGGCTTTTTCGTTTTTTTCGAAGAAAAGGTTGAAATATGGATTATTAGAATATATTATATACAGTATAGCTATAAAGTACTAAGTGAAAATCGAAACCAGGCAGGAGGCATTGTGATGAATATACTACGGTTGCGATATTTCATTGATACGGCAGAGAGCAAGAGCTTTACCAAGGCTGCGCAGAAAAATTACGTGTCTCAGCCTGTGATCAGCCAGCAGATCGCCGCCATGGAGCGGGAACTGGAAGTGACCCTCTTCTCCCGCGAAAAAGGAAAAGTCACATTGACTCCGGCCGGGGAGAGCTTTTATGAGGACGCCCTGCGCATTGTGGATCTCTACGATCAGGCGGTGAAAAAGGTGCGCCATATCCACCGGGAGGGCGGCGGCACCGTCGTGCTGGGCCTGGTGACCGGAACGGAAATGACGGAGCTTTACGATCTGGTCAATTCCTTCCATAAGAAGTGGCCGGATACGGTGATCCGTCCGGTGCAGGAGACCTTTAACGGTATGGGCCGCAAGCTGGAGTCCGGCGAGGTGGATGTTGCCATCGCGCCGGCCTATGACCTACGCCTGGGCGACCAGTTTGAAGTGAAATGTCTTCGCCGCTTTAATATGGGCGTGCTGGTATCGCTGGAAAATCCCCTTTCCAAGCGGGACGCGGTAGAGGCCAAAGAACTGGCGGATCAGGACATTGTGATGATCGCGCCGGAGTTTGGCACCGAGACCTACCACCACATGGTGGAGCAGCGCCTGCAGGAAGGGTATAGTCCCCACATTGTGGAGACTGCCCAGTCCATGGAGTTCCTGCTGATGCTGGTGGAGATGAACCGGGGGATCGCCTTCGTACCTGACTGCATGACCCGCTATAACCGAGAGCGGTGCAAGTGGATCCGCATCGTGGGAAGCGAGGACCGGCCGGAATTCTCCATTGCCTACCGGAAGGATAACCGCAACCACGCTGTGGCTTCCTTTGCCGACCTGGTGGTGGATTATTTCCGGAAGCATTATCCGGACGAGCAGTAAATGGGGCTTGCTTTTTTCGGCATGGGCTTTTATGATGTTGGGGTATGGAATTGCTACGCCGAAAAGGAAAAGAGGATCTTGATTTATGACGATTCAATATACACCGCAGGGCGTTTGTTCCCGCGCCATGCAGATCGAAGTGGAAGATGATGTGATCCGGGACGTGAAGATCCTGGGCGGCTGCAATGGGAACCTGCAGGGTATCTCCCGCCTGCTGGTGGGCATGAAGGTGGAGGACGCGATCGAGCGCATGGAGGG
>CAKUEI010000053.1 GCA_934646175.1 uncultured Oscillospiraceae bacterium
ACGGGTATAGAAATGGCGCGACAGGGGAGAAAGAAGGGAAAACAGCAGAACGTCCGTTCGGGGGAAGAAACGATATCTGCAAAAAAGACGGGAAACGGCGACAAAAAGACCGGACCTGATCGGATAGAAATGAAAAAAACGGTGCGAAACGATTAACATAAAAGAAGCCGAAAAAAGAAATACGAAAAGTTATGCACATTGTCCACAAGGTTTTCCACAGACCGGAATCCGCTGTCCTGACAGCTTTTGAGGGGAAAAAGTTGGGAAAATGAAAAACCGGTAAAGGGGGGAACGTTTTTGCGGAAAAAGGAAATTAGGTAACATAAAACATCCCCGCCGGCCTGTATGTTCAGACCGGCGGGGATGGCGTAAAGCGCTCAGGAATTATAATCATAAAGCTGGCCAAACAGCTCGGAAATTTTGGCTGCGTCCGGCTTTTTGATGCCGAAGGTACTCATGATCTCCTTGCTAACGTAATCGGTGCAGTCGATCAGGCCTTCCCGGGTCAGGTTCAGGTCGGTGCAGGAGGGAATGGCAACGGTTTTCGCCAGTTCACGCACGGCGTCACCCACCTCTTTGCCCAGGGTCTCCACATTGCCGGTCAGTTTGGCACCGATGATCTTGCCCATCCGCTCAAACTTCTGGGGGCAGGCGTCCGCCATGTACTCGATGATGACCGGAGTCACCCAGGCGCAGGCGATGCCGTGGGGAATGTGGAAGTGAGCGCCCATGGCGTGAGCCATGGCGTGGCCCAGATGCACGGCGGCGTCGGCGAAAGCGATACCGGCATAGTTGCTGGCGATGGCCAGATTTTCGCGGGCCTCCAGATTGCCGGGCTCCTTCACGGCCACGGGCAGCCAGCGGGCGATCCGCTCCAGCCCGTCATAGCACAGAGTTTCCGAATGGGGATTGGGCACCAGCGCGGAGGAGAGGGACTCGCTGCAGTGGGAGAAGGCGTCCATGCCGGTGTAGGCGGTCACGTCCGCGGGCACCGTCAGGGTCAGCTCTGGGTCCACGATGGCGGCGGCTGGGGGCGTGAACACACCGCATTTCCAATGGGTCTTGGTGTTGGTGATCACGGCCACGATGGTGTTTTCACTGCCGGTGCCGGAGGTGGTGGGGATGGAGATGATGGGCAGCTGGGGGCCGGGCATGGGGGGGACGGTGATGTCCAGGAACTGGTCCATGGTCTTGCCGTTCACGGCGAAGGCGGCGATGGCCTTGCCGGAGTCCAGTGTGCTGCCGCCGCCGATGCTGACAATGGCTTTTGCGTCCATGGAACGGGCCATTTCCGCGCCCTCTTCCACGGTGTAGTCCGGGGCGTCGGTCTCGATATGGCTGAAAATCTCATAGGCCACACCGGCGGCTTTCAGGCTGTCCGCCGCCTTCTGGGTGTGCCCCAGCTCCAGCACGCGGGGGTCGGAGACCAGCAGGACCTTTTCCAGTCCCATCTGCTTGCACAAATCGCCAAGGGTGGCCACGGCGCCCGGGCCGTATGTAACGGGGCAAAGCTGATTGTAACGTCCGATCATGGGGAATCCTCCTGAATTTTGATGATTTTTCTGAAAGTTTGCATTTTTGTAAACATGATTTGGTTATATTATACCAAATTCCTGTGCTTTTTCTTTGTCTGACTTTGAAATTTTCAGTGGAAGAAGGAAACGAAACGACAGCGGGAAATTGGAAGAAACGATAAAAACAGAAGGAAAAAATATGGAAGTCAGATAAGAAAAAACGGGTGAAGTCCAAAGACCGCGGGGAAAACGGGGAGAAAAGCGAGAATATTCCTTGCATATTTTGTCGATTTATACTAAGATAAACTAAAATCGATTTCCACTTCCACACAGAGCATCATGGTTCGGCGGACACAGAGAAGGAGGCAGCCCATGGCTGTTACGATCAAGGAATTACTGAATGTGCTGAAGCCCTGGCGGCCGAAGGTGGTCACCTCCCGCCGGGAGAGCTTGGGCGGGTACCACCTTCTGCGGCAGGAGGAACGCCCGGCCCAGCCGGCCCGCCTCTACCTGGGGCGGGCCTCTGCTTTGAAGGACTGGACGCCCTTCCGCGGCTGCGCCCTCCTGCTGATGGAGGATGACGAGGACTGCGAGCAGCTGAAGGCGGAAAGCGACTCGACGCTGATCTTCCTTCCGGCGGAAACATCGTTGGAAGATGTGTTCGACGCGGTACAGGGCCTTTTTAACGATGCGATTTATGTGGCCGACTGCACGGCCCGGCTTCTGCAGGCCTGTCAACAGAACCACGGGCTGCAGGCGCTGCTGGATCTGGGATACGACATGCTGGGGAACCCCCTTCTGCTGGTGGATATCTCCCTCTGCTTTGTGGCCCACGCGGGCGGAAACACCGTAAAGAACGAGCCGCTGTGGGAGTGGACCCTTTCCAAGGGCTATGTGACGGAGGAGTACGTCAATTCCGTCATGATCGAAGAAGGGGACCGGCAGTTGGCGGAAAGCGACACTTTCATCTGGGAAAAGGGCCTTTTGAACCACACCCAGCTGGTGGGCCGCGTCATGCGCGGCAGCGCACCGCTGGCATACCTGAAGCTGCTTGCCTACAATAAGCCCATTACCGAGACCGATCAGAAGATCCTCGGCGTGCTCTGCGGCTTTGTGGCCCTTCAGATGCCGGACAACAACAGCGGCCACCCGGCGGAGTCCCCCCTGGTCGAGACCTTCCTGACCGCACTTCTGAACCAGAAGCTCTACGATAACGACGCCATTGAAGAGCGGGTCCGCCGCTTCAACCTGAAATTCTATGACCATCTGCACATCATTGTGGTGGAGTTGGGCGAATCCCTGAAGGCATACAGCGACCGGCTGTTCCACTTCAAACGCAAGCTGCAGAACTTCCTGAACCGGGACACGGTGGTCATCTATGTGAACTATCTGGTGGCGGTTTACGATACCAAGGAGACGGCGCTTTTCTCGCGGCAGGAGGAGGAGAACTTCCGTGCCCTGCTGGCCACCTATGGCGCAAAGGCGGGCATCAGTTTGCCCTTCCACCGACTTTACGAGGTGCCGGAGCAGTATAAGCGTGCCGTCACCGCCCTGAGCATTGCCCATCAGCTGAAAAAGCAGGACCGACTCTGCTACTATAACGACTGCATTCTGGAGCATATGCTGCTGATTTTCTCCGAGCGGGCGGATATGATGAGTCTGGTCCATCCGTCGGTCCGTGTGCTGATGGAGAATGACGAGAAGAAGAAGGGCAGCCTGTGGGAGACACTGACGGTCTACCTTCAGAACAATCAGGACATCATCCAGACCTCCAAACAGCTGCATATTCACTACAATACCCTGAAGTACCGCCTGAAGCGCATTACCGAGCAGACCGGGCTGGACCTTCTGGACAGCGAAACGGTCTTCCGGCTCCAGCTTTCTGAAAAGGTGCTGGACATCCGGGAAAAAATGTTGAGCGGCGACATGCCGGAGAAGACAGAAAAGGAATAAGGAAAAGCAAAAAAGGGCGGCCCCGCCAAAGGCAGGGCCGCCCTTTTTCATGCTTTTTTCAAGCTGTATGGGGCCGGAACACCCAGGTCACCCGGCCTTCCGCGAAGGAAAGCCCCAGCTTTTTCTGCAGGGCAAGGGAGGCGGCGTTGCTCTCAAAGATCTGGCAGTAGGGGATAAGCCTCTTTTCCAGATGTCGGTTGATGAGAAACCCCTCCAGTGCAAAGGCAAGACCCATGCGGCGGTATTCCGGAAAAACCTCCAGAAGGCCCATGCTGCCCTCGCTGTGGATGCCGACGAAGCCCATGAGCGCCCCATCCTTCCGGATGCCCCACATATGCCCGGCGGTGATGTGTTCCAGCAGGATCTCCGGATCGCGAATAAGCTGATAATGCTCCAGCACGGTGGGAAGGTCCGATTCCGTCAGGGGGGCGATGGGGTAGGGGCAGTCGTACTCCACCGGGGTTTTCCGGTCGTACACCGCCTGAAAGCACACGTTGTGGCTGGTAAGGCCCAGGGCGTCCCCCATGGGCAGAAGAAACAGCTGATGCAGCACCACCTCGCGGTCTCCGCTGCACTGGGCGGTCAAGCGCTTGCCCGCGGCCTCGTCTCGGGCGGAGAGCATGAGAACGTCTCCTCCCGTTTCCAGCAGCAGGACTCCGTCCGGACTGGCAGAGAGGATGTCCGCTGTGCCCCGCTGAATGGCGGAGAGCATGTCCGCGTGCAGCAGCGGGTCCTGTGAAAGAAAGGAAAGCGCCGCTTCCTTCCGATGTTCCATGTTGATCACTCCTTTGATTTGCCCATAGAATACCACGAAATGGCGGCGAGTGTAAAGCGGTCGCATATTTTTCTTTTTCTGCAGGATTTTACATAGATTTGATAAAGAACGGATATTGCTTTTTACAAACTTCCCGTATCATTTGAGATGAACCGCGAAACATAACAAGTATGAAAAGGAGATCATCCAAAATGAAAAAGAGAAACTTGATTGCTGCGATCTGCGCCGGCGCCATGCTGGTGGGGCTGCTGACCGGCTGCGGCAGCAAGGACAATAACACCGCCGGGCCCGATTCCCCGGAAAACACCGGAACCGCGACCCTGAGCGGCACCGTGAACACCAACGGCTCCACCTCCATGGAAAAGGTGATGGGTTCCCTGATCGAGGCCTTTGCCTCCGTCCAGCCCGGCGTGAACGTTCAGTATACCGGCAGCGGCAGCGGCGCAGGAGTCACCGGCGCACAGGAAGGCACTTGCGACATCGGTCTTGCCAGCCGCGACCTGAAAAGCGACGAGACCGGCGTGAAGCAGATCACCGTGGCCAAGGACGGTATTGCCATCGTGGTGAACCCCGAAAACCCCGTGGCGGACCTGACCATGGACCAGATCGCCAAGATCTTCACCGGCGAGATTACCAACTGGTCTGAAGTGGGCGGCGCTGACGCCGAGATCGCTGCCATCGGCCGTGAGGCCGGTTCCGGCACCCGCGACGGCTTCGAGTCCATCACCGGCACCAAGGATTCCTGCGTTTATCAGAATGAACTGACCTCCACCGGCGAGGTGATCGCTAATGTGGCCTCCAACCCCAACGCCATCGGCTATGCCTCCCTCTCCGCTGTGGATGACACCGTGAAAGCCATCACCGTGGAAGGCGTGGCCCCCTCCGAGGCAACCGTACTGGACGGCACCTACAAGATCCAGCGTAATTTCAACTTCATCCTCAGCGAGAGCGCCTCGCTCTCCGATGCGGCCCAGGCCTTTGTGGACTTCGCCACCTCCAAGGAAGCCGCTGACCTGATCACCGGCGCAGGTGCTGTCCCCGTTGCCCAGTAAAAAAGAAAAAGAAGCCGGAAGCGCCCCCCTCGACTAAGAGGGGGCCTTCGGCGTACATTTCGGGAAAGGCCGGTATGTTGTTATGAAGCAAAAGCTCCGTCCGCTGGAAACCGTCATGAAGCTCCTGTTCTTCCTGTGCGGCTTTATAGCGGTCGTCTTCGTCCTGTTTATCAGCGTTTATCTGATCATCTCCGGAATCCCCGCCATTCGGGAGATTGGACTTTTTCACTTCCTCTTCGGGCAGAAATGGGCATCGACCGCGGCAGACCCGTCCTTCGGCATCCTGCCCTTTATCCTCACCTCCGTCTACGGTACCGCGGGAGCTATCGTTATCGGCGTCCCCGTGGGCTTTATGACGGCGGTGTTTCTGGCGAAAATGGCGCCTCCCCGTCTGGCCTCCGTCATCCGCCCGGCGGTGGACCTGCTGGCCGGCATCCCCTCCGTGGTGTACGGCCTCATCGGCATGATGGTGCTGGTCCCGGCCGTGCGCGAAGCCTTCCACCTGAAAGACGGCGCCAGCCTCTTCTGCGCCATGATCGTACTGGCGGTCATGATCTTGCCGTCCATCATCAGCGTGTCGGAAAACGCCCTGAAGGCCGTCCCCCGGGAATATGAGGAGGCAAGTCTTGCTCTGGGCGCCACCAAGGTGGAGACCGTGTTCCGCGTCAGCGTGCCCGCGGCCTCCAGCGGCATTGCCGCCTCCGTGGTGCTGGGCATCGGCCGCGCCATCGGTGAGGCCATGGCGGTCATCATGGTGGCGGGCAATGTGGCCAATATGCCCAGCCTTTTTTCCTCCGTGCGATTTCTCACCACCGCCGTGGCCAGCGAGATGTCCTATGCCTCTGGCCTTCAGCGGCAGGCGCTTTTCTCCATCGCGCTGGTGCTTTTTGTGTTCATCATGCTGATCAACGTGGCGCTCAATGCGCTGCTGAAACGAAAGAAGGGTTGATGCAGAATGAAAATGGAACCGCTTTCCGGCCGCCGCCGCGCCTATGATAGTGTGCTGCGTCTTCTGATGATCCTCTGCACGGCCGTCACCTGTGCCCTGCTGATCTTTATCATCGCTTACATTTTCGTCAAGGGTCTTCCCAATCTTTCGTGGGATTTTCTCAGCACCTCGCCCAGTTATATCAAGGACTCCATCGGCATCCTGCCCAATATCTGCAACACCATTTTTATTGTGGCGGTGACGCTGGTCATCGTGCTTCCCTTGGGGGTGGGCGCGGCAGTCTACCTGACGGAATACGCCACCAACAAACGATTGGTCTCCGCCATCGAATTCGCCACCGAGACCCTGACCGGCATCCCCTCCATCATTTTCGGCCTGGTGGGCATGCTGTTTTTCTGCCAGTTCCTTTCCCTGCAGTCCTCACTTTTGGCGGGCGCGCTCACTCTGGTCATCATGACGCTGCCCACTATTATCCGCACCACGCAGGAGAGCTTGAAGACCGTCCCCCAGAGCTACCGCGAGGGCGCCCTTGGTCTGGGCGCGGGGAAGTGGCACATGATCCGCACCGTGGTGCTGCCCTCCTCCATGGATGGCATCGTCACCGGCTGCATTCTGGCCGTGGGACGCATTGTGGGCGAGTCGGCGGCGCTGCTGTTCACCGCGGGTATGGGTATGTCGCTCAACCACTTTTTCTCGTCCTTCGGCAGCTTCCTGCACAGCTCCGGCGCCACCCTGACAGTGGCCCTGTATGTCTACGCGAAGGAACGCGCCGAGTTCGACGTGGCCTTCGCCATTGCCGCCATTCTGATGCTCATCACCCTGCTCATCAATCTGGCGGCCAAGCTGGTGGGCAAGCGTTTAAAAAAGAAATAACAGAAGGAGGGATCCTCTGACATGAGTCAGGAAACAACGATCCTGAGTGTAAAAAATCTGGACCTTTACTACGGAGAAAATCAGGCCCTCAAATCCATTCAGGTGGACATTCCGGAAAACCAGATCACCGCGCTGATCGGCCCGTCCGGCTGCGGAAAATCCACCTTTCTGCGTACCCTGGACCGCATGAACGATCTGGTGCCCGGCGTTCGGGTCAGCGGCAGCGTGGTGTACCGCGACATTGATATTTACGGCCCCGGCGTGGACGTCACCTGGCTGCGCAAGCGCATCGGCATGGTGTTTCAGAAGGCAAACCCATTCCCCATGTCCATTTACGACAACGTGGCCTATGGCCCCCGCACACACGGCGTGCACAATAAGGTGAAGTTGGACGAGTTGGTGGAGCAGTCCCTCCGGGGTGCGGCCATCTGGGACGAGGTGAAGGACCGCCTCAATAAATCCGCTCTGGGTCTTTCCGGCGGACAGCAGCAGCGGCTGTGCATTGCCCGGGCGCTGGCGGTGCAGCCGGATGTGCTGCTTATGGACGAAGCTACCTCCGCCTTGGACCCGATCTCCACTTCCAAGATTGAAGACCTTGCCGCCGAGCTGAAAAAGGATTACACTATCATTATGGTGACCCACAACATGCAGCAGGCGGCCCGTATTTCCGATAAAACGGCCTTCTTCCTGCTGGGCGAGCTGGTGGAGTTCGGCGATACCGAGCAGATCTTCTCCATGCCGAAGGATCAGCGGACCGAGGACTATATCACCGGGAGGTTTGGATAATGCGGACGAAATTTGACGCGCAGCTGGAACGGCTTAACGAAGAACTGACCAGAATGGGGGCCCTGTGTGAGCAGGGCATCAACGCCGCCATTGCGGCGCTGGTGGACGGCGACGCGGCCAAGGCCAACGAGGCCATCAGCATCGATGGGGACATCGACCGCATGGAGCGCGAGATCGAGGACATCTGCCTGCGGCTGCTGCTGCGGCAGCAGCCCGTGGCTCGGGACCTAAGGCAGATCTCCGCCGCCCTGAAAATGATCACGGATATGGAGCGAATCGGCGACCAGACCACGGATATTTCCGAGATCGTCCTGCTGCTCATGGGTACCGGCTATACCCAGCAGCTGGACCATCTGGGGGAGATGGCCAAAGCCACGGCAAAAATGGTCACCGGCAGCGTGGACGCCTTCGTGCGGCAGGATCTGGAGCTTGCCCGCCGGGTGGTGGAGTATGACGATGTGGTGGATGACCTGTTCCGAAAGAGCCGGCAGGACCTCATCGACCGCATTCAGAAGGAATCCGGCTGCGGTGAGCAGGCCATCGATTTCCTGATGATCGCAAAATACTTCGAGCGCATCGGCGACCACGCCACCAACATCGCCGAGTGGGTGGCCTTTTCCATCACCGGCCGCCACGGTTGCTTCGGCACCTCGCCGGAGGGCGAGGCAAAGCGCCGGGACTCGGAGAAATAAATTATCTCCCGCGAAAGGAGAAACGCCCATGATCTATATGGTAGAAGACGATGAGAGCATCCGCGAGCTGGTGCTGTACACCCTGCGGGCCAGCGGGTTCGAGGCAGAGGGCTTTGAGGACGGCAGTGCCCTCTTCCCGGCCCTTTCCGCCCGAAAGGCGGACCTTATCCTGCTGGACATCATGCTTCCCGGGGAGGACGGCATCACCATCTTAAAGCGCCTGCGGGCGGATCAATCCGGGCCGCAAGTGCCCGTGATGATGCTCACTGCCCGGGGCGCGGAGTATGACAAGGTGCTGGGGTTGGACGCCGGGGCGGATGACTATCTGGCAAAGCCCTTTGGCATGATGGAGTTGGTCTCACGCGTCAAGGCGCTGCTGCGCCGCAGCTCGGCCTATTCCAGCGGGGAAAAGCAGAACGCCCTCACCTGCGGTCCCATCCGGCTGGAGGAGGAGAGCCGCAGGGTATCGGTGGAAGGGAAGGAGACCGCCATCACCCGGAAGGAATTTGACCTTCTCTGCCTTTTGATGAAGCACCCCTCCGTGGTTCTCACCCGGGACCGCCTGATGGCGGAGGTCTGGGGCACGGATTTTGAAGGGGAATCCCGAACGGTGGACGTGCATATCGGTACCTTGCGGCAAAAGCTGGGCCCTGCCGGCAGCATGATCGAAACGGTGCGCGGCGTGGGCTATCGAATGGAGGCGCCTCAGCAGTGAGAAAGCGGATTTTTTCCGGCATGTGCGTGGCGGCGCTCATTGCCGTGGCGGTTTCCGCCGTGCTCCTCTCCTGGATGGACTACCGCCTGCTTTACGACCAGATGAAGACCGCCACCCGGAACGAGGCGGGCTATGTGGTGGCAGCCGTGGAAGGAGCGGGAACCGGATATTTAAGCCGCCTTGCCCCCGTTACAGGTGCACGCATCACCTACGTGGACGAAGATGGCACCGTCCTATATGACAGCGCGGAGCCTGCCTCCCAGATGGAAAATCACGCCGACCGGGAGGAGATCATGACCGCCGCCCGTACGGGGTACGGTGATGCCGCCCGCCTTTCCAACACCATGCGCACCAAGACCTATTATTACGCCGTCCGTCTTTCCGACGGGACCATCATCCGGGTGTCCAACGCCACCCGCAGCGTGTTGGATGTGTTTCTCCACAGCGTGCCGCTGCTGGTGCTGATCATCATCCTGGCCCTGCTTTCCGCGGTCATTCTGGCGCGGCGGATGGCGAAAATGATCGTGCGGCCCATCAACGACCTGAATCTGGAGCATCCGCTGGAAAATCAGGGGGTTTATGACGAACTGGCCCCCTTTCTCTCCCGCATTGCCAGGCAGAACAGCCAGATCCATGAGCAACTGGAGGCGCAGCAGCGTCAGCGGCGGGAATTTGCCGCTATTACGGCTAACATGCGGGAAGGACTGATCGTGCTGGACCCCAACGCCGTCATCCTCTCCGCCAACCGCAGCGCGAAAAAGCTGCTGAATATTCTGGATGAGTCCTGCGAGGGAAAAAGCGTTTTCACCTACTGCCGCAGCAGGCAGTTTCTGCCCGCGGTGGAGAAGGTGCTGGACGGGCAGAGCGCGGATACGGTGCTGGAGTTACCTGACCGCGCCCTGCGTCTGCTGGCAAACCCGTCGGAAAGCGCAGACGGGGCCAAGGGTGCGCTTCTGCTGCTGGTGGATGTGACGGAAAGCCACTCCGCCGAGCAGATGCGCCGGGAATTCTCCGCCAATGTCTCCCACGAGCTGAAGACGCCCCTCACCTCCATCTCCGGTTACGCCGAACTGATGATGAACGGCATGGTCCGGCAGGAGGATGTGGCTCCCTTCGCCGGGCGCATTTACCATGAGGCAAACCGCCTGATCGCGCTGGTGCAGGATATCATCAAGCTTTCCCGCCTGGATGAGGGTGTAGGTCTTCCGGAAAAACAGCCGGTGGAGCTGCTGGAACTGGCGCAGAGCGCCGTCGGGCAGCTCAAAGAGGCGGCCGCTCAGCGGTCCGTCACCGTAAGCGTGCAGGGGGAGAAAACAGTTGTCACCGGCATTGCTCCCCTGCTGCAGGAAATGCTCTATAACCTGACGGAAAACGCCGTGCGGTACAATAAGCCCGGCGGGTGCGTCACCGTCACCGTGGGGAAGGACAGCGGCAAGCCCTTCTTCTCCGTGGCGGACAGCGGCATCGGCATTCCCAAGGCCGATCAGGAGCGGGTGTTTGAGCGCTTTTACCGGGTGGACAGCGGCCGCAGCAAGCAGAGCGGCGGCACCGGCCTGGGTCTTTCCATCGTGAAGCACGCCGCCCGATGCCACGGTGCGGCCATCGACCTTCAGAGCGAGGAAGGGAAGGGGACCACCATAACGGTCACCTTCCCGCAGTAAGGAATATCCTGGACCCCAAAAAGGAAAAGTGAGTGCGGACAAAATGCCCGCACTCACTTTCTTTTTGCCTTGGCGCATGATATAATCAAAACCGTACCAATGCTTATTGATTCAGGCACCGCAGCACCAGCGCCGCTGCGCCTTTGACCGAGGCGTGATAGCCCAGCTTGGTGCGTTCGATGGGAACTTCCTGCACGAAGGGAATGCAGTTTTCCCGCAAGGTCTTCCGGATAGAGGGCAGCATAAGGTCCAGGGCATAGGCCACGCCGCCGCCGATAAAGACTCGCTGGGGGTCCAGGAGGTTCAGCCCTGTGGACAGCGCCCGGCCCAGATAGACCCCCGCCTTTTCATAAATGGAGAGGGAAGTGGGATCGCCCTTTCGGGCCAGAGCTTCGCAGCCCCGGGCGTCGATGGGAAGACCCTCATCCGCAAAGAGCCGCGCATAAGCGGGGTCACGCTCCGCCGCCTCCTGCACCATGGCGCCGATGCCCCGGCCGGAGGCCATGGCCTCCGCGCAGCCCTTCTGCCTGCAGGAGCATACCCGCGGATGCTCGAATTCCACCTTCACATGGCCGATCTCACCGGCTACATTGTGGCTCCCGGTGTACAGTTGGCCATTCAGGATAATGGCGCTGCCGATACCGGTGCTCACCGTTACCCACCAGAGGTCGGTATAGCCGCCGAAGTACGCCTCTGCAATGCCGCAGGCGTTCACATCCCCCTCGGTCACGATGAGGGAGACCTCGTCCCCCAGCAGGCGGGAAAATTCCGCCACTATGTCCACATCGTGCCACCCGGCGAAAGGGGCCAGCAGCAGGACATTGCCGGATACCATGCCCGGCACCACCACACCCACGCCGGAAAGGGCCTTTGCCGTGATGCCAAG
>CAKUEI010000054.1 GCA_934646175.1 uncultured Oscillospiraceae bacterium
TGTCGTTACAATCGTCTGTTTGGTTGACGCAAATGGTCCAGCCGAGAAGAATCCCATATACTGGAACAAATCCGGAAGGATTATAACTCATTCAGCAAAACGCGCCGCCGCATCTGCGACTTTATTCTGAACGAGCCGGAGCGCTGCTGCTTCTGCTCCCTGAAAAATTTTGCCCTGCAGACCAACACCACGGAAGTGACCGTGCTGAACTTCTGCCGCGCCCTGGGGCTGGAGAGCTATCTGGATCTGAAAAAGGCCCTGCAGGACTATGTCATCTCCAAGGTAAATCCCGGCAAGCGCCTGAAAATGGCCGTCTCCGGCAGCGGCAACAGTCAGGAGCTGCAGGCCCGCATCAGCCGGGCGGAGCAGAACCTGCTGCAGTCCGCCTTCGAGCGCAACACCCCTGAGATGCTGATGAACTTCATTCAGCGCCTGCAATCGGCAAATCACGTTTATATCGCCGCCCACAGCATCAGCCTGATCCCCGCCTCTTACCTGAGCTTCCGGCTGACTACGCTGGGGGTCAGCAATACGGTGCTGGACGTGCAGGATCACCGAAATCTGTTCCTGCAACTCGGCGGAAAGCCGAATGGGAACGTTCTGGTGGCCATCGCCATTCCCCCTTACGGCGGCGCGACCCTGAGCATCGCCGCCTACTGCAAGACCATCGGTCTCCCCGTCCTCGCCATCAGCGACCGGCTCGATTCCCCGCTGGCAAAGGACGCGGCCGCTTCCCTTGCCAGCCATGTGGACCTGCTGGGCACCACCAACTCCTGCACGCCCCTGATCGGTCTTATCGACCTGCTGGCAATGCTCTACTCCTTCTCGCTGGATGGTACCCCTCCCTCCGGTGAACCGGACTTCCTTGCAGGAAAAAAGTACTTCGACAGCTTTTTCCTCCCTCCAAATGAATGATTTTGCATGGAATCCTGCATTTTTGGAAAATCGCGGCGTTCAAACAAGCGCCGCGATTTTTTTCATTTTTTCTCTGAAATCATGGTTCAAAAGTCTTGCAATATCAAAGGGTATTTGCTATAATTCGTATAACGTGCTTTCAGCAAACACTGCACATGCGCAGGAAATGCGGAACGCACCATAATGAAGGAGGAAACAGAATGAAAAGCATTGCTAAAAAAGCAGTGGCGCTGTCTCTGGCTGCGGTCATGGCCCTGGGCCTGGTTGCCTGCAGCGGCAACAAAGAGCCCCAGAACAGTGGTTCTGCAAACCCTGATGACACGTCCTATGCTGACCAGATCGTGGTGGGCATCACCCAGGAGCCTCAGTTTCTGGAGCCCAACGGCCCCGGCGCCGGCCCCTCTGAAATCACCATCACCCAGCAGATTTACGAAGGTCTGGTGCTGACCGGCGACGACGGCACCATCACCCCCCAGCTGGCCACCGACTGGACCATCAGCGATGACGGCCTGACCTACACCTTTAACCTGGTGCAGGGTGTCACCTTCTCCGACGGCACCCCCGTGAAGCCCGAGGACTGGGTCTGGTCTCTGTATCGCGCCCGTGACTGCGAGACTTCCAACTACACCTACATCGCCGCGGCCATTGACACCGTCGAGGCCACCGACGAGCAGGTGATCATCACCCTGAAGCAGCCCACCGCTGCTTTCCTGGCTGAACTCGGCTGCTTTAACATGGTTCTGGGCTGCAAGGCTTATGCCGAGTCCATGACCGAGGACGAGTACCTGAAGAACCCCATGGGCACCGGCCCGTATATGCTGAAGGAGTGGAACCTGGGCAGCGACCTGACCCTGGAAGCCAACCCCAACTATCGTGAAGAAGGCATGCCCAAGACCAAGGAGATCAAGTACGTTGTGATCGCTGACGACAACACCCGTCTGATGCAGCTGCAGTCCGGCCAGATCGACGTGGCGCCCTCCTTCCCCTTCAGCCTGGCTCAGGCTGTGGAGAGCGATGACTCCCTGAAGCTGGAGATCTTCCCCTCCACCCAGATTTATTACCTGACCCTGAACTGCACCCACGCTCCCTTCGATGATGTGAAGGTCCGTCAGGCCATGTACTATGCCCTGAACACTCAGGAGCTGGCCTCCGCCATCGCCGGCGAGTACGGTGCCACCGTCGGTGCCATCGTCTCCCCCACTCAGGGCGAGTGGTGCAACACCGATATCGCTGTGACCGAGTATAACCCCGAGACCGCCAAGCAGATGCTGGCCGACGCCGGTTACACCGAGCCCGTCAAGTTCACCCTGACCGTCCGCACCGGCTCCGCTTTCTACGAGCAGATCGCCACCCTGATCAAGAACCAGGTCGACCAGGCCGGCTTCGAGTGCGAGATCGAGATGCTGGAAGGCGCCGCCACCTCCGCCAAGTTCCAGTCTCTGGAGCATCAGGCCACCATCCTGCAGTGGGTCGACGACTATCAGGATCCCTCCGGCGTCGTGGGCTGGACCGTTGACTACGATCAGGCTCAGTGCTACTACACCGGTCTGAACGACACCGATCTGGACGCATACAACGAGCAGGCTCAGACCGAGCTGGATCACGACAAGCGCGTGGAGATGTATCAGGAGATCCAGCAGCGCATCCACGATAACGCCAACGTCATCCCCCTGTATCGTAACGACTTCGCCTGCGCAGCTTCCGCCAAAGTTGACGGTGTGGCTGTGAACCCCTTCTATGTCTATCAGGCTAAGAACTGGACCAAGGCGAACTAAGATCCTCCGTCTGCAATTGCAGCGCTGAGATCCCACGTTCTTCAACCAAAAGGGGATGGAGCGTGCGCTCCATCCCCTTTCCCCCGGCCGGTACGCCGGGACGCCGGGAAAGGAATTCCTTTCCCGGCGTCCGAGCGCATTGGCAGTGCGCGTTCGACCCGTCATCCTATACAGAAAGAGGCAGGTGCTTTTTTTGAACCGACTTCAATACATCCTGAAGCGCATCCTACAGATGATACCGGTGCTGTTTGTTGTGACCATTCTGGTCTTCTCCATCGTCCATCTGATCCCCGGCGAACCCGCCCGGCTGATTCTGGGCGATAAGGCGACCGAAAGTGCAGTGGCTGCTCTGACCGAAAAATTGGGGCTGAACAAGCCGCTGCCCACGCAGTATCTGCTGTTTTTGAAGCAGATCCTCACGCTGGATCTCGGCACCTCCTTCAAGAACTCCCGTCCGGTGGCCGAACTGCTGGCCAGCCGTTTCCCTGTCACGGTGGCTCTGACGCTGCTGTCCACTGCCATTTCCCTGCTGATCTCCCTGCCTCTGGGCTATTTTGCCGGCACCCATAAGGACCGACTGGGCGACCAGGTGGTGCGCACCGCATCCCTGGTGGCCATCGCCATGCCGTCTTTCTGGGTAGGTCTTCTGCTGATGATCCTGTTCGCGCTGAAGCTCAAGTGGCTGCCGGCCGGCGGCTGGGCCAGCACGCCGTGGGAACAGTTCAAATGCCTGATCCTTCCGGCCGTCACCCAGTCGCTGATGACCACCGCCCTTCTGGTGCGCAACACCCGCAACGCGGTGGTGGACATCACCCGTATGGATTATGTCGATTTTGCCCGCAGCAAGGGCATTCCCGGCGGCAAGGTGCGCAGCCGCCATGTCATGCGCAACGCCATGATCTCCACCGTGACACTGCTGTCCATGCGCATGGCTGCCACCTTGGGCGGCTCGGTTATCATTGAGACCGTGTTCTCCATTCCCGGCATCGGCAAGCTGGCCAGCGACTCCATCTTCGGCCGTGATTATGCAGTCGTGCAGTCCGTTGTGTTGCTGTTCGCCGTCATGGTGCTGGTGATCAACCTGATCACGGATATTCTCTACTCACTGCTCGACCCGCGGGTCAGTCTTTAACAGGGGGTGCGCTGAAACATGAAACGTTATAATGGCACAAGCCCTCTGCAGAAAAAAAGCCGGGTCCCCGGCTGGTTCCGCAAGCCCTCCCTGGTGGTGGGCACCGTCATTGTGATCATCGTAGTCATTCTGGCCCTGTTCCCCCAGTATATCGCCCAGTATGACCCCATCGAGACCAACACGCTCATTCAAAACGCAGCTCCCAGCGCCGAGCACTGGTTCGGCACCGACTTCTATGGCCGCGATATCTTCTCCCGCGTGGTCTGGGGCACCCGAATCGATCTGCTGATCGGCGTGCTGGGCACGCTGGTGCCCTTCGTCATCGGCGGCCTCATCGGCCTGCTGGCCGGTTATTACGGCGGCGTGCTGGACAGCATCCTCATGCGCATCTGCGACATTATGATGGCCTTCCCCTTCACCATTCTGGTCATCACCATCATGGCCATTCTGGGTAAGGGCACCATGAACCTGTTCATCGCCCTGTGGCTGGTTGGCTGGATGAGCTACGCCAAGCTGGTGCGAAGCGAGGTTCTGGTGCTGAAGGATTCCGAATTCATTCAGGCAGCCCGGGTGGCCGGCTTCTCCGACGTCCGCATTCTGTTCTGCCACCTGCTGCCCAACGTCATCAGCTCCGCCGTGGTGTTCGCCGCGTCCGACGTGGTCATGTGCATGCTGACCGGTGCCTCCATGAGCTTCCTGGGTCTGGGCGTTCAGCCGCCTACGCCGGAATGGGGCTCCATTCTGAACGAGGGCCGCAACTTCATCACCTTCGCTTGGTGGACCACCTTCTTCCCCGGCCTGTTCCTGGCCGTCAGCGGTGTGGGCTTCTCCCTGCTGGGTGATGGCCTGACCGATTTCCTGCGGACGAAAGGACGGTAAGAGACCATGGAAAAACTGCTTGAAGTAAAAGGCCTTTCTGTGGAATTCCGCGGTAAGGACGAAACCGTTCACGCGGTGGACGGCGTCTCCTTTGACATTTATCCCGGCGAGACCTTCGGCCTCGTTGGCGAATCCGGCTGCGGCAAAAGCCAGACCATGCGCTCGATCCTCGGCCTGCTGAAGCAGCCCGGCCAGGTGAGCGGCGGCGAAATCCTGTATAAGGGACAGGACATCACCAAAATGAATCAGCGTCAGCTGCAGAAGGTGCGCGGCAAAGAGATCTCCCTCATTTTCCAGGAGCCGATGACCTCTCTGAACCCGGTCTTGAAGATCAAGGACCAGATTTACGAGGTTTTTGATAACGCCGAGATCACGGAAAAAGACGAAAACGGGAACGAGACCCATCGCAAGATGACTAAGGAAGAGAAAAAGAAGACCGCCATCGAGCTTCTGAAGCTGGTGGGCATCCCCTCTCCCGAGACCCGTTTGAACGAATATCCCCATCAGTTCTCCGGCGGTATGCGTCAGCGCGCCATGATCGCCATCGCCCTGGGTGCCAAGCCCCGTCTGCTGCTGGCGGACGAGCCTACCACCGCCCTGGACGTGACCATTCAGGACCAGATCATGAAGCTCCTCAACAAGCTGAAGGACGAGCTGAACATGAGCATCATTCTCGTGACCCACGATTTGGGTGTCATCGCCCAGATGTGTGACCGCGTAGCCGTGATGTACGCCGGCCAGATCGTGGAAATGACCGACGTAGTCACCTTGTTTGCCAGTCCTCGCCACCCGTACACCTACGGACTGATGGGCTCCCTGCCCAATGAAGACACGGCGGGCACCAAGCTGGAGGCCATTGGCGGCGCGCCCCCCAACCTGGCACACCTGCCGGAGGGCTGCCCGTTTGCCCCCCGCTGCAAATATGCCTGCGACATCTGCCATGAGACCCGTCCGGAAGTGGTGGAGGTGGAGCCGGGCCATCTGGTGCGCTGCCACCGGCTGGATGTGACCGCCCAGTTCGAGGGGCTGATCCCCGCGGACTCCAAACCGCTTGCAAAGAAAGGGGAGGAAACCAATGAGTGATGATCGTACGCCGCTGCTGGAGGTCGACCACCTCTGTAAATGGTTCCCCCAGAAGCAGAGCATGGGCGACGCTCTGACCCGGAAAGAAAAGAAATACCTGAAGGCCGTCAACGACGTCTCCTTCCAGATCTTCAAGGGCGAAAACCTTGGCCTGGTGGGCGAGTCCGGCTGCGGCAAAAGTACGCTGGCCCGCACCATCATGCGTCTTTATGAGCCCACCAGCGGCACCGTGAAGGTGAACGGCGTGGACATTTCCCACATGAAGGGCTCCGAGCTGCGGAAATTCCGTCCCCAGATGCAGATGATCTTTCAGGACCCGTACTCTTCCCTGAACCCCCGCATGTCGGTCTACGACACGGTGGCGGAGATGCTGAAGGTCCATAAGATCGTGCCCGACAGTGAGATCCCCGCTCAGGTTGAGAAGCTGCTCACCATGAGCGGCCTTACCATGGACATTGCCGACCGGTTCCCCGGCGAATTTTCCGGCGGCCAGCGGCAGCGCATCGGCATCGCCCGCGCCCTGGCTCTGCAGCCCGCCTTCATCGTGGCGGACGAGCCGGTGTCCGCACTGGATGTTTCCATTCAGGCGCAGATCATCAACCTGCTCTCCCACCTGCAGGAGGAGCTGGACCTGACCATTCTGTTCATCTCCCACGACCTGCGGGTGGTGCGCCACATCACCCACCGGGTGATGGTGATGTACCTGGGCAGCAATGTGGAGGTTGGCCCCACAGAGGCCATCTTCGACCGGCCCGCCCATCCCTACACTCAGGTACTGACTAAGGCGGCCCCCCGCCTGAACCCTCTGGACCGCACCCGCGATTACGTCATCGAGGGCGAACCGCCCAGCCCCATCAACACCCCCACGGGCTGCAAGTTCCACCCCCGCTGCCCCTACTGCACGGAGAAGTGCCGCAATGAGGTGCCCGAGCTGCGCGAGATCGAGCCGGGCCGCCTGTGCGCCTGCCACTATCCCCTGATCTGATCTTATGATCCCCGCCGGGCAGGTTGTCCGGCTTTCCCCATTTATTATTTATCGAACGGAATATAGGAGGTAATCATCATGCGTCTTTCCAATCTGACCTGGCCCCATGCAGAAGAATACTTCAAGACCCACGACACCGTTCTGATCGGCGTCGGCTCCATCGAGTGCCACGGCCGTCATATGCCTCTGGGCACTGACACCCTGATCCCCGATTTCCTGTTGGAGAAAATCGAGCAGAAGAGCGATGTGCTCATCTGCCCCACCATTCCCTATGGCGCCACCGAAAGCCTGTGCGACTATCCCGGCACCATCAACCTGGGCACCGAGCTACTCTATCAGGTCCTTTCCAAGGTGTGCGACAGTCTGTTCCAGCACGGTGCCCGCCGCTTCGTCATCCTGAACGGCCACGGCGGCAATATCAAGGCCATTGACCGGGTGGGCTATAACATCCAGCGCAAGGGCGGCATTCTGGCCGAGCTGAACTGGTGGCTGATGGCTTGGGATATGGATCCCAAGTGGAAGGGCGGCCACGGCGGCGGCGAAGAGACCGCTGCCATCCTGGGCATCGACCCCTCTCTGGTGGACCAGAGCGAAGTGGCCGGCCCCATGGTGCTGCATGACGTGTCCGACACCCTGAAGGCCACCGGCTTCACCTCCGTGGAGTATAAGGGCGTGTCCGTCAACATCCCCCGTCTGACGCCTTCTGTCACTCACAACGGCTGGATCGGCCCGGACCATCCGGAGACCGCTACCGTGGAATGGGGCCAGAAGATGCTGCAGACCACCGCGGACTACATTGCCGACTTCATGGAAGAGTTCAAGAAGGTCGACATCGCCAAAGCCTGCGGCACAGAATTTTAAGTTTAGGTTAGAATCGGGGAAAGAGAAATATGGATAAGCAACATTCGCTGGAACTGTGCGCCGATCTGTCCAACGCCAAGGGCGCGCCCGGCTTTGAAGACCAGGTACTCACTGTTTTGCGGAAATACGGAGAGGGGCTCGGCGATTTCAAAGAGGATTCCCTGCGGAACCTCTACCTCTCCCGCAAAGAGAACAAGGGTGGCCGGCCCATGGTGCAGCTGGATGCCCACACCGACGAAGTCGCCTTTATGGTGCAGGCCATCAAGCCCAACGGCACCCTGCGTTTCACCACTCTGGGCGGCTGGGTGTCCTCCAACATTCCGGCCCACCGGGTTTGGGTGCAGAATGCCGAGGGCGAGTACATCCCCGGCGTGATCGCCAGCAAGCCTCCTCATTTCATGAGCGCTTCCGAGCGGAACGCCGCCCCCACGGTGGAGGATATGAGCATCGACATCGGCGCTTCCTCCCGGGAAGAGGTCATCAACGACTTTCACATCCGCATGGCCGCTCCGGTGGTACCCGACGTCACCTTTACCTATGACGAGAAGCACGACTTGATGATCGGCAAGGGTTTTGACTGCCGCATGGGCTGCGCCGCTATCGTTCACGCCCTGGACAACGTGAAGGGCAAGGACCTGAATGTGGACGTCACCGCCGCCTGGGCTGTTCAGGAAGAGATGGGCACCCGCGGCGCCACGGTGACCAGCCGCACCGTGAAGCCCGATCTGGCCATCGTGTTCGAGGGCTGCCCCGCGGACGACACGGTGGTAGAGCCTTACATGATCCAGACCGCCATTCACAAGGGCCCCATGCTGCGCCACATTGACGCCCGCATGATCACCAACCCCCGCTATCAGCGCTTCGCACTGGATCTGGCGGCGGAGCTGGGCATCCCCGTGCAGGAGAGTGTGCGCACCGGCGGTTCCACCAACGGTGCCCCCATCCACCTGTCCAACATGGGCGTACCCACCATCGTGATCGGCATTCCCGTGCGCTATATCCACACCCATTATGGCATCGCCGCTCATGAGGACGTGGTAAACGCCGGTAAGCTGGCCGCCGCCATTCTGGAGCGGGCAAACGCCGACCTGATTGGTTCTTTCTAATCACCAGTCCCTGAAAAGACGTAAAAAAGTCCCGCAGGCTGTGCCTGCGGGACTTTTTATTCTCCAATCAAAGAGCGTCCTCTTCCCCCGCGCCGCTTTCCGGTACAAGGGGCGGCACCGTCTCCGGAAGGCCGGAGAGCAGGCACTTCCGGCTCTGGTAGAAAAAGCGGAGCCGGGTGACGATCTGGATGATACCCACAATGGCGGCAGCAAGCAAAATAAATCCCGCGGCGATCAGGGCACCGCCGACATACACACCGGTTCCATTCAAAGTCGTCAGCGTAATATAGCTGCACAGAACCGTCAAAAACGTCAGAACGATGCAGACCACGGACTGAATGGCGGCGCTGCGGCCCAGCTTGGCGGTCTCGGGGTACTGCTCGCGCCGCAGATAATCCGCCGCACCGATGAGCAAACAGAGCTGCGATGCGACGCTGAGCACGCTTTCTGCCGCCAGAAGGATCCAAAGGAGGATCGTATAGTCAGTCATAGCCAGTCCTGTCGCCAGCACGACGAACACAGCAGCCAACGCCAGCCCCGCAACGCTGACCACCAGCGAGATCAGCAGCTTTTTGCTGCGGACGGCGCGATAAAGCAGAATGGCGCCGATCAGCATGCCCGCGTCCACCACATAGTTCAACCAGTTCCACTTCAAAAACGTGGTCAACAAACTGGCGGGCAGAGCGATAATGCCAAAGATGAAAAGGACCAGGAACGCAGAGGCGGCTTTCTTTTTCTGTTCGGTCATGTCGGAGGCTCCTTTCTGATTTTTATCTTACTGAAAACGGTTTAAGAGGAAGTTGACGCCTTGTACACACAAGCCCAAGTGCAGAGTAAGACTCAGCATGGCAAACGGTTCTAAATACCTGGGACATGGAAAAATGCCAAAATAGCGCAACTGTATGGCCGTAAAGATAATCAGCGCAGCCAGACTCATGGGCTGAAAAATGATCATCATCTTCCCATAGGATGTCAGCGGCCGAAAAGCCCACTTGACTGCCAGCACTACCAGAACGGCGCTGGCGATGCAGAACACTACGGCCGCATGCATACATCGCTCTTTCCCCAGCAGGAAGGGAATCACATCATGAGGCGCCAGATAAAACATCGCGGCAAACACGGCGATGATGCCGTCGGCCACCATAAGGATCGCGGCCCGTGACTTTTTCATGTCCCTCCCCTTTCTAAGTCAATTCACTGCGAAATGGTCCAATCTATCCTGATGCCGTGTCCGGTGAGCTTCTGGTAGCAGGTGCGGAAGAAGGTCGCCCGGATACAGGCAAGCAGCAGCCCCATGGCCAGCAGAATCGCGCTGGCGGTGCCTCCTGCGGCCAGGGCCAGCAGCGTTCCGATGGAGCCGCCACTTCCGGCAAAGGCAGCGAGGTCAAAATCCAGACTGGTGAGAATGACACCGCCCACGGCGACGATGACGGTGAGCACGGCGGCAAGCCGCCCGTCATTTTCCCCGTCCGGGACGCCGCTCTCTTTCATATACTCCGCCGTTCCGAGGAACAGGAAGACGGTGTAGAGCATGACGGGCAGGGACTGCGCGCCGGAGAGCAGCAAATTCCGCCATCCCCTCTGCTCCGGAAGGTCAAGGGCCAGAAACACGATGTCCACCGCAAGGGCAATCACCGCGAACACGACGGAGAGCAGCAGCTTCCGGCTGCCTACGCCGCGCCAGAGGAGAAAGGTGCTGGCCAGCACGGCGATCGTGACCGCAAGTTCCACCCAACGGCTGGTAAGGGCGGCCAGAAGGCCGATAGGAACTGCTGCGATCGCGGAAAGGTATAAAAGGCGTATTCCGGCGGTCGCAGTCTTCGGGGGAGCACTTTTCATATGGTTCTTTTCCTCATTCCTTTTTTCATTTTGCACAAATGCTGCAGAAATTCCCTGCATCTGTAGTTCAACATTACCATATATGGAAGCGTTCAACAAGAGCTTTTCAAAATCTTCATAAATTCTTCATAAATGGGAAAACAAAAACGCCTGCCGGTGAAATTCCGGCAGGCGTTTTTTCATGGCGTTAAAATCAGGACTTTTTGCCCTTCAGGGCCTTCATGCGGTCGGCGTGGTCCAGGATGCGCTTGCGCAGGCGGAGGGACTTGGGGGTGACCTCCAGCAGCTCGTCGTCGGCCAGGAACTCCAGGCACTGCTCCAGGGACATGTTGCGGGGCGGGACAAGGCGGAGGGCATCGTCGCTGCCGGAGGCACGGGTGTTGGTGAGCTGCTTCTTCTTGCAGACGTTGACGGTCATATCGTCGGACTTGGGGGAGACGCCGATGATCATGCCCGCGTAGACGGGGACGCCGGCGCCGATGAAGAGGACGCCGCGCTCCTGCGCGTTATAAAGGCCGTAGGTGATGGACTCGCCGGTCTCATGAGAGATGAGGGAGCCGGTGCTGCGGCGCTGGATGTCACCCTTCATGGGCTGATAGCACTCGAAGACGGAGGCCATGATGCCCTCGCCCTTGGTGTCGGTCAGGAATTCATTACGGTAGCCGAACAGTCCGCGGGAGGGGACCAGGAATTCGGCCTTCATGCGGTCGCCCACGGGGGTCATCTCGATGAGGTCGCCCTTGCGCTTGCCGATCTTTTCAATGACGGCGCCGATGGCGTCGGACGGAACGTCCACCACCAGGCGCTCCATGGGCTCGCACTTCTTTCCGTCGATCTCCTGATACAGGACGCGGGGAGGCGAGACCTGGAACTCGTATCCTTCGCGGCGCATGGTCTCGATGAGGATGGACAGGTGCATCTCGCCGCGGCCGGCCACGTTGAAGGAGTCGGTGCTGTCGGTGTCGCTGACCCGGAGGGAAACGTCCTTCAAAGTCTCGCGCATGAGGCGCTCGCGGATCTGGCGGGAGGTGACGAACTTGCCCTCCTTCCCGGCGAAGGGAGAATCATTCACGGAGAAGGTCATCTCCATGGTGGGGGCGGAGATCTTCACGAACTCGATGGGCTCCACCGCCTCGGGGGCGCAGATGGTGTCGCCGATGGTGATGTCGCCGATGCCGCTCATGGCGATGATCTCGCCGGCGGAGACCTCCTGCACGGGGACCTTGTTCAGGCCGTCATACTCATAAATGGCCGTGGCCTTTGCCTTTTTG
>CAKUEI010000055.1 GCA_934646175.1 uncultured Oscillospiraceae bacterium
GCTACCCCTTCTGGGATACCATGCTGCACACTATTAACGGCTTTCTCTGCGCCGCCATCGGCTTCTCCCTGGTGGACCTTCTCAACCGCAGCCAGCGTTTTTCCATCCAGCTCTCTCCGGCGTTTCTCGCCCTGGTGGCCTTCTGCTTTTCCATGACCGTGGGAGTGCTCTGGGAATTTTTCGAGTGCGCCATGGACCAGCTTTTTCAGCTGGACATGCAGAAGGACACGGTGATCCACACCTTCCGCTCCGTCATGCTGGACCCTTCTCACGGCAATGTCCCCACAGGGTTCCGCGACATCACCGATGTTATTGTGGTCACCTCCGACGGGCAGCAGCACGCCCTCGGTCTGGGCGGCTATCTGGACGTCGGCCTTCTGGATACCATGAAGGACCTGTTTGTCAATTTCATCGGCGCCGTGGTCTTCTCCTTCATTGGCTATTTTTATGTAAAAAGCCGCGGCAAGGGCAAATTCGCAAGCCGCTTCATTCCGCAGGTGCTGGACCTTCCCGATGCTCCGGATAACGCGGAACGGGCGGACACGCCGGACAAGTCCTGATCCTTCCGCTCATAGTCTTCCTTTCTTCGGACATACTATCCTCAGTTCAAAGAAAAGGAGGATATGATCATAATGGATACCCATGTGAACCCCAGCATCCAGTGCTCGGTGAAGACCTGTGCCAACCACTGTCAGGATAAGGAATACTGCTCCCTGCCCGAAATCAAGGTGGGCTGCTGCGAAAATTCCGTCCACTCCTGTCAGGAGACCAAGTGCAGCTCCTTCCAGCTGGGCGGCGGCTGTCACTGAAGAAAGCGCGCCCCAACAGGAAAAATCCCGGCCGTTTTGAAAGCGGCCGGGATTTTTTCTTGTTAACCGATGCGCAGTCCGCCAAAGCCCAGGAACACCATGGCAATGAGTCCGAAGGTCACCAGCAGGATGGGCATCCCCTCAAAGGCCTTCGGGCACTTCGTGCCCTTCAGCCGCAGGCACACCGCTGCAAACAGCGCCGCGCAGAAGGTAAAGCCGATCCCGGCGAACAGCCCGTAAAGTGCCGCGTCCAGAGGAGAGTAGTTGGCCTCCGTCACCGTCAGCGCCGCGCCCAGCACCACGCAGTTGGAGGTGAGGTAGGGCATTCTCCGCTTCCACCATGCATACCGCTCCGGTTTCTTTTTCAAGATGCGCCCGATGACGGAAAGGCACGCCGCGATGATCATCACATACAAAAACGTCCTCAGATACTCCAGCCCGAAGGGAATGAGGAGAAATCCGTTTAAGAGGCAGCACAAAAGGCTCGTCAGGCACGTAACCGCAGTGATCACGCCCCCCGTGGCCAGGGCCGACAGAATGTCCCGGTTGGTGCGCATCCCCTTCAGAATGGGGCTTAGGCCCAGCAACTGGACAAACACCACGTTCTCCGTCAAAAGCGCCGCGAAGATCACGGCGGCAAAACCGGCAGCACTCATTCCTTCGCCCCCTTATGCTCCTCCGCCGTTTTCGCGCGGCGGGTTTTCGCCCATTGCAGCAGCGCCAGCAGGCAGCCGAACAGAATCAGCCCTCCCGCCGGCTGAGAGAGGATGCGGATCTGGGGCAGGATGCCCTTCCAGATCGGGATATCCCAAAGAGTCCCCTTGCCGAAAAGTTCCCGAACGGTGCCCAGCACGCAGATGGCCCCCGTATAGCCAAGGCCCATGGCCACGCCGTCCAGCCCTGCGTAAATGGGCAGATGCTCCGTGGCAAAGTCCGATGTGCGGGCGGGCAGGATGCTGCTCACGGCGATCAACGGCAGGTAAATGCCCAGCCGTGCCGCCATATCAGGGAAGAAAATGTCCATCAAAAGCTCCGCCGCCGCTGTAAAGGTTGCTACGCACAATGTCCGCGTAGTGTTCCGGTGCTTGGGGGGCACCACCTTTCTCAGCATAGATATCCAAAGCTCCGCGCCTGCCAGCACGAAGGTGGTGGCAAGGCCCATGGCCAGCGCCGTTTTCAGGCCTGTGCTGGTCATCAGGAAGGTGCAGAACCCCAGACACAGCACCAGCACGGGGTTACGCTTCCACAGTCCGTCGATGAAAATCTCCTTCACCCGCTCAGGCTTCGGGATGAAATTGCGCAGAAACCACGCTTTGAACCAACCGGGGAACCGCCGAATGTCCGGCAGGGCGCGCCCCGTTTCCCGCTGCGGCGATTCCGCGTCAGTTTTCTCCTTCTTCCACAAGGACGTTCCCTCCCTTCGTGTCCACCTCGCTCATGACCTTCAGGGCGCGGTTCACCCCGTCGGTCACCGCCCGGGATGTTTCCGTGGCCCCGGTGATACCGTTCACCGTATTGTCGCCAATCCTGCCGGAGCGACCGATGTACTGCGCCATGTAGGCTTCGCTGCCCGCCTCGTCGGCCCAGTCCGGGTCATCGTGATGGGACTCGATGGCCGCGCCGGTCACCGCGCCGTCGGTGTTCACCCCCACCATCAATATCATGTCTCCGCCGAAGCCGTCCACCGTCACCTCCACGCAGTAGCCCATCAGGGTGCTGCCGGAGTACCCGGCGTAAATGGAGTTCGCCAACTCATGGGTGTACGGCGTTTCGCTGAAGGCGCTGGCCTCGGGCATCACCCGGGCGCAGGCAAGCTCCCGCTCGCTGGCGGTGTAACGGTTCATCCTCCCCTGGGAGGCATAGTTCACCACAGAGAGGAACACCACAGCAAACACCACCACCGTGGCGGCCCACCGGTGCTTCCAAAGCCAGTCCACCGCTGTCCAAAACCGCCCGGAGCGAGCCTTCCCATCCGTCCTTTCTGTCCTGGTCTCCGCCGGAGGATCCGGGACCGATTTCGTTTCGGGAAGGGGCGGTTCTTTCTTTTTCTTCATTTCAAAGCCCCTCCTTCCCGCTCTTGTCCCGGCTGCGCCGGGCAGCCCGGGCCGCCCGGGGCCGCACGATCTTATCCAGGATCCATGCCCACAGGTTCATAAACAGGATGGCAAAGCCCACACCCTCGTGCCACGCGCCGCACCGGCGCAGAAAGACCGTCATCACGCCGCAGCCAATGCCGTACAGCCACTGTCCCGCCGGGGTCACCGGACTGGTCACTGGGTCGGTGGCCATGAACAGGGCCGCCATCAGCATTCCCCCGCTCAGAAGGGAGTAGAGCATCCACTGCACCGGATCGTTCCCCCGGTTGAAGATCAGGGACAGCACCGCCGCCGTACCGAGGAAGGCCACGGGGATCCGCAGCTTGATGGTCCGCCGCAGCAGCAGGTAGACCCCGCCCAAAATCAGCATCAGCGCCGCCGTCTCCCCCAGTGCCCCAGCCCGCTGGCCCAGCAGCAGTTCCTGCAGATTCACGCCGGGCAGCTTTCCCGCCCGCATGGCGGTCATGGGGGTGGCGGTAGTCACGGCGTCCGCCGCGGAGAAGATACCCGTCCACTCGCCGGAGGCCGTCCACCGGCTCATCAGCGCCGGGAAGGAGAAAAGGAACACCCGCCCCGCCAGCGCGGGGTTTAAGAAATTGCGTCCCAGTCCGCCGTAGAGGTTTTTGACGATCACAATGGCGAACAGGTCCCCAAGCAGCACCATCCAATATGGCGCCGTGGCCGGCAGAGTCATCACCAGCAGCAGTCCGGTCACCATGGCGCTTCCGTCTTTCCAGGTCTGTTTTTTCTTCACGAGGAAGCAGTAAAGGGCCTCGAAGGCCGCGCTGCCCGCCACGCTTACGATCGCCAACAGCAGCACCCTCGGCCCAAAGAAATAGGTGGAGACGCCCAATGCAGGCACCAGCGCCACGATCACGTCCAGCATCATGCTCCGCACCCGATCCCGTCCCCGGTGCAGCATGGCATTTTTCACCCGCTCGGCGCGGCTGTCTGTTTCCCGCTCTTTCATCGTGCCTCCCCCTTTCGTCCGTGCATTTTCTCTCTCAGGGGCAGCACAGCGGGGCAGGCGTTCTCGCAGGCACCGCAGCCCACGCAGTCGCCCCGTTCCCCTTCCTCGCCTGTTTCGGCGAACAGGGGCAAAAGCTTCATGGGGCAGGCCTCCACGCAGGCGCCGCAGCGGATGCATGTTCTGCCTTCCTTCCGCTTTGGAACGTCCTTTCCCCGCATGAGCACAATAGCCGCCGAAGATTTTCCCACGCTTTCTCCCGCGTCAGAGAGCTTGGGGAAGCGCATGGGGTTCCCCCAATAGCCCCGGATGGCGCCTTTTTTCAGCCCTCCGCAGCTGCGCACCAGCTCTTCCACGCTGGTCCCGATGGGCACCAGCAGGTTCCGCGGCTTCACCACCGCAGTGCCTGTCACCGTGATGATGCGATGGGTCACCGGGTTCCCGTTTTTCACCGCGTCGTAAACCGCTGATGCCGTAGCTACGTTAAACACCGCGCACTTCACCGCCGCGGGCTTTCCGTCGGGCGGCACCTTCCGCCCGGTCAAGGCCTGGGTCAGGATGCGCTCCTCCCCCAAGGGGTACCGGCTCCGCAGCACCCGCACCTCCAGGCGCTCGTTTCCGTCAGCGATGCCCTCCAGAGCGTCTACCGCGTCCATTTTATCCCCCGCCACGGCCAGGATGGCCTTGGGAAGGCCCAGCGCCTCCGCCAGAATGCACGCTCCCCCGGCCACCGCCTCGCTCTCTTCCAGCATCAGCCGGTGGTCCGCCGTGTGCCACGGGTCGCACTCCATGCCGTTGATGATCAGGGTATCCACCGGGGCGGCCGCCGCCTCGATCAGTTTTTTGTGGAGAGATGCGCCGTCCCCGGCGGCCATGCCCATCACGCCCATCTCCCGCAGAAAGGCGGCCAGCGCCCGGGCAGTCATGGGCTCCTTTTCGTCCCAGGGGCGGTTTCCCTTGTAAGGGGTGTCCTTCCCGTCATTTTCCAGCAGGATGCCGCGTTCCCCCGCTTCCTTCACCGTGCCGGAAACGGACGCATGCACCGCCGTGTCTTCCTCCGTACCCGGTTCAGCCACCTTCTGGCCCAGCAGGACGCGCTCCCCCGCCTTTACCAAAGGCTTCTGCCCTTCCAGGGCGAGATAGACCTCCTTCGCGGGCCTGTCCAGCTCCGCCGCGGGTTTCCTCCGGGTGGTCTCTTTATGCAGGGCGGGATGGGTCCCGCCCAAAAACAGTCTCTGCATGGTTCACCTCGTTTGTTTGCCGTAGAGTTTTGGTTGCTTCAAAACATGGTATTATACCACGTTCCCGCTTTCCCTGTCAAAATCTTCCCTCCGAAGATCAACCTTACCAAAAACCGCTTTCCCCGGAACGGAAAAGTTATTTGGAATCCTCGTTGACAAACTCTTTTTTTGTCGATAAACTAAGCCTTAACCTATCGTATAAATAATCAGGCAAACCGTACCCACATGCGGGGCAGCGGACTGCTTATGCCGGCAAGGAGGTCTTTTTCACCATGAAAATGAGAGGATCCCAGATCCTGATGGAGTGTCTTTTGGAGCAGGAGGTCGACACGGTATTCGGCTACCCCGGCGGCACCATCCTGAATATCTACGACGAGTTTGAAAAGCACGGATACATCAACAAGATCCATCACTACCTCACCGCCCATGAGCAGGGCGCGTCCCACGCGGCGGACGGCTATGCCCGCTCCACCGGCAAGGTAGGGGTCTGCTTCGCCACCTCCGGCCCCGGCGCCACCAACCTGACCACCGGCATCGCCACCGCCTATTACGATTCCTCCCCCGTGGTGTTCATCACCTGCAACGTCAGCGAGAACCTTATCGGCAAGGACTCCTTTCAGGAGGTAGACATCACCGGCATCACCATGCCCATCACCAAATGCAACTTCCTGGTGCGCAATGTGGACGATCTGGCCGACACCGTGCGTGAGGCGTTCGCCATCGCCCGCACCGGCCGCCCCGGCCCCGTCCTCATTGACATTGTGAAAAACGTCACCGCTGCGGAAGGGGAATACACCTTCCTGCCCCGGGAGGAGCATGCCTCCCACGGCAAGCTGGCCGCCCTGCTCCGCCGCGCGTCCCACGACCTCAAAACGCCTGAGCCGGACCATGACGATATCAACACCCTGCTCTCCATGATCGAGCAGGCGGAAAAGCCCCTCGTTCTGGTGGGCGGCGGTGTCATCCGCTCCAAGGGTGCTGTGCCGGAATTCCGGAAGTTTATTGAGACTCTGAACGCCCCCGTGGCCTCCACCATCATGGGCGGCGGCGCCTGCCCCGGGGACCATCGGCTTTTTACCGGCATGATCGGCATGCACGGCTCCCACGCCTCCAATTTGGCCAGCCAGCAGTGCGACCTGCTCATTGCCGTCGGCTGCCGGTTCTCCGACCGGGTGGCTACCGACCCCGCCGCCTTCGCCCCCAACGCCAAGATCGTCCAGATCGACATCGACCGGGCGGAAATCGACAAAAATGTCATGACCGATCACCACATCATCGGCGACGCCCGCCGCGTGTTGGAGCTTTTGAACCAGTCCCTTCCTAAACACGAGTATGCCGGCTGGTGCAGCTGGGTCCTCTCTCACCGGGACGCCCCGCTGAAAGCCGACGATAAGCTCCACCCCCACGAGATTCTGGAGACCATTCAGGCCGTCACCAACGGGGATGCCATCATCGCCACCGACGTGGGACAGCACCAGATGTGGTCCTGCCAGTACTACCACTTCTCCCGTCCCGGCCAGCTTCTCACCTCCGGCGGCTTCGGCACCATGGGCTTCGGTCTGGGGGCCGCCATGGGTGCCAAGGTGGGCAATCCCGACAAGGTGGTGGTGCAGTGCACCGGCGACGGCTGTTTCCGCATGAACTGCCACGAGCTGTGCACCGTGGAGCACTATAACATCCCCGTCATCACCGTAATCTTTGATAACCAGACCTTGGGCATGGTGCGCCAGTGGCAGAATCTGATCTATGAAAAACGCTTTTCCCAGACCACGCTGGACCGTGGACCCGACTTCGTCAAGCTGGCGGAGGCATACGGCGTCGCCGGTTACCGGGCCTTTAACCAGAAGGAGTTTGAAGACGCCTTCCGCAAGGCCGTGGCCTCCGGCCGTCCCGCCGTCATCGACTGTGCCATCGACATCGATGCCATGGTCCACCCCATGGTCTCCGCCGGTACGCCGGTCACCAATTTCATCTTGGATTAAGGGGGAGCTTGGAAATGAACGATACGAACATCACCCGCCACACCCTTTCCGTGCTGGTGGAAAACTCCGCCGGTGTCCTGTCTCAGGTCTCCCGCCTCTTCTCCCGGAAGGGGTATAACATCGAATCCCTGGCCGTGGGCACCACCGACGAGCCCACCGTCTCCCGCATCACTATCGAGCTTCTGGCCGACGAAATGTCCACTGCCCAGATCATGAATCAGCTGCGGAAGCTCTTCTCCGTCTATTCTGTGCAGGAGCTGGTGCCCGAGCGGTCCATCCGCCGCGAACTGGTCATGTTCAAGGTGCGCGCCGAATCGCCCGACATCCGCAACGAGGTCATCCAGATCGCCAACATCTTTCGCGCCTCCATCATCGACGTCTCCCTGAAATCCCTCACCCTCGCCCTCATTGGTGACGAGAGCAAGGCGGACGCCATGCAGAAGCTGCTGGAAGCTTTTGGCATTCTGGAGCTGGTCCGCACCGGCATGGTGGCTCTTGAACGCGGCGAATATACCATTACCAGTGAAAATAAAGAGAACAACGAGTTCAACCTGGGCAAAAACGTCCTCTGACCGCAAAACCCGTCCAATCGTATCACGCTTTACATTCTTCCCGCGGAAAATGTGTCATACTGAACCACAAACGCAACATAGGAAAAGGAGTGTTTTCTCATGGCAAAGATGTACTATGAAAAGGACTGCGACCTCAATTACCTGAACGGCAAAAAGATCGCCATCATCGGCTACGGCTCTCAGGGCCATGCCCACGCCCTGAATCTGAAGGATTCCGGCTGCGACGTCTGCGTGGGCCTGCGTCAGGGCAGCAAGAGCTGGGCCAAGGCAGAGGCTGCCGGTCTCGCTGTCAAGACCATTGAAGAGGCCGCCCAGTGGGGCGACATCGTCATGATGCTCATCAACGACGAGGTTCAGGCCGATGTCTACAAAAAGTCCATCGCGCCTTACATGACCGCAGGCAAGGCTCTGGCCTTCGCACACGGCTTCAACATCCGCTATCAGCAGATCGTCCCCCCCGCCGACGTGGATGTGTTTATGGCTGCCCCCAAGGGACCCGGCCACACCGTCCGCAGCCAGTATGTGGCCGGTAAGGGCGTGCCCTGCCTGGTGGCCGTGGAACAGGACGCCACCGGCAAAGCCTATCAGATCGCCCTGGCCTACATCGCCGGCATCGGCGGCGCCCGCGCCGGTGTGATGGAGACCACCTTCCATGACGAGACCGAGACCGACCTTTTCGGCGAGCAGACCGTTCTCTGCGGCGGCGTGGTAGACCTCATGCGCTGCGGCTTCGAGGTGCTGGTGGAGGCCGGTTACGAGCCGGAGAACGCCTACTTCGAGTGCATTCACGAGATGAAGCTCATCATCGACCTCATCAACAAGGGCGGCGTGGCTGCCATGAACTACTCCATTTCCGACACCGCCGAGTTCGGCGAGTACATCTCCGGCCCCCGCGTCATCCCTCATGAGGAGACCAAAGCCCGCATGCGCGCCGTCCTCTCCGACATTCAGGACGGCACCTTCGCCGGTAAGTGGATCGCCGAGAACAAGAACGGCCGCTGCTTCTTCAACTCCAAGCGCCAGCAGCTCAAGAAGCACCAGATGGAACTCGTGGGCGAAGAGCTGCGCAAGAACATGATCTGGGGTGGAGATAAGGACCTCGATTCCGCTTCCAACTAAGTATGCCATCCTCCGGATAACGCCCAGTAAAACCCGTACACAACCGGCCGCGGCAGAGAAAACTGCCGCGGCCGATTCTTTTTTTCGGTTTCAGGAGCGAAAGGAAAAGAAAATTTTCTGTTCCCATGTTCCCTTTGCAATATAATAAGGCAAAACATATGGAGAAAGGAACATACGCCCATATCTGCATCGGAAAATCACATGTATCGCGTTCAAAGGGACGGCTTTTTCGGGGAACTGTTCCTTCCGGAGGAGGACAAGTATCCGGGGAAAGCTCTTATCTGCTTCAGCGGCAGTGCCGGCAGACAGCCTTCTGCCGGGGCTGATCAACGCCGTGGTGGCGATGGCTCCTATGAGCACCGTGTGTCAGGCCTTCAGCAAGGACAAAGGCATCGTTTTCCTGCCGGAAAGCAGATGGACCTTCCACGGGGAACCGCTGCCCTGCACGCCCTTTCTGACGGAGAAATTCCCCCTTGGCCAGGTGCTGCGGAAAAGTCTGTGCGCCATTGGTAAGGGCGGGTGGAGTATCCGCTATTGGGGGCCAGGCACTCCAAAAAACAAGGGGCGCGGGCAGCATTGCCCGCGCCCTTTTTATTCCGCTTTTTCCAGTTCCAGCGTAAAGCGCATCCCGCCCGGAATGTTTTCCGCCCGGCAGGCGCCGCCGTGAAGCACCATGATGCTGCGCACAACGGCAAGGCCCAGCCCGCTTCCGCCTTTATCCCGGGATCGGGCGGTGTCCCCCCGGTAAAAGGTCTCAAACAGCCGCCCCAGCTCTTCCTGTGGCACGTTCTCCCCGTCGTTCTCCACGCACAGGACGGCCTTTCCCGCCTGAATTCCCGTCCGGACGCGGATGGCGCCCCCTTCCCGGCAATGCCGCAGCGCGTTGGAGGCATAGTTTTCGATTGCCCGCAGCAGCAGCTTCCGGTCCCCCGGCACCGTCACCGGCGCAAGGTCCAGCTCCACACGGCAGCCCTTCTGCTCCGCGCTTTCCCGAATGCGGTCAAAGGTCTCCTCTGCGCACATATCCAGACGGACCGGCTCCTTTTTCACGGTCACGCCGCCCCCCTCCAGCCGGGAAAGGTCCAAAAGCTCCTTCACCAGCGCATCCATCCGGTCGCACTCCTCCATGAGGATGTCCAGATACCGCTCCCGCTTCTCCGGGGCGATGTCCTCCCGCAGCGCCTCCGCGTGGCTGCGCAGCACCGCCAGAGGCGTTTTCAGCTCATGAGCTGCCGCCCGGGTCATGTCCTGCTCCCGCCGCAGGTCGTCTTTTATCTTTTCTCGCGCCTCGTTGAAAGCCCGCGCCAGCACATTCAGCTCCTCGATTCCGGTCTCTTCGCTGCACGGCTCTTCGTTCTTCATCTCTCCGCACAGCTGTTTCACCGGCCCGGTCACCCGTCTGGAAAGGTAGACCGACAGCACCAACATCAGCACAATGGCAAGGATCAGCGTACCGCCCCAAACCACGCCTATCGTGGCGGGCAGATGGGTCTTGTAGGTCCCCAGCCGCGCCAGCTGTCCGTCCGTTTCGACCGTTCCGTTGATATAGCCGCCGTGCCGGAATTCTTCTCCGCTCAGTTCCTCCTGCAGAAGCTCCTGTGCCGCCCGGTAATCGGCAAGCCGCCGCTTCAAGGCCCCTTCGCTCCGCGTTTCCCCGCTCTGGGGGGAGGTCAGTGCGCTGCTCACCGCGAGATAAGGAAGCTGCATCATCACCGTTTCGCCCTCGCCCCGGTCTTCAGTCACAATGGTCTCCGTGCTTCCGTCCGGATGCAGAAGCTCCAGCTTCGTCACCTTCAGCCGGTATGCCCCGTCCGGAATGCCGGTGACTCGGGCCACCGTGCCGTCTGCTTCGTCATAGGTGTCCGGCTCGTCCTTGGGGTAGAGGGTGCTGCGGATGTAGTATTCCCCGCGGTTCTCCTGGATCCACTGGGCAAGCTGCACCTGCCCTTCCTCGGAAAGGCCGCCGTCCAGATCCAGATACCAGCTTTCGCCCTCCCGGCTTTCCTTTCCCTCGGCCCAGGCAACGGCGCTTTCCAGCGACGCTCCATTCTCATCCCGGACGAAAAAGGTGGAGGCACCGCTTACGCTCTGAATGGTGTACCAGCCCAACTCATTCAGCTGCACCTGCATGTCGTTCCGGGCCAGATTTTCGTCCGTTCCGTTCTCCAGGTCCTCCGTGTACCTGTCCCAGATGCGCTCCAGCTCCTGCCGGGCGGAACCCACCTCCAGCCTTACGGAATTTCCTTTCTCCTGATAGGTTTTTCCCACGTACATCGCCATGGTCCCCATCCAAAGCATGCAGAATATCATGGCCATCGGCAGCAGCACCCGCCGCCGCAGGCTTCTGGTCTGTGTCATTTTGCCTCCTCCTCCCGCAAGCGATAGCCCATGCCCCGGACGGTCTCGATCTGCTTCCCCGCATCCCCCAGACTGGCCCGCAGGTTTTTGATCTGAATGTCCACCGCCCGCTCGTCTCCTTCAAAATCCATGCCCCATACCCGGTCCAGCAGCTGCTCCCGGGACAGCAGCAGTCCCTTGTTCCGAAGCAGGCACCCCAGCAGCTTGTACGCTCTGGGGGAGAGCTTTACCTCCCGTTCTTCCGCAAAGCAAAGTCCCCGGTCCTCGTCCAGCTCGATGGAACCGCAGGAAAGCTTCCCCGTTCCCGCTGTCCCCCGGCCCCGGCGGATCAGGGCCATAGTCTTGGCGTATAAGACCGCCAGCGAAAAGGGCTTGGTCACATAGTCGTCCGCCCCCAGCTCATAGCCCCGCAGGGCGTTCTCCTCACCGTACAGCGCCGTCAGGAAGATCACCGGCACACCGCTTTTCTTCCGCACCTCCCGGCAGACGGAAAATCCGTCCAGTCCCGGCATCATCACATCCAGCAGCACCGCGTCATAGTCCCGCTGCCGCAGCAGCATCAGGGCCTCTTCCCCGTCCGGCGCGCCGTCGCACGTTTCCCCGTGAGCAGCAAAATAATCCTGCACGATCTCGCGCATCCGC
>CAKUEI010000056.1 GCA_934646175.1 uncultured Oscillospiraceae bacterium
GTGGATGGGTCGCCGCCGCTCAGCTCCCGCTTAAATTTCCCATACATTAAAACAGCGCCCCAGCCGCCGGGGCCGGGATTGCCGGAGCAGGCTCCGTCGGTGTAAATCGTTACGGTCTTCATGGTATTCTCCTTCTCGTTTCCGCGCAGCGCCGCCGCCCGTTTTCTCGTGGCTACATTATATCATGCCGCTGGACGTAAAAAAACGAAATTTTTCAAAAAAGCCCTTGCTTTTATCGAACAAATGTTGTATATTTGTGTCGAACAAAAGTTCTATCGAACAAATTTTCTTCTGTTTCGCTTGAAAAGTCCGTTTTATGGGACACTTCTTCCCTTAAACTGGATGCAACAACAACAGGGAGGGAATCTCATGCAGACCATTTATTATCAGACGAAAAATTTTATCCGCCACGAGGGCAACGTGGTAAACCTTCAGGATTACCGCACCCGCCTGCAGGCCTGCAGCGGGTTCGACGCCGTACCGGTTTGCGAAGAAAGCCCCGAAGCCGAGCCCGTCTGGACCCTGCGGGAGGAGCTGCCCGCAGCCCGTCCGGCTGTGCGGGAGACGCCGACGGAACCGGCAAACCCTCATCGGGTCCTTTCCCTTCACAACCTGCCCGACCTGTGTGCCACCGTGGCCATTCTCGTCATGGCCGTGACCGTGATCGTCCGCTTTCTGCAATTTTAACAATTTGTTCAAAAGTCGCCGTATCCCCCGGGGTACGGCGACTTTTTGCTGCCTTTCCGTTGGGAAAAAGCGGAATTCGACCATTCTTTGCTTGACGCAGGGACGAAAAACGTGTATGATGCCATTTGTAACCTTTTGTAACTTTTTTGTGATCTCCCATCACAGTGCGTCCCGGAAACCGGAGGTGGACTTCCCATGAACGACATCCTGCGCCACAGCGGCCACGGATCGATCCCCGCGCAGGCGTCAAGCAAAAGCCGGTCAGACCGGCAGACCGCTGCGGGCGAAACGCAGCATTCCGCCCGCATCTGGAAGCGGCGGCTTCGCGGTCTGTTTCATCGTTTTTATAATTTCTGCACCAGTCACTCGCTGGCAGCGCCGCTTCCTTTTCTGGCCATTGCGGGCCTGCTGGCCCTTTCCATGCTGCTCACCATGGTCTATACCACGGGCTACGTGGTGGCGGTGGACGGCGTCACCGTCGGCACCGTGAAGGATCAGGATTCCTTTTCCACCATCCTGGATCATGTGGAAGATCGGGCCACCAATATTCTCGGCTATGACTACCATTTCACCGGGAACGTCACCTTTGAACGGGCACTGGTGAAGAAAAATCAGCTCAGCACGGTCTCTTCCTTTGAGACCTACCTGTTCGACCAGGTGGGCGAGGTGATGAAAAGCTACGTGCTGTCTGTCGACGGTACCAATATCGGCGCATCGGAGGACCGCGGCGTCCTCTCCGGCGTTCTGGAAGAGATCAAGAGCCAATATAAGAAAGACACCACCGTCAGCGCCGAATTCGTCGAGCCGGTGAACATTGCCTATGAATATACGGCTACCGCGCTGGAGCAGGACGCGGACTCCATCCGCTCCGCCCTCACCGCCAACACCACCGGTGACACCAGCTACACCGTGGTGTCGGGTGACACGTACAGCACCATTGCCTACCAGCACAACATGTCTCTTTCCGAGCTGATGGCCCTGAACCCCCAGGCTTCTCTGGACCGGCTGATGGTGGGCGATGTGCTGACCGTCAGCAAGGAGATCCCGCTTCTCTCCGTCCGCACGGTGGACACCGTCACCTATACGGAATCCATCGCCTGCCCCGTGGAAAAGCGGGAGGACAGCAGCCTTTATAAAGGTCAGACCAAGGTCCTTTCGCAAGGCGTGCCCGGGACGAAGCAGGTGACCGCCGACGTCACCTCCATCAACGGCGTGGAGCAGTCCCGCGCGGTCACCTCCACCGTCATCCTGCAGGAGCCCACCAGCAAGATCGTGGCCGTCGGCACAAAGGAAAAGCCCAAGACCGCAGCCACCGGCCGCCTGCAGTGGCCCCTGTCCGGCCGCATCACCTCCAACTTCGGCTACCGGAAGATCTTCGGTCGAAGCAATTTCCACTCCGCTCTCGACATCGCGGCGCCCTACGGCACCGCGATCCATGCGGCGGACGGCGGCACCGTTACCTTCGCCGGCACCAAGGGTACCTTCGGCAAGATCGTCATCATCAACCACGGCAACGGGATGGAGACCTATTACGCCCACTGCTCGTCCCTGCTGGTGTCCAAAGGTGACAAGGTGGCCAAGGGCCAGACCATCGCCAAAGTCGGCCAGACCGGCCGTGCCACCGGAAATCACTGCCATTTCGAGGTCGTGATCAACGGAAACTCCGTCAACCCCCGCTCCTATCTGCCGTAACAAGCTATAGCAAACGCGCTGCCGGAACTGCGGTCCCGGCAGTGCGTTTTTTGTTTTTTCTGCTTTTTCCTTTTTGTTCCATTTTTTGGCACGTATACGTTCTTGCTTTTCTGTTAAATCGAATATTTTTGCAACTTTTATTCCGTGCTTCATACGGCGCCCGTCTTTTTTTCTTTTTTCTCTCTGCTTTTTGCATGGTTTTTGTGCATTTTTCAGCCTTGACTTCTTGCGGGCGGAGTATAAAATATCGTTGCATTATGGTGCGCTGTGGACTCTGCGGAGCTTGTCCCGCAGGCCGGAACACATAGTCCACAAATGCAAATCTTTCGGAAAGGAGTTGTGTGATTGGAATGAACAACCTGACACAAAAGCTGTTGGAAGAGCTGAATACCGAAACCGTGTTCACCATTCCGCTGTTCGGCGGCATCCCTGTGGATGAAGGTGTTGTGGTATCCTGGATCGTCATGGCGGTGCTTCTTGTGCTTTGCCTGATCCTCACCCGCAACCTGAAGGTGGAAAATCCCAGCAAGCGGCAACTGGCGATCGAGACTGCATTTGTCAAGCTGCAGGATATGTTTGACAACATGCTGGGTGAAAACGCCAAGCAGTACACCCCGCTGATGGCCACCCTGCTGCTGTTCATCGGTCTTTCCAACATCTTCGGCATCTTCGGCTTCAAGGCGCCCACCAAGGATCTGAATGTCACGGTCGGTCTGGCGGTGATCGCCATCGTCCTCATCGAGGTGGCCGGTTTCCGGCGGAAGGGGCCGAAAAAGTGGCTGAAGAGCTTTTCCGAGCCTGTCGCCATCGTGACCCCCATCAACATCCTGGAGCTTGTGATCCGCCCGCTGTCCCTGTGTATGCGTCTGTTCGGCAACGTTCTGGGTGCATTCGTCATCATGAAGCTGATCGAGAACCTGGTCCCCGTGGTCGTTCCCATGATCTTCAGCCTGTACTTCGATTTCTTCGACGGCTTCATCCAGGCCTATGTTTTCGTATTCCTGACCTCTCTGTTCATCAAGGAAGCTACGGAATAAGCTTCCGGAAACCCATTTACTGAAACTAATTAAAGGAGCGTTTTGATTATGTTTACTGCAATTGGTGCAGGCGTCGCCGTTCTGACCGGCATCGGCGCCGGACTGGGCATCGGCCTGGCTACTTCCAAAGCCGTGGAAGCGACCGCGCGTCAGCCGGAGGCTTCCAGCAAGATCACTTCCAACCTGCTGCTGGGCTGCGCCCTGGCCGAGGCAACCGCCATTTACGGCTTCGTCGTCGCCCTGATGATCATCCTGTTCCTGGGCGGCTGATCGCTGCGCAGACGACCGGAAAATCAGGCAGAAAGGAAGGTGGCTTTTTCCCATGCTGAGACTTGATATTAACATTGTTTTCACCATTATCAATCTGCTGGTTCTCTATTTCCTGGTGCGGAAGTTCCTCTTCAAGCCCATGAACAAGATCCTGAATCAGCGGAAAGAACTGATCGAAAAGCAGTTCGCGGACGCCGCTGCCAAAGAGCAGGAGGCCAGCGAGCTGAAGGCGCAGTACGAGGCCTCTCTGCAGAAGGCCAATGACGAGGGCGCTCAGATCATCAGCGATATGAAGGCGAAGGCCCGCGAGGAGTCCAACGCCATCCTGGCCCACGCCAACACCGCCGCGGAAGAGCTGATGGAGACCACCCGGCGCAACGCCCAGCGCGAGAAGGACAAGATCCTGAAGGAGGTCGAGCCGCAGGTGGCCTATATGGCCGTTCAGGCCGCCGCTAAGATCGTGGGCGAAGAGTGCAGCGACGAGAAGAACAAGGCGCTGTATGACCAATTCTTGATTAAAGCGAGTGATGCAAATGGCACCGAATAAAAAGGCGCCTCTGCAGGCCAAACTGGCCTATGTCACGCCGCCCGACGAGCGTCAGCTGGAAAAGATCAAGGAATTCCTCGCCGCACAGGAACCCGGCCGTGCGGTGGAGCTTACGCTGACCGAGGACAAAAGCCTGATCGGCGGCTTTGTCCTGACTGCAGGCGACAAGGAATATGACTGGAGCGGCCGCGGCCAGCTGGATTCTCTGAAGGAACAGCTGCTGCAGAACGCGCATATCAAAACCATCACGGAAGACAGCGTCGTCTCCATGATGAAGGAAGAACTGGGCAGCTTTGACCTGACGGTCACCGGTCACGAGGTGGGCTTCGTCACCTACCTGGGCGACGGCATCGCCCGCGTCAGCGGCATCGACCATGTGCGCTACGGTGAGATCGTCCTGTTCGAAAACGGCGTCAAGGGCATGGTGCAGGATATCCGCGAGGACAGCACCGGCATCATCCTGTTCGGTAAGGACAGCCTTCTGCGGGAAGGTTCCCGCGTGGTGCGCACCGAGAAGATGGCCGGTATCCCCGTCAGTGACGATTTCCTGGGCCGCGTAATCAACGCCCTTGGCGAACCCATCGACGGCAAGGGTCCCATCGAGGAAAGCGGCTACCGCCCCATCGAGCACGAGGCCCCCGGCATTGTGGACCGCAAGTCCGTCACCGTCCCCATGGAGACCGGCATTCTGTCCATCGACTCCATGTTCCCCATCGGCCGCGGTCAGCGTGAGCTGATCATCGGCGACCGTCAGACCGGCAAGACCGCCATCGCCACCGACACCATTCTGAACCAAAAGGGGAAGAACGTGGTGTGCATTTACGTGGCCATCGGTCAGAAGGCCTCCACCATCGCCAAGCTGGTGAGCACGCTGGAGGATCACGGCGCCATGGATTATTCCATTGTGGTGTCCGCCACCGCCAGCGACATGGCCTCCCTGCAGTACATCGCCCCTTACTCCGGCACTGCTCTGGCGGAGTACTTCATGCATCAGGGCAAGGACGTGCTGATCGTCTATGACGACCTGTCCAAGCACGCGGTGGCTTACCGCGCCCTGTCTCTGCTGCTGGAGCGTTCCCCCGGCCGTGAGGCGTACCCCGGCGACGTGTTCTATCTGCACTCCCGTCTGCTGGAGCGCTCTTGCCGCCTGAATGAGGAAAACGGCGGCGGCTCACTGACCGCTCTGCCCATTATCGAAACCCAGGCGGGCGACGTTTCCGCCTATATCCCCACCAACGTCATCTCCATCACCGACGGCCAGATTTTTCTGGAAAGCAGCCTGTTCCACGCTGGCATCCGCCCAGCCGTGAACGTGGGTCTGTCCGTCTCCCGTGTAGGCGGCGCCGCTCAGGTCAAGGCCATGAAAAAGGCCGCCGGTTCCATCCGTATCGACCTGGCCCAGTTCCGCGAGATGGAGGTGTTCACCCAGTTCAGCTCCGATCTGGACGAAGACACCAAGCAGCAGCTTCAGTATGGCAACGGCCTGATGCAGCTTCTAAAGCAGCCCAATAACCACCCCCTCTCCATGAGCGAGCAGGTGATCACATTGTGTGTTGCCATGCATAAGCTGTTCCTGAGCGTGCCTCTGGACCAGATCAAGCAGTACCAGATGGACATGCTGGCCTTCTTCCACGAAGAGCACAGCGACATCCTCTCCACGCTGGAGCAGACCAAGGTCCTGACCGATGCGCTGACCCAGGAGATCGTTTCCGCCGCCATCGAATTCAAAGGCAAGGGCAGGTGACGGGAAATGGCAAGCGCAAAGGAAATTCAGGGCCGTATCAAAAGCATTCAGGACACCTATAAGATCACCAACGCCATGTACATGATCTCTTCGTCCAAGTTCCAGAAGGCGAAGCGGATGAAGGCGGACGCAGAGCCCTATTTCTTCACCCTGCAGCGTGCCATCGCCCGCATCATCCATCACTTCCCGGAATATGAAAGCCCTTATCTGGAGCGCCCGGCAGACAGCGCAGCGGCAAAGAAGGAAGGTCCTCTGCGCCACTGCCACATTGTGTTCACGGCGGATAAGGGTCTGGCTGGCGCGTTCAACAGCAACGTGCTGAAGCTGGCCCAGCAGCAGCTTGCGGAGGAGGGGGAGCATTCCTTCTTCCTCATCGGTGCCCTGGGGCGGCAGTACTTCGAGCGCAAGGGCATGAACATTCTGGACGAGTACCCCTACACCACCCAGAATCCCAGCATCCACCATGCCCGCGTTCTGGCCGACGAGATCCTGAACCGGTTTGATGCCGGCGCGTTCGATACCTGCGACGCCATCTTCAACTGCACCGTTGGCCGCAGCTATGAGGCCCGTGTGGTGAAGATCCTGCCTCTCGGCCGCGAGAACTTCGAGTACCTTTACCGGCCGGAGATCGACGCTCTGCCCGACGTGGGCGAGGCGCTGTTCTGGCCCTCGGTGGATGCTGTGATGAATAACATCATCCCCAACTATCTCACCGGCTTTTTCTACGGCGCACTGGTGGAATCCTTCGCCAATGAACAGAACGCCCGCATGACCGCCATGGACGCGGCAAACCGCAGCGCCCGTGACATGCTGCGCGAGCTTTCCATCCTGTATAACCGCGTGCGCCAGTCCGCCATCACGCAGGAGATCACCGAGGTCATCGGCGGCGCGAAAAAGCTGAAGCAAGGCAAGTAAAACAAAAAGCAGAAAGGAGGCTGTTCCCAATGAGCAATCAGGGTAAGATCATCCAGGTTTCCGGCCCCGTGGTGGATGTGCTGTTTGAAAACAATCAGCTGCCCCGCATCAAGGAAGCCCTTGTGGTGGAGCATGACGGCAAGCGCTGCGTCATGGAAGTGGCGCAGCATACCGGCGACTCCCGGGTGCGCTGCATCATGCTGTCCGCCAGCGAAGGGCTTTGCCGCGACATGGTCGTCACTGCAACGGGAAGCGAGATTTCCGTCCCGGTGGGCGAAGTCACCTTGGGCCGGCTGTTTAATGTATTGGGAGAGCCGCTGGACGGCAAGGAGAGTCTGGACGGGGCCGAGCATTGGCCCATCTATCGCGATCCTCCGTCTTTTGAAAATCAGAACCCCGCTGTGGAAATGCTGGAGACCGGCATCAAGGTCATCGACCTGCTGGCCCCTTACGCCAAGGGCGGCAAGATCGGTCTGTTCGGCGGCGCCGGCGTGGGCAAGACCGTTCTGATCCAGGAACTGATCCGCAACGTGGCCACCGAACAGGGCGGCTATTCCATCTTCACCGGTGTCGGCGAACGCTCCCGCGAGGGCAACGACCTGTGGACAGAAATGACGGAATCCGGCGTTATTGCCAAGACTGCTCTGGTCTTCGGCCAGATGAACGAGCCCCCCGGAGCCCGTATGCGTGTGGCCGAGACCGGCCTTACCATGGCAGAATACTTCCGTGACGTGCAGCATCAGAATGTGCTGCTGTTCATCGACAACATCTTCCGTTTCATTCAGGCCGGTTCCGAAGTTTCGGCTCTGCTGGGCCGTATGCCTTCCGCCGTGGGCTATCAGCCCACCCTGGCCAACGAGCTGGGCGAGCTGGAAGAGCGCATCACCTCCACCCGCAACGGTTCCATCACGTCGGTGCAGGCCGTCTACGTGCCCGCCGACGACCTAACCGACCCCGCACCTTCCACCACCTTCGCCCATCTGGACGCCACCACCGTGCTGTCCCGTAAGATCGTGGAGCAGGGCATTTACCCGGCCGTGGATCCGCTGGAGTCCTCTTCCCGCATTCTGGAGCCCGACGTGGTGGGGCAGGAGCACTACGACACCGCCCGCAGCGTACAGGAGATCCTCCAGAAGTACAAAGAGCTGCAGGACATCATCGCCATTCTGGGCATGGAAGAGCTGAGCGATGAGGATAAGGTCACCGTTTACCGCGCCCGTAAGATTCAGCGTTTCCTCTCCCAGCCCTTCTTCGTGGCGGAGAACTTCACCGGTGTTCCCGGCAAATATGTCCCCGTGCAGGAGACCATTCGCGGCTTCAAGGCCATCGTCAGCGGCGAAATGGACCAGTACCCCGAGCAGGCCTTCTTCAACGTGGGCACCATCGACGAAGTTATCGCCAAGGCTGAGGCCATGGCTGCCGCCGCGCCGGCGGAGGCAGCGAAATGAGCACCCTCGCTTTGAAAGTGCTGGCCAGCGACAAGATGTTTTTTGAAGGCCCCGTCACCGCGCTGACCATTCCGGTCTATGACGGGCAGTACACCATTCTGCCCGGACATGAGAACACCATTATGTCCGTGGTCAGCGGCATCGCCCGTTTTCGGAAGGAAAACGGGCAGGAGCAGGAGGCGGTGATCTCCGCCGGCTTCCTGGAGATCTTCAAAAACGATGTCTGCCTGCTGGTACAGACGGTGGAACGCGCCGAGGACATCGACGTGAGCCGTGCCCTGCGCGCCAAGCAGAAGGCGGAAGAAAAGCTGATGCAGGAGCGCAGCCGACGGGAACATCAGCATGCCGAGGCATCCCTTGCCCGCGCACTGATTCGTCTTCAGGTGGCGAACCGCAACACGCATTAATTTTCTCCGGCCGGGGAGCACAGGGATGTGCTCCCCGGCTTTTTGTTTTCAGGAGAGGAACAACTCCACATCCTCCAGCGTGAGGGAGGGTTGCAGGGCCAGATTGATGCCGTAACCAAGGACCTTGGAAAGGTCGTTCACCCGGGCATCGATGTCTTTGGGCGTGACGATCAGGCCATGAAGACCGGGAGAGACGTCCTCCCCGGCGGCAAGGCTTGCTGCGTCGATGACCGTGGGGATCCCCAAAACGGCCACCGGAATGCCCAAAGAGGTATGGTCGATGGCGGCCCGGCGGTTCCCCACCCCAGAACCGGGGGAAATGCCGGTGTCCGTCAGCTGTACGGTTTTGCATAACCTTTCATTCTCCCGGGCGCAGAGGGCGTCGATGGCCACCACGCAGGCCGGGCGCAGCTTTTCCGCCACGGCGCGGATCAGCTCTCCGCTTTCCATGCCGGTGGTACCCAATACCCCGGCGGACAATGCCGCCACCGGCCGCAGGGCGCCGAACTGCTGCGGCAGCTTCGTCACCAGATGCCGGGTCACCAAGGTATGGTCCGCTGCCTTAGGGCCGATGGCGTCCGGCGTGATGGCACGGTTGCCCAATCCCGCCACCAGCACGCAGTCCGTGGGGGAGAGGGGCGGCAGAACGCGTTTGAGCTGCATCGCAATGGCCTGCACGGCCCGCGGAAAGGCGTTTTCCTCCCGGCGGACAAACCCGGCAAGGTCCAGGGTGATATATCGGCCACGGGCCTTTCCAATGGCTTTCTCCGCCGTTTTTGTCTCTATGCAGACTTCCGTAACGGGAAAGCCGCAGCATTCGCTCCGTCGCTCCGAAACGCCCGCCGCCGCCGTGCCGGAGGCCGCTTCGTATAGCTCTCTGGCCTCTACGGCCAGATCGGTCCTGGGAAATTTCATGTTTTCGGCTCTCCTTCCCACAAGATATGGTAGATTTTGCGTACTCCGGCTCTATTTTTTGCGGCCGGTCCGTGTTTATCCAAAAAAGAAGGAAAAAAAGCAAAAAAGTGTTGCAATTCTTGAGACTTGATGATAAAATGTGTATCTGCACAGAATAGTTTTGCCTATGAATTATGAAATCGGAGGAGGTGTTTGGTTTGCCGAATATTAAGTCTGCTAAGAAGCGTGTGCTGGTGAACGAAACCAAAGCTCTGCGCAACAAGATGGAGAAATCCGCGCTCAAGACTTCCCTGAAGAAGTTTGACGCCGCCGTGGCGGAAGGCAACCGCAGCGAGGCCGATGTTGCTTACAAGGTGGCGGTCAAGGCTGTGGATAAGGCTGCGGCCAAGGGTCTGCTGCACAAGAACAATGCCGCTCATAAGAAGAGCAGCATGACCATCAAGCTGAACAAGATCGGCTGATTTTGCGCGGAAAGCCGCCTGCTTTGCAGGCGGCTTTTTTCTATGCCCCGGGCGTTTCAGTCTCCATTATGCACGAGTCCTTTTCTGTTTTCTCATGAGGGGAAGGAGAGCTTTTTCAATTAATTTTTATGTACTGAACCCAGAGATTTTCAAATTTTTATCATCCCATTTTCTTTGCAATTTAGACAAAAAATTAACATATTTTTTGGTGGTTGCACATATTGATAATTCTTTCACAACGTTTTATAATCATCAACGTTCCGAAGCGCAAGATAAATATTTAACGTTCTGAAAGAGGGAATCATCAATGAACAAAAATCGCGCGAAAATCGGCATTTACCTGGTAGCCATGCTGATGATGGGCGCCATCAGTATTTCCAGCGCACTGGCCACCATTGGCGCTCACTTCACCCAGTATGACCAGACCTACATCGCCAATCTGGCGTCCATCGTGGCTCTGGCCGTTATTCCCACCACCATCGTCACCGGTAAGCTGATGGACTTCGTGTCCAAGAAGACCCTGACGATCATCGGCGTCATCCTGTTCCTGATCGGCGGCGTGGCTCCGTTCTTCGTCTCCGACTTCAATGTGATCCTGGGCTTCCGCGTGATCTACGGTATCTCCATCGGCCTCATTCAGACCCTGTGCGCCGCTCTGGTTGCAGAAAACTACGAAGGTGCTGACCGCGACAAGGTCATGGGCACCATGAACTCCTTCCAGATGCTGGGCTGCGTCATCATGCAGATCATCAGCGGCAAGCTGGCCACCATCTCCTGGAACACTGTGTTCTGGGTGCACCTGATCGGCATCGTGGGCCTGATCGGCGCCGTGGTGTTCCTGCCCAACCACAAGCCCGTCCGTGTGGCTTCTAACGGCGCTCCCAAGGAGAAGTTCCACATCACCGGCAGCTGCGTGCTGTTCTGGATCCTGATGCTTGTGTACTTCATCGCCGGTCAGGTCTACTCCAACTGCATCTCCTACATCATCGCAGAGAACGGCATCGGCACCGCGATGGACGCCGGCCTGGCCATCACCGCTTTCGCAGCTGGCGGCTTCTGCATGGGCTTCTTCTTCTCCAAGGTTTCCGCTAAGTGCCGCAACGCCACCCTGGGCGTGGGCATGATCGTGGGCACCATCTCCTACATCATCGCTGCTTTGGCCGGCAGCATGACCGTCCTGTACATTGGCTCCTTTGCCTGCGGCCTGGGCTTCTCCATTGCCATGCCCAGCCTGATGAACGGCGCCGCCAACTCCGTGAACGCCGCTTCCGCTGGTATCGCCGTGGCCGTGTCCACCTGCCTGCAGAACGTGGGCCAGATGATCAGCCCCATGATCACCAACCCTGTGGGCCAGTTCTTCGCCCCCAAGCTGGGTCTGAGCCCCAACCAGGGCACCATGGTGGTCTTCGGTATTGTGCTGGCGATCGTCGGCGTCATTCTGGTCGTCACCGGAGTGGTGAAAAATGCAAAGAACCCGGTGAAGGCTGCGAAATAACGAAACCTTCTTTCCTGAACGATAGAACATGGCGCGCTCCGTCGGAACC
>CAKUEI010000057.1 GCA_934646175.1 uncultured Oscillospiraceae bacterium
AGATGCGCCGGGGACTCATGTCTCACAAGTACGATATTCTCATCATCAAGGATTTTTCCCGTTTCTCCCGCCGCAACAGCCGCGGTTTGGTGGAGCTGGAAGACCTGCGCGACGCAGGCGTGCGCATCGTCTCCATCGGCGACGGCGTGGACTTCCCCAACGACGACGACTGGCTGAAAATCCAGTTTCAGTTCCTTGTGAACGAAATGCCCGTCACGGATACCTCCCGCAAGGTGCGCAGCGTTGTGAAGCGGCGGCAGAACGACGGCGAGTGGATCTGCGCCGCGCCCTACGGCTATCTCGTCACCGAGGACAAGCAGTTTGAGATCATCCCCACCGAGGCCGAGACCGTCCGCAGGATTTTTGACCTCTACAGCAACGCCGGTTGGGGCTACAAGAAAATCGCCAACTATCTCACCGATCAGGGCGTTCCCACGCCGCGCATGTCCGAGCGGATGCGCAAGGAGGCGGCGGGCAAGAAAACGAAACGGGAAGCCAAAAACGCCTGGGCCATCGCCACGGTGCAGGGCATTCTCGACAACGATTTTTATATCGGCACGCTCCGGCAGGGCAAGTACACCCGCGCCAAGATCAACGGCAAGGATGTAAGGCGCAACGACGACGAGCACATTGTCATTGAAAACCACCATCAGGCCATCATCGACTACCGCACCTTTGCCATCACCCGCGCGCTGCGGGAAAAGCGCAGCCGCAATAACTATCGCGGCGTCAAGATCAACGACAATGTGTACTCCGGCTTTTTGCAGTGCGGCGACTGCGGCAGCCCCATGTTCGCCATGAGCCGCTCCGACCTTGCCCCCGCTTACACCTGCGGGACGTATCACCGGCGCGGGCTCAAGGGCTGCACCAGCCACCATATCCGCGTCGATAAGCTGGACGAGCTGCTGAAAAGCTACGTGCGCAAGCTGGCGGACGGCTCGGCCGCCATGCTGGAGCGGCTCAACGAAGAGCTGAAGCGCGAGACCGAGCAGGTGGCGGAAACGGAGCAGTCCGCGGGCAATCTTGCCGAGGTGCTGGACGATCTCACTGAAGAATTGAAGGTCACCAAGCGCCAGCGCATCCGGGAGATCATGAAAAAGCCCGAGCAGGAAGCCTCCATCGAGGCGCTGTATGACGAGATGGAAGCAGATCTCCAACGGAAAATCGACGGCCTGCGCCATCAGATCGACCTGCTGTCCGACAAGCGCAACACCATCATTCAAGTGAACCGTGTGGCAAAAACCGCCATCGACGTGTTCCGCGACATTCTGGAAAAGGACAAGCTGGAGCGGAACGACCTGGAACTGCTGATTGACAAGATCCTCGTCTTTGAAGATCACCTGGAGATCAGGCTCCAATCCGACATCGACACGCTGCTGCGCTGCGGGACCCTCCCCGCGGAAACGGAGAATGCCGCAAATTTTAAGCAAGGCACGGAAAATATCGAAAACACGCTGATCCAGTCCTCAAAAGGCCACGAGGACAAGATTTTCCGTGTCCATGTTATCAGTGACGGCGACCCCTTGGAGATCTATACAGACAAAGAAGGCGGAGTGATTTTCCGGAAGTATTCCCTCATGAGCGGGCTGGCAGATTTCGCCGGGCAGATGTGCGACACACTGAACAAGACTACCGGTGGTGCCGCCGTGATTACCGACCGGGATAACTGCATTGCGGCGGCCGGTGCGTCCAAGCGCGAGGTGCTGGAAAAGCGGGTGTCCACAGAGCTTGAAAAGGTGATGGAGAACCGGAAGGTCTACCAGCACCAGGAAGGCGAGGCGTGGGTGCCGCTGATGGCGGACGGGGAAAAGTTCCGCGTGGTCACGGCAGCGCCCATTCTGGCGGAAGGGGACGTGCTGGGCTGCGTGGTGCTGCTGAACGGAGAAGATGGCGCCACGGGCGGCGAGGTGGACTACAAGCTGGCCCAGACGGCGGCAGGATTCCTGGGCCGCCATATGGAGACCTGAAACGAACGCTGCAAAGTTCTTTCGACAAACTGAAGGACTGCCGGACAACGCCCGGCAGTCCCATTTCTTGCCCGCAAAAGCAGGAAGGTCCCGCCGGTCTTTGACCGGCGGGACCTTTTTTACTTCGGGAGATAATTTACCGGGTCGACGCTGACGCCGTTCTCCCGCATTTCCAGATGCAGGTGCGCGGGCAGTGCAGTCTCCGCCATGGCGGTGCTGCCTACGGCCCCCAGGACCTGCCCGCAGGTGACCGTGTCCCCCTTGGCAACGGTGGGGGAAGGGGCAAGGTTGCAGGAAAGACTTTCTACCCCGCCTGCGTGGCTGACGGTGACCACGGTGCCCAGCCAGGGGTCCTCGCTCACGTCGGACACGGTGCCGTCTGCAATGGCCAGCACACTGGTACCCGCGGCTGCGGCGATGTCGATGCCAGAATGGGTCCGGAAGTCCCCCATGGTCTCATCGTAGCAGAGGGCCTGCAGGCTGAAATCGGTCAGCAGTTCGCCCTTCACCGGCCAGGTGTAGGTGCTGACGGCCTCCGGCTGCAAAACGGGGGACGAGACCGGCGCGGACGGCGTGGGTACAGGAGACGGCGCTTCGCTTTCCGGAGTCGGCTCCGGGGTGACCGCCGGGACGGAAACGGTGACGTCAGGGTCCATGGCCGTGACGGGGTCGTCCGCGGCGGGTGTGGAAAGGGTGTTCATCAGGTAATAGCCCGAAATTCCTATGGCGGCGATGCACAGGAACAGGACTATGTAGAAGCCCCGCCCCGTCAGAAAATCGCCGATGCGTTCTGTGATCGGTTTTTTCACAAAACCACCTCCGAGGGCTATTCTTGACGGGCTGTCTGCGGCTTATACGGGCGGGGATAAGTTTTTTAGGAAAAAGAAAGGTGATTTTAACGGGATATAAAGGCGCATATGGTATTCTGCCAAGCGGGACTTGTGAATCTTTTGTGAAGAGTCACGGCGGACAATTGACAGGCATGGGGCGGGGCGGTATACTTTGCGACAGGTTGTCATATAGGAGAGGTGAGCGCAGTGCCGAGCGAGACATTTTTCCGCCTGCCGGAGGCGAAGCGGGAAAAGCTGGAGCAGGCGGCCCGGGAGGTATTTTCCAAGGTGCCCTATGAATCCGCGTCCCTCAATCAGATCATACAGCGGGCCGGGATCCCCCGGGGCAGCTTTTACATGTACTTTGCCGACAAGGAAGAGCTGTTCAGCTACTTGATGACCGGCTACGCCGGAACGGTGAGCCACGCGATCACCGAGCAGATCCGGGCGTCGGGGGGCGATCTGTTTGCAGGAATGCTGGCCTTTTATGACTGGACGCAGCGGGAAGAGAGAAAACGGGAGGGGCGGAAGGAATGGCGTGATTTTTTCGATATTCTGCGCCTGAACGGAAAGCTGCGGTCCGAGCGGCTGTTCCCCGGCAGGGACTGCGCCGCCTACATGGTGGAGCTGCTTTCGGCGGTGGACACGGCGCGGCTGAATCTGGAAAAGCCGAAGGACGCGGCGCGGATGATGAGAATTCTGGTATCCCTCACCGTCGGTATGATCTGTGCGCCGCCGGGGGAGCAGAACCGGGAGGAACTGATCGAGACTTTTTCCATTCTGCGGCGCGGAATGGAAAAACGGGACCGGAAGAACGGATAAGGAGCGTACAGTATGGAAAACACGGAAGTTATGGAACCGGTGCGGGAGACCGCCGCGCCGGAACAGACAAAAAAACCGAAGAAACAGCGTAGATGGCTGAAGAGGCTGATCGTGATTGTAGTGATTGTGGCGGTCTTGGCACTGATTTTGTCCCGCTGTGCCCTGGGACAGCAGCAGACCGTTTCCGGGTCCTACCTCCCGGCGCAGGCGGAGCGGCAGGATCTGTCCGTTTCCGTTTCCGGCACGGGCACCATTCGGCCGGTCACCTCTTACAAGGTGACCACCCTGGTGCGCGGCGAAGTGGTGGAGGCCCCCTTTGAAGTGGGGGATACGGTGAAGAAGGGCGATGTGCTTTTCCGCATCGATTCCTCCGATGTGGAGACCGCCATCCGCCAGCAGGAGATCAGCCTGCAGAATGCCCAGCTTTCCTATGACAGCATGCTGAAAAACCAGCAGGTGCGGGCGGGGAAAAGCGGCGTGGTGGTCAAGCTCTACGTCAAGGACGGGGATAGCGTCACCATGGGCGCACCCATTGCCGACATTCTGGACCGCAGCATCATGAAGCTGACTGTGCCTTTTCACACCACGGACTGCACGGGCTTGTATGTGGGCCAGAACGCCAGCGTGACCGTGGGCGGCACCATGGAGATCCTCAGCGGCGTCATTGATTCCATCGCGGCCAGCGACAGTGTAGGCACCGGGGGAACGCTGGTGCGAAACGTGACTATTCGGGTCGCAAATCCCGGGGTCCTGACCGACAGCAGTACCGGTTCTGCCGCTGTGAATGGTGTGGCCTGCGCTGCGAACGGGACCTTTGCCTACGGCGCAAGCCAGCAGGTGATGGCCAAGACCAGCGGCGAGATCGTCTCCCTGAGCGTGAAGGAGGGCGACAAAGTCTCCGAGGGGCAGCTGCTGGCCAGCTTTGACAGCGACGGGCTGGAAAGTGCCCGGTTGGCGGTGGAGAGCGCAAAGCTCTCGCTGGAAAGCGCGAAGAACAATCTGCACGATTACACCATCACCTCCCCCATTGACGGAACGGTGATCGAAAAGAACGTGGACGTGGGGGACAACATCGACGGCACCACGGCCTCCTCCGGCATGACGGTGAGCTATCCCGCGGTCATTTATGACCTCTCCTCGCTGGTGTTCGACATGAGCATCAACGAGCTGGACATCCACAACATTCAGGTGGGGCAGCAGGTGGAGATCACCGCCAGCGCTCTGGACGGAAAAACCTTTACCGGCCATGTGGACAAGGTCAACATCAACGGCACCACGGTGAACGGCCAGACCAACTACCCGGTGACCGTGGTGGTGGACGAGGCGGGCGATCTGCTGCCCGGCATGAACGTCTCTGCAAAAATTCTGGTAGGCGAGGAGAAGAGCGCCCTCTGCGTGCCAGTGGAGGCTGTAGCCCGGGGGAACACTGTGCTGGTGGCCGGGGAGGGCTGCCTGGACGAGAACGGGAACGTGGTGGACGCAAGCAAGATCGAGTCCCGCCAGGTGACACTGGGCAAGAATAACGATACATACATCGAGATCCTGGACGGTCTCAGTGAAGGGGAGACCGTTCTGATCGAAAACCAGTCCTCCAACTGGATGATGGTGTTGGGGTGAGGACATGGAGCACCTGATCGAACTCAAAGACATTTATAAGATCTATCAGATGGGCGACGAGCAGGTCCATGCACTGGACGGCATCTCCCTGACCATTGACAAGGGGGAATTCGTAGCCATCGTAGGCCAGTCCGGCTCCGGCAAAAGCACGGCCATGAACATTATCGGCTGTCTGGACGTGCCCACTTCGGGGACTTATCATCTGGGCGGCGTGGATGTGTCCACCATGAAAGACGACGAGCAGGCAGAGATCCGCAATAAAATGCTGGGCTTTATTTTCCAGCAGTATAACCTCATTCCCAAACTGACCGTGTTGGAAAATGTGGAGCTGCCCCTGCTGTACGCCGGGACGGATGCCGCGGAGCGAAAGGAGCGGGCCATGCGGTCCTTAAAGCGGGTGGGCCTTGCGGATAAATGCAAAAACCTGCCCAGCCAGTTGTCCGGCGGTCAGCAGCAGCGGGTGTCCATCGCCCGGGCGCTGGCGGGGAACCCGTCGGTCATCCTGGCCGACGAGCCCACCGGCGCACTGGACTCCCGCACGGGGCGGGAGGTACTGGCTTTTCTGCAGCAGCTGAACGCGGAAGGGGACACGGTAGTGCTGATCACCCACGATAATTCCATCGCCGTGCGGGCCAAACGGATCGTACGGCTGCAGGACGGACGGATCATCTACGACGGGGACGCACAGGACCCCCGGGCTGTGGTCCAGCCGGACGAGGACGGAGAGGGGGCGGCAGTATGAATTTCGTGCAGTCGTTCCGCCTTGCCATCAAATCCCTGCGCACCAGCAAAATGCGTGCCTTCCTCACCATGCTGGGCATTATCATCGGCGTGGCCGCCGTCATTGTGATTACCAGTCTGGGCAACGGTATGCAGGAGATGATGAACGAGCAGTTTGAAAAGCTGGGTGCGAACATCATTCAGGTGCAGCTGATGGACCCAGGGACCGGCTCCCGCACGGTGACGCCGGATGACATGTTTGCCCTGGTGGAGAAATATCCCCAGTACCTCTCCGGCGTGACCCCATACCTTCAGGCGCAAAGCACCGTGCGGCAGGGGAACGCAGAGTTCAAGCGCACCTCGGTCTACGGCGTGGGCGAATCCTTTATCAATGCTGAGCGGGGGACGCTGATGACCGGCGCCTCCATGGGAAAGGGCCGGTTTCTTCAATACATTGACGTATCGCGCAGCCAGAACGTCTGCGTGATCGGGGCCTATCTGGAGGAGTACGCCTTCCGGGGCGATGCGCTAGGGAAGGAGCTCTCCGTCGGGGGCGTGCCCTTTACGGTGGTGGGCGTCCTGAAGCAGGACAGCGACCTGAGCGAGGGCAGTAGCGACGATTCGGTGTACATTCCCTACACCATGGCCCAGCGGCTGAACGGAACGGGCAGCGTCAGCGCCTATATGTTCACCAGCACCAGCAAGGATACGGCTTCTGTGGGCAAGGGACTGGTGGAAAACCGCCTTTATAAGACCTATCAGTCCACGGATTATTATTTCGTCATCACCTCGGCGGAGATGATGGACTCCATGAACATGATGATGAACGTCATGATGATCGTGCTGGTGGCCATTGCGGCCATTTCCCTGCTGGTGGGCGGCATCGGCATTATGAACATCATGCTGGTGTCCGTCACCGAGCGCACCCGTGAGATCGGCATCCGCAAATCCCTGGGGGCGAAGCGGCGGGACATCCGAGGGCAGTTCATCATCGAAGCGGGCACCACCTCGGCCATCGGCGGCGTGATCGGCATTCTGTTCGGCGTGGGCCTTGCGACCGCTGCGGGGCAGATCATCGGCAGCATGATGGTGTCCATGTTCAACAGCAGCAGCGCCAGCTTCCACGCAGCGCCCACGGTGCAGTCCATCGCCATTGCCTTCGGCGTTTCGGTGGGGATCGGCATTCTGTTCGGCTATCTGCCTGCCAACAAGGCGGCACGGCTGAACCCCATCGACGCTTTGCGATATGATTAAAAGGAGACACGCAAGATGAAAAAGAAAGTTTGCAGTTTTATCCTGACGTGCGCCCTGCTGCTCTGCCTGCTGCCGGCGGGGGCCATGGCGGCCTCCTCCGTTTCCGCGGATGAGGCGGCGCAGGTGCTCGCGGCACTCGATATCATGGTGGGCGACCAGAACGGGAACCTGAACCTTTCCAGCAGTGTCACCCGGGCGGAGTTTGCCAAGATGGCGGTGATGGCATCTCCGCTGGCGGACGGCGTGGGGGACAGCACCCAGGTCTCCCCCTATCCGGATGTGACGTACCGCCACTGGGCGGCACCTTATGTGGAGGCGGCGGTGAATGGCGGCTACCTCAACGGTTATACGGACGGCACCTTCCGCCCGTCCAACCAGATCACCCTGGCGGAAGGGGTCACCATTGCCCTGCGCCTGCTGGGCTATCAGGACAGTGACATGACGGGGGCCTATCCCGCCGGGCAGATGAGCATGGCCCGCAATCTAAGGCTGATGAACGGCCTGACAGCGTCGCAGGCCAAGACCACCCTGACTCGGAAGGACGCCCTGTACCTCTTTTACAATCTTCTGACGGCGAAAACCAAAACGGGGCAGTCCTATCTGGTGACGCTGGGGCACAGCCTCACCGCCTCCGGCGAGATCGACCGGGTGGCTCTGATCAATGAGGCCATGGAAGGCCCCGTGCTGGCTTCCGGCAGCTGGAAAAGCAAGCTGGGCTTTGACGCGGGTACGGCGAAGGTCTACCGCGGCGGGGCAAAGGCTTCTCTTGCCGACATTGCGGAAAACGATGTTGTTTACTGGTCGAAGTCCCTGCGCACCGTCTGGGCGTTCCATGACAAGGTGACCGGCGTTTATCAAAGCGCGTCCCCCTCGGCCTCTGACCCCAGCGCCGTGGTGGTGGCGGGAAACAGCTATGTCATTGAGACGGCATCGGCGGCTTATGACCTTTCTGATTTGGGCAGCTTCCGCGTAGGGGATACGGTGACCCTGTTGCTGGGCCGCAGCGGCGGCGTGGTGGCAGTGCTGTCCCCCGCAAGTGCGGGCAGCGAGACGGTGTACGGCGTGGTGACCGCTCTGGGCAGCGCCACCTACACGGATCAGAACGGCAGCCGCTACAACGCGGAGACCGTGACCATGGTGGGAACGGACGGGAAAAGCCGCAGCTACCCCGCCACCACTAAGGACTTCCGCGTGGGCGATCCGGTGAAGGCGGAAACTGTGGGCGCCTCCGTAAAGGTAACAGCGGCAGGCTCCGCCAGCCTTTCCGGGACCGTGACTGCATCGGCGGATGCCATCGGTGGGCAGAAGCTGGCCTCCGGCTGCCGCATTCTGGAGACCTACGGCACGGAAAACGTGCGACAGGTGTACCCCTCCCGCATAGCCGGGGTGCGCCTGACAGCGGACAGCGTCCGCTTTTACACGAAAAATGAAAAGGGTGAGATCACTGACCTTATTTTGAAGGACGTGACCGGGGACGGGCACAGCTACGGTGTTCTGACCTCCGTGCAGGAGAGCAGCTTCGGCATGAACCTGATGGGGGTCTATCAGTACGACTTAAACGGCGTGAAGGGGGCGTTCCAGTCCTCCGACCGGCTGTTTAACGTGAAGGAAGGCCCCTTCGGCATGGCGGTATCCGGCACAGGCATGAGCACCAGCGTGGACCGTGCCTATAACCTGACAGCGGTGGAGTTGACCGCGGCGGATACGGATGCCTGCACCGGGAAGGACGGCGTGCGCTACCGCTGCGGCGATCAGGTGACGGTGTACGAAAAGCGGGACGGTAGCTATTACGCCAGCACCTTGAGCCGGGTGAGCGGGAAAAAGCTGACCGGCTATTTCGATAAGAGCGAAAGCGAAGGCGGCCGCATCCGCGTGATCGTGGCGCAGTGAGAAACAACACCCGGAAAGGCAGAGCCTTTCCGGGTGTTTTCTATGGACAGCCCGGCGCGGGTTTGGTATGCTGAGAAAAAGGACAAACTATGGAGGAGGAGCGTGAAAACATGAAACGGATCGCAATCGTGACCGGGGCGTCCTCCGGCATGGGCCGGGCATTCGCCCAGCGCCTTTGTGAAATCGAGCCGCCGGAGGAGATCTGGCTCGTCGCCCGGCGGGAGGAGCGGATGAAAACGCTGGCATCGGAGTTGCCGGTGTCCGCCCGGATCTTTGCCCTGGACCTGACGGACCCGGGGAGCATCAAGGTGCTGAAGACTGCCTTGGAGGAGGAACAGCCCGATGTGCGGGCGCTGGTGAACGCAGCAGGGTTCGGCAAATTCGGCACCTGGAAGGACATGACGCAGCAGGAGACCGACGACATGATCGCCCTGAACTGCCGGGCGGCGGTGGACCTGACGGTGACGGCGCTGCCATATATGGGAAAGGGAGCGCGGCTTTTAGAGATCTGCTCCTGTGCGGGATTTCAGCCCCTGCAGGGCCTGAACGTCTATGCCTCCACCAAGGCGTTCCTTTTGAGCTTTACCCGGGCGCTTCGCTGGGAAACGGCGGGGAAGGGTGTAAAGATCACGGCGGTGTGCCCCGGCTGGGTGAAGACCGAATTCATGAAGGTGGCGCGGGACACAAAAAACGGCGGCACAGTTCGGCATTTCCCGCTGGCGCTGAAGCCGGAGACCGTGGCCAAATGGGCCCTGCGGGAGAACGGCTGGAACTTTGCCGTGGCCACTTGCGCCGCACACACCTTCGTTCAGCGCATCGCGGCCAAGATTCTTCCCAATTGCGCGCTGATGGCGTGCTGGGAAGGAATACGGCGCATTTAAGTACAAAAAGGCCCTGCAGCGGCTGCTGCAGGGCCTTTTTATTTGACTATCATACCTTGGCGGTGTGTTCTTCAGAAGCGGGGAGCTCCTCCTCCACCTTGCCGGAGGCAAGCAGCCGGTCCAGCCATGTGCCGTGGCGGTTGAACACCCGGACGATGCTGCCCACCAGAATGGCGGCGGCCAGCGTACCCTCCCGCACACCCACCAGCCGGTGCAGGCCGACAAGGGAGACGACGACGGCAATCACGACGAGAGAAACGTCCACCGCGACCTTCATTTTGCCGAATTCCTTCCCGGTGACCTGAGCGAGAGCGGAAGCAAGCCCTTCAGCGGCCAGAACGATCAGATTGGCCTTTACCTCAAGGAAAACGCCGAAGGCCACCAGCACGCAGCTGAGCAGGCAGAAGACCCACTGCATCCCATAGCCGTGGATGGGGATATGGCTGACGATGACCATGGCAAAGTCGATGAACCAGCCCAGTACAAAGGCGATCAGCACCTGGGCCAGTTGGATGGGCTTATAGTTTTTCCGCAGCAGAATGATCTGCAGGGCGATCAGGCAGAGGTGCAGAATGACCGTCAGATTGCCCACGGTCAGGGGCAGCAGCTGGCTTGCCACATAAGGAAGGCACGAGACCGGGGAAGTGCCCAGATTGGCCTGGGTGGAAACGGCCACGCCGAAGGCGATGAACAGAAGCCCGAGGATCAGCGTCAGGCAACGCTTGCTGAAGGCGGCGATGCGAGGTCCCGTCATAATTACTCTCTCCACTTCTCATTTCAAATCTATTATTCTTATTTTCTCATAAAAAGTGACAAAAGTAAAGGGAACAAGCTTGTTTGAAAACGAGAAAAACCCGTCGGATTTCCGAAGAAACCAGACGGGTTGCACAGGAGAAGGGATCAGCCCAGCTTGCACAGCTCGGCCGCAGTCTTGGCGGCCAGCTTTGCGTTGTTGTACACCAGCTGGATATTGGAATTCAGAGAGTCGCCGCCGGTGATGTCCTTGATCTTGGCCAGCAGGAAGGGAGTGGTCTCCTTGCCGTGGATGCCCTTTTCCGCGGCCTCCTTCACGGCCTCGTCAATGGCCTTGTTGATGACCTCGTGGTCCATGGAGTACTCCTCGGGGATGGGGTTGGTGACCAGCATGCCGCCGCCCAGGCCCATGTCCTGTTTGACAAAGAAAGCCTTGGCCAGCTCTTCCGGCGTGTCGATGCGGTAGTCCACGCTAAAGCCGGACTTGCGGGTGTAGAAGGCGGGCAGCTCTTCGGTGCCGTAACCAATGACGGGCACGCCGTGAGTCTCCAGATACTCCAGCGTCAGGCCCAGGTCCAGAATGGACTTGGCACCGGCGCAGACCACCATGACGGGGGTGTGGGCCAGCTCCTCCAGGTCGGCGGAGATGTC
>CAKUEI010000058.1 GCA_934646175.1 uncultured Oscillospiraceae bacterium
GAGGAGGGGATTTCGTGCCTGTACAGCACTTTGATCAGGACGCTGCCCGGGCTGCCGCCCGGGATTTTCAGGACGCCTGTCAGGTCCCCTGCCGCCTCTGCGACGAAAACGGCCAGTCTCTTTCTGGCTCCGCCATCGGCTGGAGCTGTTCCACCTGTCAGGCTCTGTGCCGCCGGCTGGGCAAGTCCGCCGCCTGTGAAAAGCTGCACCTTTACGGTGCCCTGCAGGCTGAGCGCTTCGGTGGCCGCTATATCTACTTCTGCCCCTGCGGCCTTACGTGGTTCGCCTCCCCCATTCTGGAGCGAGGGCATCTGGTCGCCGCGCTGGTGGGCGGCCCGATCCTGATCATGGACGAGGACGACTTTTTCGCCCATGGTTTCTTCATGCAGGAAGCCACCAGCCCCATCGTCTCCGTGTCGGCAAAGGCGCTGCTCTCCACCGTTCCAAAAATGGAGCCCAGCCGGGCCAATTCTCTCTCTAAGTTGCTGTTCACCTCTGCCCTTTCCCTCAGCGACCGGACGGCGGAGCTGCAGCAGCGCAGTGCCGATCAGGACCAGCAGAGCCAGATCTCTCAGTACATTTACGCCCTCAAGCAAAGCGGCAGCTGGACCAGTCCCACCTACTATGTAGAAAAAGAGCGTGAGCTGACCCGCGCCGTCTCCCACGGCGATCAGTCCGCCGCGGGCAGCATTTTGAACGAGATTTTGGGCCACCTCATGTTCTCCAGCGGCGGCAAAGTCTCCGTCGTGTTTCCCCGGGTCACCGAGCTGTTGGTCATTCTCTCCCGCGCTGCCATCAGCGGCGGCGCGGACGCCGAGCAGATCTTCGGCCTGAACTATCATTATCTGAACGAGCTGAACTGCCAGACGAATTTCGAGTGCCTGTGCCGCTGGCTTTCCAATATCCTCCGCCGCTTCACCAGTCTGGTGTTCGAAGTTACCGACATCAAGCATCGCGACATCGTCTATAAAGCTTCCGGCTACGTCAAGGACCATTACCGAGAGCATATCACGCTGGAAAGTGCAGCAGAATTCGTTGGGTATTCCCCCAGCTACCTTTCCCGGGTGTTCAAGGCGGACATGGGCTCCAGCTTCAACAATTACCTGAATGAATACCGCATCGAGAAGAGCAAGGTCCTCCTTCTGGAAGAGGGCGCCACCGTTCTCTCCGTCTCGCAGGACGTCGGGTTTGACGACTCCAGCTATTTCTCCAAGGTGTTCAAGCGGGTCACCGGCGTTCCCCCCGGAAAATTCCGCGAGGCCGGCGGCCGCCTTCCCCGCAGAAACGAGGGCATCGCATAAAGAAAGGAAGCATTCTCCTATGACAAAAGTAACCATCCATCCCGGCATCTGCGGCTTCGTCGCCCAGGCTGAAGCGCAAGCGGACGAGGACCAGATCGAGGTCACCCTCACCGTCCGCTCCGGATGTGAGGCCGTCCGCAATCTCATGGCCGCCGTCGGCCCCACCTTTGATGCCATGGAGCTATGCCTCTGCCGCCCCGGGCAGGATCCTCTCACCCAATGGGCTGGGGAGCACTTCCCCGTTCACGCCGGGTGCCCGGTCATCTCCGGTATCCTGAAATGTGCCGAGGCCGAAGCTGGCCTTGCCCTGAAAAAGGACTGTTCCATTCATTTCGAAACGGACTGACCGGCCTCTCAATTTCAAAAGCGCCCGGACGCAGATACGTCCGGGCGCTTTTTCACGCTTTTTCCGCTTCGCGGCACGCCGCGATCCCGCCGAGAATTGCATCGATGTTGTCGCGGTATTCCCTCAGTGTCTCATCCCAGACGCCCAAGCAGTGCCGCCCTTCGTCCGTGATGGAATAGACCCGTTTGGGCTTGCTGCCCGATTCCGTGTCCCACTGCGAGGTCACCAGCCCCCCGGCCTCCATCCGCTTCAACGTCCGGTAAAGCCCCGCCGGGTCCAGACTGTCGCCGGACACCATGCCGCTCTTTTCCAGATCGTTGATCATCTGAAAGCCGTGGCTGTCCCCCTTGGACAGCACCACCAGCAGCGCGGGCTGCAGGAACTTATCGAGGAACGACCCCCGGCAGGCGCATTTCACCGTGATCTCCTCCATTCAGGAGCCACCTCCCTGTCTGTTTTTCATCCCGATTCGGTATGTTTATCTTACCGCCCCCGCCGCCGCAAGTCAACCTTGGGGTTCAAAAACGCAAAAATTTGCCCAAAATCGCACAGGATTCCCTTCCCCTTTTCCGCAATATGCCTTAATCTTATATAGGACGTTGTCTACTGTTTGTATTTGTCTATTATTATTGATATGGAGGGATCCTTATGAAAATGAATATGAAGCAGTGGGTGGCCGACCAGATCGCCGCCCCGAAGAAGAAAGCCGTCCCCGTTCTGTCCTTCCCCTGCATCCAGCTGCTGGGCGTCACCGTGAACGAGCTGGTCTACGACAGCGACCTTCAGGCCAAGGGCATGAAGATGGTGGCCGACCGCTGCCCCACCGGCGCATCCGTTTCCATGATGGACCTCTCCGTGGAGGCCGAGGCCTTCGGTTCCACCATCCACATCAGCGATGACGAGGTCCCCACCGTGGTGGGCGCCATTCTGAACGAGCCGGAAGACGCCGACGCGCTGAAGGTCCCCGAAATGGGCACCGGCCGCACCGGACTGTATGTGGACGCCATCCGCAAGGTGTGCGAGACCATTACCGACCGTCCCGTCATCGCCGGCGTCATCGGCCCCTTCTCTCTGGCCGGCCGCCTCATGGGCATGACCGAGATCATGATCAACTGCTATGAAGAGCCGGAAATGGTGGAGACCGCCCAGGCCAAGGCCGCCGAGTTCATCATCAAGTACTGCCAGGCCTTCAAGGACGCGGGCGCTCACGGCGTCTGCATCGCGGAGCCTGCCGCCGGTCTGCTCTCCCCCGACCTCATTGAGGAAATGGCCGTTCCCTATGTGAAGCAGGTCATCGACGCCGTTCAGGACGACAACTTCATGGTCCTGCTGCACAACTGCGGCAACTCCGTCAGCCGTGCTCTGCCCCAGTGGGCCAAGTGCGGCGCCATGGCCTATCATTTCGGCAACGCCGTCGACATGAAGGACATTGTGGCCGGGATGCCTTCCGACGTTCTGGTCATGGGCAACGTGGACCCCTCCAGCCAGTTCCGCAACGGTACGCCGGAATCCGTCCACAACAGAACCATCGAAGTCATGGAAGCCTGCTGCGATCACCCCAACTTCATCATCTCCTCCGGCTGTGACATTCCTCCCGCGTCCAGCTGGGACAATATCGATGCCTTCTTCCAGGCCGTCGACGAGTTCTATCACCGCTGATTCCCTTCCGCAGAAAAGCGCCGGGGCCGCCCATAAAAGGGCGGTCCCGGCGCTTTTTCTTCCCGGTCTTTGTCCTTGTTCTGCTCACATAGTAGACATGGTCTAATAAGTGATGATTTCTCCATTTTTTAACCTATTTTCCCACTTTTTTCGTATGAAATGTTGCAAAATTTTGCTCTTTATACCGCAAGAAAGTTCCGAAAATCTCAAGATTTTTCATATCGCCTCTTCGTCTTTTTTGCTATAATGGTCCCGTGGTAAATTGCATGGTCAATGCATTTTAACGGATATGGATCATTTGTTAAGGAGGAATCACTATGACTTCGAAAGAGCTGCTGCTCGCCACCCTCGAGCATAAGCCCACCCCCCGCGCTGCATGGATCCCCTTCGCCGGTGCTTACGCATCCCGCCTGAAGGGCTATACCGCCACCGAAATGCTGCAGTCTGCCGACAAGCTGGCCGAGTGCCTGCTGGAGGTCAACCGCGTGTTCAAGCCCGACGGCATGTGCTGCATCTTCGACCTGCAGGTCGAGGCTGAGATCCTGGGCTGCGATCTGGTCTGGGCCGACGACGGTCCCCCGTCCGTCGCCTCTCACCCCCTGGCCACCGATGAGGACGAGGATCCCACCGTTCCCTGCGAGTGCACCGTCCCTGGCCCCAATGACGGCCGTATCCCCCTGATCTGCGACGCCATGCGCCGCGTCAAGGCCGAGATCGGCGATGAGACCGCTCTGTACGGCCTGATCACCGGCCCCTTCACCCTGGCTTCTCACCTCCGCGGCAGCGACATCTTCATGGATATGTTCGACGATGACGAGTATGTCCACGATCTGCTGGACTACTGCAACAAGGTCGCCTTCAAGATGGCTGACTATTTTGTCGAGGCCGGCATGGACGTCATCGCCGTGGTGGACCCCCTGATCTCCCAGATCTCCACCGATCACTTCGAGGAGTTCATGGCAGAGCCGTTCACCGCTCTCTTCGATCACATCCACGAGAAGGGTGCCCGTTCCTCCTTCTTCGTCTGCGGCGACGCCACCCGCAACATCGAGGTCATGTGCAAGACCCACTGCAACTCCATCTCCGTGGACGAGAACATCTGCGATAAATATAACGTCGCTCTGGGCGGCAACATCCCCCTGACCACTGTCATGCTGCACGGCACTCAGATGGACAACATGAAGTATTGTGTCGATCTGATCGACAGTTTGGACAATAAGGACGGTTTGATTGTTGCATCCGGCTGCGATATGCCTTATAATGTACCCTTCGAGAACACCATCGGCTGCATGCAGGCCGTGAACCAGACCGACGAGGTCCGCGAGATGGTCAAGGACTATGTCGCCGCCGACGACACCGCCGACGTGGTGCTGCCCGATTACGAGCATCTGGAGAAGCCTCTGGTGGAGGCCTTTACTCTGGACCCCGCTACCTGCGCCGCCTGCACCTACATGGTCGCCGCCACCGACGAGGCCAAGGAGACCTTCGGCGACGCCATCGACTACAAGGTGTACAAGTACACCGTGAAGGAAGACATCGCCCGCACCAAGAAGATGGGCGTGCCCAACCTGCCTTCCGTGTACATCAACGGCAAGCTGAAGTTCCAGTCCATCATCCCCTCCAAGGAAGAACTGGAAGCCGCGATCCGCGAAGTACTGTAATCTGCGATCCTCCGGGGACGGAGGGGGCCGCGGCGTACCGCCGCCGCGGCCCCGCCTCCCCATTCCTTATCCCCTTTTACTTGACCATGTCCAACGTTTGACCGTTTCCGTTTTTTGACCATATCACAATTTGATTTCCTGAGGTGACTTTTATGGCAATGCTCCCCGATCCGCAGCGGATGGAGCTCATCCGCCAGACCTGTCTCTCCATCTATGACGCGGGCCAGCCCCGCTCCGCCTTTGACATCGCGCAGGCCCTGATGGACCTTCCCGAGCTTCCCATGCACTGCCCGTACCACCATTACCTGATCCCTGCCGCCCTGCTCACCGCCGCGCAGCTCTCCACCGGGGGCGGGCGCGAAATGCTGGAAAAGCAGCTTGATCAGGCCCGGGAGCGGGCTGGCATCATCCCCGGCGGTTTTTGCGGCCAGTTCGGAGCCTGCGGTGCCGCCATCGGCTGCGGCATCTTCACCTGCATCTGGCAGAAGACCGATCCGCACTCCAAATCCGGCTGGGCAGCCGACAATGAGATGACCGCCCGCTGTCTTTCCTCCATCGCCACGGTGGAAGGGCCTCGCTGCTGCAAGCGGGTCACCTATCTGGCCCTTCAGGCCGCTCTCCCCGCCGCGCAGGAGCTCTTAGGCGTCGACCTTGGCTCCATGCCGTCCTTTACCTGTCACCATCATGCCCGCAGCCGCGACTGCCGGCATGAGGCGTGTCCCTTCTATCCCGCAGACGCGGAATAAAAAACAAAGGAGAATTTACATGAAAAAACTGCTCGCACTGGCCCTGTCCCTCTCTCTGGTACTGGGCCTCGCCGCCTGCTCTACCTCCAACGGCGGCAACACCGACACTCCGGAACCCACCCCCTCTCAGACCGTCGAAGAGGGCGACTACAGCCTCCGCGTGGGCCTGCTGGGCACCAGCGTCAAGCCTGTCGGCGTTCTGGTCGCCGATGCGCTGGGCTACTTTGACGAAGAAGGCGTGAACATCGAGTTCGAGAAGGTCTCCAGCATGAACGACGCTTACACCGCCGTTTCCACCGGGGATCTGGACGTGTATCTGTTCAGCTCCACTGCCGCCGCCACCTTCATCAGCCAGGGCGTCACCACCCTGCGCGTCTTCGGCGGCACCGCCGCAGAGGGCAGCGAGATCATGGCCGCTGCCGACAGCAACATCACCCTGAATTCCCCCGAGGATTTCAAGGGTCTGACCATTGGCTGCTTCATGGCTGAGACCGGCCAGATGGTGCTGAAAAACTATCTGATGGAACAGGGCTACACCATTGGTGAGCCGGGGGAAGGCGCCGACGTGACCTTTGTTTACTACAGTGACACCAGCTCCGGCATTGCCGCCTGTGTCAACGGCGAATATGATCTGGTCCTCACCAACTCCTGCCTGGGCTACTATGCCGACCAGTACGGCGTGAAAGTGGTCGGCGACGTCAGCGATTTCGTCAGCCCCTATCCCTGCTGCCGCCAGACCTGCAACTCCGACACCTATGCGAACAATAAGGAAGCCCTCGTCCGTTTTGAGACCGCTGCTCTGCGCGGCCATGCCTATGCCGTCGAGCATCCGGAAGAGACCCTCGACATGCTGGTGGAGTACAGCGGCGAAGACCGCGACTTCCTGAAGGCTCAGATCTACGGCACCGACACCTATACTCCCGATATGCGCCTGACCCTGGATCCGGACAAGGACGCCTGCGTAGCTTTCTATGAGGCCATGGAGAACATCGGCCAGATCCAGCCCGTCAGCGACATCAACTGGAGCGATTATGTGGTGACCGATGTGTACGGCGATGCTCTGGCCCGTCTCTCTCAGCGCGAGCCCGACAATGCCCGCTGGACGGAGCTGACCGAGTACTTCACCGCGCACAACAGCTGATCATACTTCCGGCAAGAGAGAAGGGAATGCAGTCACATGGCAAAGATCGAACTGGAACACGTCTCTTATACCTACCCCGATCAACCGGGGAGCACACCTGTGCTGCATGACCTTTCGCTGACCATCGAAGATGGGGAATTCCTATGTATTGTGGGCCAGTCCGGCTGTGGCAAGAGCACTTTGCTGCGCTTGCTCGCCGGACTGGCGTTCCCCTCTTCTGGCACCGTCTGCATCGACGGTCAGGCGGTGACCGGTCCTGGCACCAACCGGGCCATGGTCTTTCAGAATTACACCCTGTTCCCCTGGATGTCAGCCCGGCGCAACGTGGAATTTGGCATTCTTCAGGCGCGACCCGAGCTGTCCCGTGAGGAAGTGCGGAGCATCACCTCCGACGTGCTGCGAGAGGTGGGTATGCTGGAGCATGCGGAGAAATATCCCTTCCAGCTCTCCGGCGGGATGCGGCAGCGGGTCTCCCTTGCCCGTTCGCTTGCCATGGATGCCGATATTCTTCTTCTGGACGAGCCCTTCGGCGCGCTGGATACCCGTATCCGCAGCGAACTACAGTCGCTGATCGAGTCGCTCTATCTGGGCACTCATGGCAAACGCAAAACCGTGGTTTTCGTCACCCATGATATTCATGAGGCCGTCTTTTTAGGCGACCGGGTGGTCTATATGACCCCAGGCACCATCTCTGGCATCCTTCCAATCGAGTTGCCCCATCCCCGCAGCGCGCTGGACGCCGCCGGGACTGAACAACTCTGCGTCTACCGCCGCCGTTTGCTCGCCTGCTTCCATGGAGAGACAGGCGATGTGAGCTGCGGCTGCGGGGAGGTGGAGGGATGAAAACAATGGTCCGCCGTCTGGTGCTGACGCATATTCCCCTTGCCGCCCTTTTGTACCTGGTGCTTTTCGCGCCCAAAAGCCGCCCCGGCATCGCGTCGAACACGGCTTTGCTCGTTGCCCTCGCCCTGTTTGAAGGACTGTTCCTGCTGTCAGTATGGCGGAAAAAGCGCGCTGGCCGCACCCTTACCGCTCCCTTTGACATCATGACCATCGTTTGGATTCTGTTGTTTTTCTGGGAACTGATGACCTCGGTGCTCAACCGTGCGCACCCCGTTCTTATCCCTGCGCCGGAAAATGTGTTCCACACCTTTCGGGTCCAGTGGAGCGTCATGCTCCAGAACATCGCCTATTCCCTTCAGCTTCTGGTGATCGGCTTCTTCACCGGTCTGATTTTGGCGGTGGTGCTGGGACTCGTCGCGGGATGGTACCCCCGTCTGCGGGCCTTTGCTTATCCCATCGCTAACGTTCTGGCCCCCATTCCCGCCGTGGTGTTCTCCCCTTATCTGGTGGCGCTGATGCCCACCTTCCGCAGCGCATCTGTAGTGGTCATCGTGCTGGGCGTGTTCTGGCCCAATTTCCTCACCACCGTGAACCGCGTGGTTGGGATCGAGCCGCAGATCCTTGACTCCGCCCGGATGCTCTGTCCCAGCAACCGCACCATGCTCTGGCACATTCTTCTGCCCTATTTGTTCCCCGGTGTTGTCTCCGGCCTTAGGGTAAGCCTTACCGCCTCTCTGCTCATGCTGAATTTTGCCGAGCTGATGGGCGCCACCCGGGGCATGGGGTTTTATGTGCAAAACAGCATCACCTACGCAAACTATGCCCATGCCATCGCCGGCATCATCGTCATCGGCGTAGTGGTCACCGCACTGAGTGCGCTGGTCGCCTACCTGCAAAAGTGCCTGGTGCGCTGGCATTGATCTAAAGGAGGTTTTCTCATTATGGCCGCAAAGCTCTATCTCATCACTGGCTTCCTCGGCGCTGGAAAAACCACGTTCCTGCACCAGTTCGTCCACCTGTTCCCCGACCAGCGCTCCGCCATGGTCATCAACGAATTCGGCAAACAGGGCGTGGATGGCACCCTGCTTTCCGATCTGGACATTCAGATGACCGAGATCGACAACGGCTCCATCTTCTGCGCCTGCAAAATCGAGCAGTTTGAGGACGCCTTGCTGAAGCTGCAGGAGCAGGACTTCGACCTCATCTTTGTAGAGGCCTCCGGCCTCTCCGACCCCACCGCCGTGGGCACCATTCTGGGCCAGAAGGAGAAATTCCCCCGCATCGAGTACGTGGGGGCCATCTGTCTGGTGGACGGTGCCCGCTTCCAGAAGGTCTACCAGACCGCCCGCGTCTGCCGGATGCAGCTGGCCATCAGCGATCTGGTGCTCATCAACAAGTCCGATCTGGCCACCCCGGAGCAGCTTCAGGAGATCATGACCATCGTCAAGGCTCAAAAGCCCACCCGTCCCGCGTATGAGACTTCTTTCGGCAAGATCGAGCCGGAGTGGCTTTCCGCCATGGAGAACCAGCCCGCAGCAGCCGATATCTCCGGTGAGATCCACACCCGCGACATCACCCTGCAGAAGATTTCCATGCACGTTGGTAATTTTAATTTGAAGGACCTCACTTCCTTCCTCCGCATGTTTGCGGAGGAGACCTACCGCATCAAGGGCTTCGTTTCCCTGCCGGAAGGGCACTTCGTGGCAGACTGCGTCGGCCCTCTGGTAGAGCTGCGCCCCTTTGACGGCGCGTCACCCAAGGATGAGAATACCCTCGTCATCCTGTACGGCAACGGCCTTCCCGCCAAAAAAGCCATCAAAGAGGCCTGCTCCTGGTTCCCCAACGGCGAGGTCACCCTTTCCTGACAAGGCTTGTCAGGGGCCGCTTCCTGTGGTATCCTGAAGCGGAGGTGATTTCAATGGAATTTCAGCATGAACCCGGCCGCATCTTCGCCCTCTCGCCGGAAGGTGCCCTTCTCTGCGAGGTGACCTTTCCCACTGAAAACGGCGTGGCCGACTTAAACCATACCTTCGTGGATGAATCCCTGCGGGGGCAGGGCATCGCGGGTAAACTGCTCACGGCAGCCGTCGCCCAGATCCGGAAGGACGGCCTTCACGTCCGCCCCACCTGCTCTTACGCCCGCACCTGGTTTGAAAAGCATCCCGAGGAACAGGATCTCTTGGCGTAACGGATCCTGCAGACAAAAAGCTCCGCATGGCCCAAAGGCCATGCGGAGCTTTTTTCTCACTGCAGCGGGGTCTTTCGCACCTGGGTGCGCCCCAGCAGGTAATCGGCGGAACACTCAAATAAGTCACACAGAATGCACAGCTTGTCCGCGGGGATGGAGCCTTTTCCCGCCTGCCAGTTCTGCAAACTGCGTACATGGACATCCAGATGTTCCGCCAACTCCCGTTTGGTCTGCCCCAGTCGCGCCCGCTCGGCTTCAATATTCGGATAAGTCATATTTTCCCCTCCGTAATTCGATTTATTCGGATTCTGTTTTGATAATATCCTACTTTCCAGAATTTGTCAATCCCGTTTTGAAAATAATTCGAGATTTTTGGATTTTTTCTTGACAGGCAGCAAAATTTATCCTATTCTAAATGCGGGCCAAAGGGGGTGATACAAAATGAGTCAAATCGGCTTACGCCTGCGTGAACTTCGGGAACGCACCGGTCTCAGCCAGAAGCAGTTTGCCGAAAACATCAATATGAAGCAGACGACCTACAACGGCTACGAGACTGGGAAGCATGTCCCGAAATCCGAAATTCTCGTTCTTCTGGCTGAGCGATACGGCGTTTCGGTGGACTACCTGCTGGGAAAGGACCCCGCGCCAAGCACTCCTCCCGCCACTGCCCATGACCAGCGTCTTACGGAGCTTCTTCAGACCGCCTCTCCGGAAATGAAGCAGGCGCTGATCGTCCTGCTTGAGCAAGCTCAAGCAGCTGAATGATCTCCCGCTGTTTTCTCTCTGGCAGGGCGGCAAACAGCCTGTGGATCACTTCATCCACCGCTTCGTTTTCCTGCCACCTGCCTCCCTCTTTCCCCGCGCTGTATCCATCGCTGTCCCTTCCCATCTTTCGCGCTCCTTTCTCTTTTTCGCTGCGAAGTATTTTCCCTTCACGGTGCCGGAATGTTGAAAAGTGTGCTTCGGTTTGCGCTGTCGTATAGACAGTCTAACGCACGAAAAAGCGAAAACCTGTCGTTTCCCGTCGAAAAAGAAATTTTTTGTCACAAAAACGGCCCGTTGGCATCCTCTTCGAACCGGAAAACCCGTACCTTTGCCCTGCATGCGGCAGGCCAAAGGTACGAGCTTTTCGCGTTGGAGCGGGCGCCCGCTTTTGCGGGCCGAAGTTAAAAAAGAAAGACACGACTTTCCGCTACTCCTGATAGGGGTACCTTGAAGCGTGTCCTCGGATTAGGCAGGCAGTGCAATTGTACTGTCTGCCT
>CAKUEI010000059.1 GCA_934646175.1 uncultured Oscillospiraceae bacterium
GGTTGGGGGTGAATTCGATCCACACGTCTCCGAACTGGCCGTGGCCGCCGGACTGCTTCTTATGGCGGCCCTGCTTCTTCACCGGCTTGCGGATTTTCTCCCGATAGGGTACCCGGGGCACGGAAAGCTCCGCTTCCACGTTAAAGCGGCTCTTCAGGCGGGAGAGCAGCACATCCATCTGCATGTCGCCGGTGCCGGACACCACCATCTGATGGGTCTCCGCCCGGTTTTCCACGGTGAAGGTCTGGTCCTCTTCGTTCAAGCGGGTAAGGCCAGCGGCCACCTTGTCGTCCTGCCCCCGTGTCTTGGGGGAAATGGCCACGGAGTAGCACGGCTCCGGGAACGGAATGGCCTCGATCTTCACCACCTTGCGGGGGTCAGACAGAGTGTCGCCGGTCTTGACCTTTTCCATCTTGCCGATGGCACCGATGTCGCCGCACTGCAGTTCCTTGACCTCTTCCGCCTTTTTGCCGCGCATGACATACAGGCGGCCCAGTTTCTCCGTGGCGCCGGTGCGGGAGTTGACCATGGGCATATCCGGCTTGATGGAGCCGGAGAGCACTTTAATATAGGAATATTTCCCGTACTGGTCGGACACGGTCTTCCACACGAAGGCGCAGGGCAGTGCGCCGGGGGAGGCCACAAAGGCGTCCACATCGCCCTGCTCGTTCTCGCCCATAAGGGGCTGGCCCTCCAGCGGGCTGGGGAGCAACTCCACAATGGTGTCCAGCAGCATACGGGTGCCCAGTCCGTTGAGGGAAGAACCGCACAGCACCGGGAACAAGGACAGCTCCTTGACGCCGTGGCGCAGGCCCTGGATCATTTCCGCATAGGTAAAGTCCTCACCGGCGAAGTATTTGTCCATGAATTCCTCACTGGTCTCGGCCACGGACTCCTTCAGTGCCTCGTAAAGTTCATCCAGCACGGGGAGCTTGTCCTCCGGCACCTCGATCTCCATGCGCTCGCCCTTGGGGCCAGCTTCAAACGCTCGCTTATGCAGCACGTCGATGATGCCGATGACCTTTTTGTTCTCGTCCCAGATGGGGGCCACCACGGGGGCGATATTTTTGCCGAACCGCTCGCGCAGCGTGGCGAAGGCGGCGTTATAATCGGAGTTTTCCTCGTCGGTTTTGGAAATGTACAGGATGCGGGGCAGGCTGCGGTTTTCGCAGTACTGCCATGCCTTCTCCACGCCTACGCTCATGCCGCCCTTGGCGGAGCAGACGATGATGGCCGCATCGGCCACCTGAACCGCCTCGATGGCTTCGCCGGAAAAGTCGAAGAAGCCGGGGGTGTCCAGCAGGTTGATCTTACAACCGTTATATTCTACCGGAGCCACAGCAGTGGAAATCGAGATCTGCCGCTTGGTTTCTTCCGGATCATAATCACAAACGGTGTTTCCATCGGCTATCTTTCCCAGCCGATCGGTCCCGCCGGTAAGGTACAGCATACTCTCTGCCAGAGAGGTCTTTCCGTTTCCACCGTGCCCCAGAAGGCAGATGTTGCGGATGTTTTGCACAGAATAGCTCATGTTTTTCCACTCCTTTACTGTCTGCAAGGCCGTTTCGGGTCCCGGCGCTCGTCTTATTGTAGATTATACCTTATCGCGTTTCCTATTACAACTAAAATTTTGTCGTTTTGCATAATTGCGATCGTGTTATAGTCCGGGTGCAGAAAAAAAGCGCACCGCCCGGCGGGCGGTGCGCTCGTTTTTCTTTTTACGGGACCAGCGTGATGCGGACATACTCGCCGGATACGCCGGTGTAGCCGCTTCTTGCCTCCCACGCGGTGACCACCGCGTGGGCCTTCAGGATATCCTGAAGCTCGCTCAGATGCTCCGCGGGACAAAGCCAGTTTCCTTCCTCTTCCGGGATGAGGTAGTCCGGCTCTTCCGGCAGGGCGTCGATATGATAGCACAACAGCATCCCGGTCACAGCGCTTTCATCGGGCAGGTGCGGCGCCTTCTCCATGGGGGCCTGGACCAGCATGGCGTCCTCTGCGCCGCTTTCCTCCACCGGTTCTTCGGTGATGGGCGCGATCTTGGCGGAACCGCTTTGCGGAAGGGGCTCCGCGTACTCCATCGCCTTGTCCTCCTGCGGTGCGGTGTTCTGGCCGAAGCTCCCGCCGGGGAGCCATCCGGTCTTCCATGCGGTCAGGGTCCCGCCCAAAATCACGGCTGCGGCAGCGGCCATGGCGGCCCAGCGCCGCCATGGGGCGCGGCTGGCGCGCTTGGGCTTTTCCTCCGTCTCCGGCTTCTCCGTTCCCAATGATGGGAGGGCGTTCACCGCCGAGAGGATATTGGTTTTCAGCGCCTCGGGTGGTTCCTCCTCCGGCGTCCGCCGCAGCACATCGCTGAAGGTGGAAAAATCCCTCCAGACACCGCGGCAGCGGGGGCATACCTCCAGATGATGGACAAGCTCGCGCTCCTCCCGCTCGTGCAGGGGACCGTCCAGCTTTTCCGACATCAGCAGTACATATCGATCACAGCCCGGCATGAAGCATCCCTCCTTTCCTGTTTTCTTACTTGGACGCATTCAGCGTAAAAAAGTTCCCTGATTTTTCAGCGTATTCCTCAGCTGAAGCCGCGCGCGGGCCAGCCGGGACTTCACTGTCCCCTCTTCCAGGCCCAGCACCTCGGCGATCTCGCTGTAGGAAAGTCCCTGAGTCTCCCGCAGGATGAGGATCATGCGGTGCTCCGGCGTCAGGCGCTTCATGGCACTCCACACCGCCTCCTGCCGCTCTTTCTGTTCCAGCGTTTCCTGAGGGCCTGGAGAGGGGTCCGCCGGGTCGGGCCGGGGCTGGTCCTCTTCCCCGCCGTCCCACTGTTTCAAATGAGTGCGGTGCTTCTTCTCCCGCCGCAGGTGATCAATGCAGCAGTTGGCGGCCAGCCGGTAAAGCCAGGTCCCGATGGAGCAGTCCCCCTGAAAGGCAGCAAGGCCGCGCCACGCCTTCAGGAACGTCTCCTGCGTCTGGTCGGCGGCATCCTCCGGCGTGCCCACCATGCGGTAGCAAAGCTGGTAAATTCGTTTTTCATAGGTCTCCACAATGCGGGCAAAGGCAAACTCGTTGCCCTGCTTGGCCTCTTTGAGGACGAAATCCTCCATGTCTCCTGCTCCACCTCCTTCCGGCTATATGTCTTTTTCTTTATCGAAGGTCCCGTTTGATGCCCTCGGCGGCGCGGTAAATGTCTTCCATCGTATTCACCTTGGTGACCTCCGCCTTCCAATAGGAAGCGTGGGGAACCCCCTTCAAATACCAGGCAAAATGCCGCCGTGCCTCCAGACAGGCGACCTTTTCTCCTTTGTGGGCGGCGGAAATCTCAAACTGCCGCACCGCCGTATCGCACCGCTCTGCAAGGGGCGGCAGAGGCGGCTCCGGCTTCCCCTCCAGTGCGGCAGCGCACTGCTGAAAGAGCCAGGGATTCCCGAACACGCCGCGGCCCAGCATGACCGCGTCCGCCCCGGTGACTGCCAGAATGCGCACTGCATCGTGGCCGCAGAATACGTCGCCGTTGGCGATGACCGGGATGGAAAGGGTCTCTTTCATCTCCCGGATATAGTTCCAGTCCGCGTGGCCGGCGTACATCTGGCTGCGGGTGCGGCCGTGCAGGGTGACCGCCGCGGCACCGTGAGTCTCCATCTCGCGGCCCAGCTCGATGCAGTTGATGCTGCCCTTATCCCAGCCAAGACGCATTTTCACCGTGACCGGCTTTCCCCCCGCGCCGCGGATGGCGGCCTCCAGCACCTTCATCGCAAGCTCCGGCGTGCGCATAAGGCCGCTGCCGTCACCGCTGCCCGCCACTTTGGGCACCGGGCAGCCCATGTTGAGGTCCAGAAAATCCGCGCCCGATTTCTCCAGCGCAAGACCGGCGGCCTGCTCGATGCAGGCGGGGTCGCTGCCGAAGATCTGAACGGCGGCGGGATGTTCCCCGTCCCCCAGCTCCAGTAGGGGGATGGTCTTTTTATCCTGATAGCACAGCGCCTTGGCGCTGACCATTTCCGTATAAGTAAGTCCGGCGCCCAGTGAGCGGCACACAGCGCGGAAGCCGATGTCCGTCACACCCGCCATGGGGGCCAACACCAGTTTGGACGGAACGTCCACGGTCCCGATTTTCAACGAAAACTCCCCCCATTCGAAAAGATGCGTCCCGGACGCTGTCTGCCCCATTATAAACGAAACGCCGCCGGTTGACAAGGGCGGCGGTGCACCTTACAATGGTTCTGTTCCCGGCAAAACGCCGGGAGGAAGGAGCATTTTATGGAACTGGAAGCTTTGCGGGCCGAACTGCTCGGTCTTTCCGCCTATCGTGCGCTGCTTGATCACCCGGTGATGCAGCGCGTTGCCACACTGCTGAATGCCCTGCACTGCGGGGACGGCGAGGGCGCTTTGAAAGCCTATACCGATGTATTCTGCTCCATGCGGCAGTACGATATCCGCGGGCTGGGGCAACTGCTGCACCATCACCTGCGGTATGACCCCTCGCCTTACGGCGACCTTGTGTCCCGCGGTGGGGAGGACGGCGTTCTGCGCCAAGCGGCGCGCCGAGATGTGGAGACCCTGACCCGCCTGGCGGGAACCGACTGTGCCCTGTTCCGTAGTGCCCTTGCTAAGCTGCTGCCGGAGCAGTTTCAGCCCATGATCGCGGCCCTGCCCGGCTGGGAGAACACGGTTCCCTTCACGTGGGAGAGCTTAGAGGCGCACTACGCGCTGAATGGCGACAGCATCTTTGCCCTGCACAAGGCCTTCCTCTGGGAGGGGGAGGAGCTGATCCACGTCCGGACGCCGGACATTCCCGTTTTAAGTGCCCTGCCCGGCTACGAGCATCAGCGGGAAGAGGTCATCACCAACACCCGCGCCCTTCTTGCGGGGAAATTGGTCAACAACGTCCTGCTTTATGGCCCCAGCGGAACGGGCAAATCCGCCACGGTCAAGTCCCTGCTGGGCCTTCCCGGGTTTGAGATGCTGCGCATCATCGAGCTGCAGAAGGAGGGGCTTTCCGGCATCCCCAAACTGGTGCGCACCCTGGCGGACAAAAAGCAGAAGTTCATCCTGTTTATCGACGATCTGGCCTTCGACCGGGACGACAAAACCTATTCCCTGCTGAAATCCATTCTGGAGGGCGGTGTGGAGCCGAGGCCCTCCAACGTGGCGATCTACGCCACCTCCAACCGCCGCCATCTGGTACGGCAGACCTTCTCCGACCGCATGGGAGACGAGGTGGACCGCAATGAGACCATCGAGGAGAAAACCGCCCTGGCCGACCGGTTCGGCCTGCGCATTCTCTTTGACACCATGACCAAAGCGCAGTACCTGGAGCTTGCAGAGACCATGGCCCGGCAGGCCGGCGTTTCCTTAGCCTCGGAGCAGCTGCGGGCTTCCGCTGCTACGTGGGAGGTATATCATCAGGGCTTTACACCCCGCACGGCGCAGCAGTTTGTGCTGAGCCTGCTCCCGTAACGCGCCTTTGTAAACAAATTTTGAACAGGCTTGACAAGCCTTGCCGATGCGTCTATCATAGGTTTAGCACTCGAGGAGAGAGAGTGCTAAACCTATGATTTTTCTATGGAGGCGGAATGACCCATGGCAAAAAAACAGTTCAAAGCGGAGTCCAAACGACTCCTGGATTTGATGATCAACTCCATCTATACCCACAAAGAGATCTTCCTGCGGGAGATCATTTCCAACGCCAGCGATGCCATTGACAAGCTGGCCTATCAGGCTCTGACCGATGACAAGGTGGGGCTGGACCGCAGCCAGTTCCAGATCACTCTGACGCCGGACATCGCCGAGCGCACCCTGACGGTGTCCGACAACGGCATCGGCATGAGCAAGGAGGAGCTGGAGAACAATCTGGGCGTCATCGCCCGCAGCGGCTCCTTCCAGTTCAAGAAGGACATGGCCGACCAGGAGAAGAGCGACGAGGTGGACATCATCGGCCAGTTCGGCGTTGGCTTTTACTCCGCATTTATGGTGGCAGACCACATCACCGTCACCTCGAAGGCCTACGGCAGCAGCGAGGCGTACCGCTGGGAATCCTCTGGCGCGGACGGGTACACCGTGACCCCCTGCGAGAAGGAGAGCGTGGGCACCGACATTGTCATGCACATCAAGCCCGACACGGAGGAGGACTATTTTAGCCAGTTCCTAGAGCAGGAGACCCTGATCGACCTGGTGAAGAAGTACTCCGACTATATCCGCTACCCCATCCGCATGGAATGCACCGCTTCCCGGCAGAAGCCCAAGCCCGAGGACGCCGGGGACGACTGGAAGCCGGAATGGGAATCCTATAAGGAATGGCGCACCCTGAACTCCATGGTCCCCCTGTGGCAGCGCAGTAAGAACGAAGTGACCAAGGAGGACTACAACAAGTTCTATCAGGAGAAATTCAACGACTGGCAGGAGCCGCTCTCCGTCATCCACACCAGTGCAGAGGGCACCGTGGAATATAAGGCCCTGCTGTACATTCCCGCCCAGGCGCCCATGAACTACTACACCCGCGAGTATGAAAAGGGCCTGCAGCTCTACTCCTCCGGCGTGCTCATCATGGACAAATGTGCCGACCTGCTGCCCGATTACTTCGGTTTTGTCCGCGGCGTAGTGGACAGCGGCGATCTGTCCCTGAACATCTCCCGCGAAATGCTGCAGCACACCCGTGTCCTGCAGCTGATCGAAGCAGGCCTTGAAAAGAAAATCAAAGCAGAACTGCTAAAACTGCAGAAAGACGACCGGGAGAAGTACGACACCTTCTGGGCCTCTTTCGGTCCCCAGATCAAGTACGGCGTGGTGGGCGAATACGGCGCCCACAAGGATTTCCTGCGGGACCTGCTGATGTTCCCCTCCTCCAAGGAGAAGAAGCTGGTGAGCCTTGCCGAGTACGTGGAGCGGATGCCGGAAGATCAGCCCTACATTTATTATGCCAGCGGCAGCGGGCTGGACAAGGTGGAGCATCTGCCTCAGGCCGAGCGCATTTTGGACAAGGGGTACGAGATCCTGTACCTGACCCAGGATGTGGATGAATTCGTCATCAACGCCCTGGAAAAGCAGGGTGAGAAGCAGTTCAAGAGCATCAGCGACGCCGACGCCCTCCCCCAGACCGATGAGGAGAAGAAGGCCGCCGAGGAAAAGGCGGAAGAGGCAAAGCCCGTCCTCAATTTCGTGAAGGAGACCCTGGGCGACAAGGTGAAGGAAGCACGGCTTTCCAAGATCCTGCGTTCCGGTGCTGTGTGCATGACCACCGACGGCCCCATGAGCCTGGAAATGGAGAAGTACTTCAACCGCCACGGGGACGCCATGCCCATGAAGGCGGAGCGGGTGCTGGAGCTGAACCCGGATTCCGGTGCTTACCGCGCCCTGTCCGCCGCGGTGACCAGCGGCGATAAGGATCGCGCCGCCAAATACGCAGAGCTTTTGTACGATCAGGCACTGCTGATCGCCGACCTCCCGCTGGAGGATGTGGGCCGCTACACCGAGCTGGTGTGCAGTCTGATGCAGTAACCGTCATAAAAACGCCCGGTCGATGGGTTCGGCCGGGCGTTTTGCTGTGTTTTGTCTTGTCAATTTGTTGACATTATACAAAGTTCACAAAACTACTTTACATTTTTCTGTTTTTGTTGTATGTTATGGATATATCCAGAGGGGAGGCATTTTTATGATCTACCTGGATCAAAAAGCAAACTCCAACACCGTCCACATGGAGAAAAAAACCGTGCGGGACACCCGCGTTACACTGGTGTTCAGCGGGATTTTGCTGCTTCTGTTCGGCGTGGTGATCACGGTTCTGGCGGTCAACGTTCCGGAGATCAGCGCTTCGCGCTCCTTTGGCTCCTTCCTGCTGAAAAGCGGCTGCGCCGCCGCGGCCTTCGCCATGGGGTGCTATAACTTCCTGCGGGCCGCCTCCATGGACAAAAAGGACTGAAAAAACGCCGTTCTCCCTCCAGGGGTGGAGCGCGGTCAAAACAGAAAAATAACAGTTGGTTTGGGCTGCGCTTGAACCAACTGTTTCTTTTTTCCAATTCTTAAAAATTTATGAAGCAGTGTCAAATTTTACTTTTATCCATTTACAAAGAATAAATTTTAGTGTATCTTGGAGGCAGAATCCATAGAAGGAGGCGAGTCCCATGCAGCAAGAAGAAGAATTTCCCGGTTCCCTGTGTTTTGCGCGAAAGGAAGATCAACATGAACCTGCACACAAAACGCATTCCCCTTCTTCTGAGTGCCGCGGTTCTTTGCACCTTCTGCGCCTTTTCTGGGTGTGCAAAGCCGGATAATGCGGCGGACACGACTCCCCCGCCCCAGCCGGAGGTGCGCACCGTCGCCCTGACGGCGGAAAGCGGCGTGAAAATTCCCGTTCAAGCAGAAACGGCGTGGACAGAGGACGGCAGCACCGTCACCACCCTGACCGCGCCGGAGTTCGCGGCCCTCACTACGGCGGAGCGCCTTGCCCTGACGGACGACCTGCTGACCGAGGCCGGATACCTGTCGGAGGACCTTGCCCGGCTGGAGGACACTCAGAAGCTGGCCATGGCCTCTACCGATCAACTGACGGTGAAGACCGCTTACTATGAGGTTCCCGCGTCGGGCGAAGCCGTCCCCGTTTCTGAGGCGGACGCCCTGACCGCGACGGCGGATGGCGGTAATACCTCCAGTTCTACCAGCTGGATGCGGGTGACCCTGTCCTATTCCCGCGTTTCCGAGGAGCGTTATCTCGTCACCCTGCTGTGCAAATTTCTCACCGCCCCTTCCCGGTCCCTGACCGACTTTACCTCCATCTGCGTGCAGGGCTGCGCCGCCGATTTTGAAACGGCCCGTTTCCGGTATGGCTACGATTCCGTTCTGGACGGCAAAGAAGAGCACGTGGCAGTAACATACGACAACGGCAGCAACGAATTCGAGGCCATCGGCGGCAGCGGCGCGGGCGTGGGCTTCCGCATCCCGCTGATCTCTGATGAGACTTCCGGCGTCACCCAGAAAAATATCTTCGCCTGCACCAGCTGTTATTTTGGCAACAGCAATGTTGACGCCGGTGGAAACTTTAATATTTATGGTGCGTACTCTCACCAGACTGTCTCCGGGAGCTTGTCTGTCTCGTTCCCGTGGGGCATCAGTGCCAGCGTTACCTCCCGCTATGTGCCCTGTAAGGTAACCCTGATGGCAACACGCTCCTAATCAGCGAAAAGGCGAATCCTCTATGGCGTACCTCTCAAAAACCGACAGCAAAGACAAGCCGGAAGAGACCGTTGAGATCCCCAAAAAGGACCTTCGCAAGATTCAGGCGGCGCTGGTCGTGGTCTCCATTCTGCTGATCGCATCAGGATATCTGATCGAATCGCTGACCGGCAAGCTCTTTGCGGAAGACACCGGATCCGTCTGGTACTGGCTCTTCCACATCATCCTCCCCTCGGTCACAACGATCGCAGGCATCTATACCCTGGTCCGGATCGCTCCGCTGAGCGTCAAAGAGTAAAAAACGCCCGCGCCGCTTTTTTGCGGCGCGGGCTTCTCTCATTCCTTCGTCTCTTCCGGCAAAGGGCGGCGGCGCAGCTCCTTTGGCCCCCACTCGGGCAGGGGCAGGCGCTGCATGGCGCCGAAGACCTTGGCCTTTAATCCGGGGTACTGCTCCTGCATGGTGCGGATAAGCTGCTTGACCTCCTCCCGCTTGGTGAAGCCGTCCGCCGGGCAGGGGTTCTGCACGATGGGGAACTCCAGCCGCTGGGCGGTCTGGCGAATGAGGTTTTCGCCGCAGTAAAGCAGGGGGCGGATCTGTGTGATGTCGGTGCGGTCCAGATAGGTCACCGGCTGGAAGCAGTTCAGGCGGCCCTCATAAAAAAGAGAAAGAAAAAAGGTCTCCACCGCATCGTCATAGTGGTGCCCCAGGGCGATCTTGTGGATGCCGCGCTCCTGCAGGGCTTTGTGCAGGGCCCCCCGGCGCATTTTCGCGCACATGGAGCAGGGGTTTTTCTCCTTCCGCACATCAAAGATAATGTGGTGGATCTCGCTGGGCAGCAGGGTGAAGGGTACGTCCAGTGTGCGGCAAAACTCCGCCACGCCGTCAAAGCACATGCCCTCCCGCCCGGCAGCATGGCCCATGTCCAGGGTGAACGCCTCCACGGTGAAGGGCACCGGATAAAAGGTGCGCAGGCGCGCCAGAGCAGCCAACAGAGTGAGGGAATCCTTCCCGCCGGAAACGCCGACGGCAATGTGATCCCCCGGGGCGATCATGTCGTAATCTTCCACGCAGCGGCGTACCAGAGAGAGAATGTGTTCCATGTGCGGCACCTCAAATTTGTTTTTCGTTTTCGAGAATGAGAGAGATTTGGCGAGAAAACGAGAGGTAAACGGAGTTTATAATTTATTTCCCGGTTTTTCCGTGAAAAGTGCTTGACTCTTCCGCTCCCACGGTATTATAATACACCATGCTCCGCTTTGACAAGCGGGGCCATCCTTATGTTTCGCGCGATCTTCGGATCGAAAAGCATTTGATAATGGAGGTTTCACCTATGTCCACTTTTATGGCAAACAAGGGCAATATCGTGCGTAAGTGGTATATCCTCGACGCCGCCGGAAAGCCCCTGGGCAAGACCGCTGCCATCGCCGCCACCCTGCTACGCGGCAAGCATAAGCCCGAGTATACTCCCCACGCCGACTGCGGCGACTTCGTCATTGTTCTGAACGCAGAGAAGGCTGTCCTGACCGGCAAGAAGGGCGACCAGAAGTACTATCGCACCCACTCCGGTTACCCCGGCGGCCTGCACGAGACCAAGTACCGCATCCTGATGCAGGAAAAGCCCGAGCTGGCAATGAAGATCGCCGTGCGTGGCATGATGCCCCGCAACATCATCACTAAGGATTCTCTGACCCGCCTGAAGATCTATCAGGGCGAGGCTCACGAGCATGCCGCCCAGAAGCCCGAAGTTTGGGCCGCGGAATAAGCAGGAGGTAGACGAGAATGTATCAGAGCAAAAAGCCTTATCTGTATGGCACCGGCCGCCGCAAGTCCTCTGTGGCCCGCGTCCA
>CAKUEI010000060.1 GCA_934646175.1 uncultured Oscillospiraceae bacterium
CCGTACCTTTTTCCCGCAGGGGCTGGAGAATGGCCTTCCCGATCTGCTCCCCGCCGTCCTTCTGCAGGATCACCGTCTGTCCGTACCGGTCCAGTAGCTTTGTCACTGCCCCTTCTTTCATTCCTGCGGCACCCCCAAAAAGCAGAACCCGTCCTCCTCCAGAAAGGGCTTCATCAACCGCTCCGCCTGCCGTCTCAGGGCATCCGCGCCGCTGTCCTCCGCGCCGTTTTTGGTCTTCAGGGTCAGCTCTCCGGCGGAAAACGCCGTTACCGTCTCTCCCGCGGCACGTGCCTCGCAAAGGCCCGCCAGGGCGATCCACGCCCCCGCCGCGTCAAAGGCGCTGCCGCAGTCCTCCCGGCTCACGCCGTCCTTCAGGCGGCCGAGCAGTTCCTGCTCGGCCGCCTCGCACAGGCAAGTGATTGCCGTTTCCTCCGTCTCATCCACCCGGCCAAGGCTCTTGGCCAGCTCTGCCATGCGCTCCGTCATCCCACACTCAGCACCTTGGATGCGCCGGTGAAGATCTTGGTGAAGCCGCTGATGCTGGTGATGGCAGCCCGCTCCAGCTGGCGGTCGATCAGCTTGTCATATTCCACCAGAATGTCGCTGCCCTGCACCATTTCCAGCGCAAAGCGCTTGTCCAGGCCGATCAAGGTGCCCGCCGCCAGTGCGGAGGTCTGCAGAAGATTTGCGCCCAGCGGGGTAGACAGCTTGCCGGTGCCCTGGAAGTTCAGGCCGGTCAGCGGATTGCGGAATTCTTCCATTTTCAGCAGTTTCAGCATCACGTCGCCGGACACCAGCAGGGTGTTCATCTCATAGGGGTCAAACTTGGCCCAGAATTCCACCAGGTCGTCATAGGTCAGGGTCTTGGCGGTCTTCACGTTCACCTTTTCGGCGGCGTTGTTGTTGCCGTCCCCGTCCTTCAGCACAGCAATGGCATCGCTGAGGTGCATCCGGTTGATGTTTGCGCCGATCTGGCGCAGGGTCACGGAGAAAAGGTCCAGCTTCTGGAACCGGACAGCTTCGTAAGAGGCCACCAGCATTCTGCCCCGCTTCTTCAGCTGCACCAGGTTTTCCTTTGTGGACACCGTAGTAGAGGGGATGGTGCCCTTCTCCGCCACCTCGCCCATGGTCTGGCTCTCGGGGTCCGCGGCAATGGAGCGGTAGTCGCAGCCGTCGAATCGGGTCACCGTGGCAGCCAGATGGGGCAGGATGTCGCTTTCCTCCATGCCCTGCTTCACCGCGCGGGCAATGTACTCAGGGAACAGCACCGCCGCGTTGGAAGTGCGGAAGAATGCCTCCACCATGTCGCTGCCCGCGCCCTTCACCTTGATGTCAAAGCGCTTGAGCTGGCGCTGGAAGGCGTCCAGGCCCTCCAGTTCTGTGCCCTTGTACTGTTCGCTGGGGTCCATCTGCTCCAGCACCTGGGTGAAGGAACGGCCCGCCTCATTGTACATGCCCTTTTCCAGTTTCAGCGTTTCATAGCGATTGCTCATATTCATTCGTCTCCTTTTCCTCTTTCCCTTCCCGCTCAGATCAGGAAGGCGTTGTCGCTTTCATTCTTCTCCCGGCTCTCCGCACCATAGGCAAACTGGGTCTTCACCGGCATTTTCTTCTCCAGCTGCCGTTCATATGCTCTCTTCATGGCCAGCAGTTCGTCCTCTTCCAGCTTCTTCACGATGCCCTTCAGGGTCTCTGTCTTCAGTTCCGGCTGCGCCAAACCGCCCAACCGCGCCACCTCGTCCTTCAGCCCGGACAGGTACCGGCGGCCCGCCTCCGCCTCTTTTTCCAGATGCTCCAGCGTTTTCAGCGCCTCTGGTTCCCGGGCCAGCAAATGCTTCAGTTCCGTGCTTCTCTCCCCCTCTCTCCACTGTTTCTGTTTCATCACGCCGGCGTTCTTCTGGGCCGGAACCGCCACGAAGGACCACTCATAGGCATCCGTAGCTCCCTCCAGCTGGTGGAAGCACCGCTTTCCGCCGTACTCCCCGCCCTTCACATGGCCGCACCCTTCCGCTCTCACGTCTTTCCCGCAGATGGAGCACACCGCCCGATTCACCGCGCAGCCGATGCTCACCTCTTTTTTGATGCCGCCCTCGATCTCCGCGATCAGCTCCCGGTTGCCCTCCGTCCGCAGCATATAGGCATAACCCTTCAAAAAGCAGTAGGGGTCCCCCGCTGCCGTGATGATACCCTTCTCCCGCACGATCTCCGTGCGGAAAATGCGCGCCGTCTGTCCCCTGGCGCTCCACTGGTGGTCAAAAATGCCGCTTTTCCCCACGAAAAGCTCCGCCAGTTCCTCCAGCGTCTCCGCAGAGAACCGCTCGTGGTCCCGGTCCACCTCGTTATCGCACAGATGCACGCTGAAGGTGTATACTTCTTCCGCCTTCAGCTCCTTCCGCGTCAGGCGGTTGATTTCCGCAAGATCTTCTTTGCTCACGGCGCAGCCCTCGCCCAGGCCGGCTTCTTTGGTGATTTTCATCGCCCGTTCCCCTCTCTTTTGTCACTTGCCCTCCCGCAGCAGTCTTGCCTGCTCGCGATAAAGCTCCGCCTTCGCTTCTTCCACCATGTCCTGCAAGTCGATATCGTCCCATTCCACCGTCACGCTGCCGCCGTAGCCTTTCACTCTCAGCCAGTACTCGCAGATGCGCTCCACCGTGGGGGAAAGGCTCCGCCGCACCGCGGCAATCTCCGTGGTCATGATGTCCGCCTGCTGGGCGCTCATCCGCTCGGTGGACGACCAGGATATCCCCAGCAAAAACGGCGGGATCCCTGTCCGGGCAATCAGTTGCTCCAAAATCTGCCGCACCGGCACCTCGCTGTCCAGGATCTGATTGTCCGCGCCGATGGCCTTGATCTCCACATCACCCACCGCCACGAAATCCCGCACCTTTCCGTGCTTGCCCTCCTGCATGGCCGCCGCCCATTCCCGGGCGATCTGGCTGCACCGTTCCTGGGCACAGCTGCGGTCTACCGTGTCCCCGTCCGGCTTGTAGACTACCGAGAAGCGTACGTTCCCCATCCGCTCCCAGTTCTGCCCGATGGCGTGATAGATCTTCAGCAGGATCTCTGTCAGAAACGGCATGGATCGCATCATGGATACGCCGTACGGGCTATCCGTCTCCGGCTGGAACGGGGTGAACAGCAGCAGCTCCTGATAAGGAAGCGCAGCCATTTCCCCGTCCGCCTGCCTGGCGCAGATGGTAAAGTCCATGGGGGTCTCCCCGTCCCGGATGGCAATGTCCCCGGCGTTGGCGCACAGCACCGCCGCAATGTCTCTCCCGTTTCGGGTGGGCACGATCTCTCCCACTCCTCGCCCACAGGTCACCATGGAGTCCAGATAGCAGTCCAGAAACGACTGGATGCCTCTCTGCCCCCGCCCGGTGTCCACGGTCTTTAGGAAGCGGTCCATCTCCTTCTGCGCCGCTTTCTCGTCACAGATCACCGTCACCCCACCGCACAGGCGGATCAGCTTCAGAATGGCCGCATCCACAATGGGCACCGCCTCCCGAATGGCCCGGTACAGGCTGATCTCCCCGTTCCTCAGTGGGACGTACCCGTCCAGAATGCCGAAAGGGTGTCCTTCCGCGCTCCGCACCATGCCCGCCACCGTCTGTACCGCGGCCGGCGGCTGCTTTTTTCGCTCTAGAAATCCCAAATCCATTCCCTCCTCATGTCGCTCTTCCACGGTCTCTTCGCGCTGTTACCGTTCCACCGCTGCGGCGAAAAATCCGCCCGTTTCCCCGCCGCCGCGCTCCCGCTTCACCACCGTGGCGGCAAAATAGCGGATCTCGTCCATGGCGTGGTCGTTTTCTTTGATCACCCGGTCGCCCTTCCGGCTCTTGGTGTCCCAGCGGTAAAGGGAAAACTCCCGGATGGCTGCCCGGCACTCCGGCGTGATGACCATCCGTCCGCTTTTCAAATACTCCGCCGTCAGCCGGATGCCGGAGAGCACATCGTTCTCTGCCTTCTTCACGCGCCAGCCCTCCCGGTGCAGAAGCTCAATGAAGCTGGCTGCCGACGGGTCCACGATCACCCACCGGATGGTCCGTCCCCCCGCCAGTTCTCTCAGCTTCCCGGCATATTCGCCGTCGGTCATCTGCCGTCCCTCTTCCCGGGAGTTAAAGTAAAACTCCTTCACCCGGTACCAGATGCCTTCCCGTTTCCCCCACAGTCCGAAGGACGCCGGGTTCACCGTTCCGTAATCGCAGGAGATGCACCATTCCTCCATCTCCCCCTTTGGGGCGTCCCGTACTGTCTCCTCTGTGAAGAAATCGTAGACCCGTCCCTCCGGTGCCACCCATTCCCCCAATACGAACCGCCGGTAAAACGCCCCGCGGAACGCCCGCTCATACCGCGTCCGCACTGCTTTGCTCAGCCCCGGGTTATCCTCCATGGTGAAGTGCAGATGCAATGCGTTCTTTTCCTCTGCCCGGCAGATCCATTCCTTATAAAGCCAGTGCTCCGGTCCCTCCGGGTTGCACGACATCCAGATCCGCGCCCCATTTACCGAGCACCGCGCGCACGCCTGCTCCACAAATGACCGCGGCATCAGCGCCGCCTCGTCCAGCAGCAGCCCCGCCAGCGTCAAGCCCTGAACATACCCGCCGCTTCGCTCGTCTCCCCCGCCAAAAAAATAAAAGGTGTTCTCTCTCCGTCCCAGGGAAATGGTCACGTTTCCCTCGCTCCGCCGTTCCTTCCAGCTCAGGCCCATTCCCTTCAGGTATCCCTTCAGCGGCTCCCATACATTCCGCCGCACCGCCCCCGCGCTCTTTCCGCACAGGGCAAACCGCTGTCCCGAAAATGTTGCCGTGGCCCACAGCACGAAGGAAAGGCCTATGCACAGCGTCTTTCCGCTGCGCACCGCGCCGTCGCAGATCAAGGTGTCATACCGGCTGTCCGGTGAGCTTTTCCGCCACCAGTTCAGCACTCTCCTTTGCTTGGGGGAAAATCTCACTGGGCCTCCCCTGCGTTTCCGAATTCATCGGGATACATGTCGGTCAAAATGCGGCTTTCCGCCTGGTTTTCATCCTCCCGCCTGCACCATTCCATCCACTTTTCCAATGCCTCCAGCCGATCCAGCAGCTTGACCTCCACCGTGCCGCTGCCGCTGCGCTTAAATTCCGCCACCGCGGTCAGGTCCAGCCGGTCAACGGCCGCAAGGTCCGTGCCGTCCAGAAACGCCAGTTTCACCGCATCGTTCACCTGCCCCATGGCGATCTTCTTCAGGCAGACCTCCGCTTCCCGTTTTTCCGGGTTTTCCTTTCTCTCCGCCATCTCCGTTTTTCACCTCTCACCCTTAGGGGCGCAGCGGGGCAATTTTGCACTTCCCCCTGCACATAAGCCGGTTTGTCCAAAATTTTAAGAAATTCCTTAAAATTGAATGAAAATTGCTTTACCTTTCGGCAACAATAGTGTTATACTGTATTCGGATTATATCGTCCGGCACTCGCTGGGCGTTTCATTCTTGCGTTTTTGCCGCTTCGCGGCGTTTCTGGCTACTGCCAATGTGTGATTTTGTGCAGATAAGAGGGTGCAGGCTTGACCAAGTATGTGATTCATGGCGGTCGTGAGCTTCACGGCGTGATTGATATCAGCGGCGCAAAAAATGCCGCTGTTGCCATTATTCCGGCGGCATTGCTGATCGATGGCCGCTGCCGTATCGAAAATATCCCCCAAATCAACGATGTAACGCTCATCCTCCAGATCCTTCAGGAGCTGGGGGCCGATGTCCGCACTGTCAACCGCAGCACGGTGGACATCGACTGTTCTCATATCCATAACCGTCCGGTGCCCCACGATCTTGCCCGCAGGATCCGTGCATCGTACTACCTCATCGGCGCCCTTCTCGGCCGCTTCGGCCATGCCGAGGTGCCGCCTCCCGGCGGCTGCAACCTGGGCGGCCGTCCCATCGACCAGCATCTGAAGGGCTTCCGCTCCATGGGTGCCGAGGTCGAGGTCTCTGGCGGCATGATCACCGCCACTGCTCCCGTCGGCCGTCTCACCGGTACCAATATCTACCTGGATATGGTTTCCGTGGGTGCCACCATGAACATCATGCTGGCCGCCGTTCTGGCCGACGGGCTCACCGTCATCGAAAACGCCGCGAAAGAACCGCACATCGTCGACCTTGCCAACTTTCTCAACTCCATGGGGGCCGACGTCATGGGCGCGGGCACCGACGTCATCAAGATCCGCGGCGTCAGCCGCCTCACCGGCGGCGCCTATTCCATCATCCCTGATCAGATCGAGGCGGGCACCTATATGGCCGCCGTGGCCGCCGCCGGAGGCGAGGTGCTCATCAAAAACGTCATCCCCAAGCACCTTGACTGCATCACCGCCAAGCTGGTAGAGACCGGACTGGAGGTGGAAGAACAGGACGATGCCGTCCTCGTCCGCCGGTATGGGCCCCTTTCCCGCACCAATGTCAAAACGCTGCCTTACCCCGGCTTCCCCACGGACATGCAGCCGCAGATCGCGGCGGTCCTCTGTCTGGCGCAGGGCACCAGCGTCCTCACCGAAGGGGTCTGGGATAACCGTTACCGCTAGGTGGACGAATTCCGCCGCATGGGCGCTCAGATCCAGGTGGACGGCAAGGTGGCTGTCATCGAAGGGGTAGAAAAGCTCACCGGTGCGCCCATCCGCGCCTGCGACCTTCGCGCCGGCGCCGCTATGATCATCGCCGGTCTGGCCGCCAAGGGCACCACCGAGATCGACAATGTCCAGCATATCGAGCGTGGATATGAAGACATCGTCGGAAAGCTCTCCGGCGTCGGGGCCGACATTCGGGCGGTCTACGTTCCCGATGATGAAGCGGCTGCGCAAATCAGCTGACAGCACCGGGCGGCGGCAAACAGCCGCCGCCCGGTTTTTTCTTTTCTCCATTCTGCATTTGTTAGGAGTTCTGCGCATATGATGACCCTTACCACCCTGGCCTCCGGCTCTTCGGGGAACTGCCTGCTGCTCTCCTGCGGCTCCACCCATCTTCTGGTGGACGCGGGCATCTCCGCCCGCCGCATCACCCGTTCCCTTCAAGCTCTGGGCCTCACAGCGGACGATCTCAGCGGCATTCTCATCACCCATGAGCATAGCGACCATATCTCCGGTGTCGCCACTCTGACCAAGCGCTGCGCCATCCCCATCTATACCGCCGCCGCCACCGGGCGGCAGCTTACATACCGTATCCCTTTTCTGGAGGATCTGATCCGTCCCGTCTCCCCCGGCATTCCCTTTTCTGTGGGTGACGCAGCCGTCACCTCCTTCTCCACCCTGCACGATGCCGCTTCCCCCATGGGTTATGCCTTTTCGGACGGTGTCCGTAAGGCCGCCGTAGTCACCGATCTGGGTGTCGTCACGGAAGAGGTCCGCTCTGCCGTCCGCGGCGCACAGCTTCTGGTGGCCGAGGCCAATCATGACCCGGACCTGCTCCGATCCGGCCCTTACCCTTATCCGCTGAAGGCCCGCATTCTGGGCGATCACGGGCACCTGTCCAATGCCGTCTGCGCTGAATTGTGCACCGAGGCGGAGGAATGGGGTGTCCGCCGCATCGTCCTCGCCCACCTTTCGCTGGAGAATAACCGTCCCAGTCTGGCCCGTTCCACGGTGGAGTCCGCCCTTTCTTCCCCCATCCCCGTCACCGTCGCCCCCCGGGAAGAGGCCGGCCCCACCTATTCCGTCGGTGAGTGACCTCCCTTACCGTACCTATCTTCTGTTTCGTGAGGAATGTTTCATGCTGTCTGTTCATGTGATCTGCGTCGGAAAATTGAAAGAGCGTTTTTATCAGGACGCCTGCGCCGAGTATATCAAGCGCCTCGGCCCCTACTGCAAGCTCAACGTGGCAGAGGTACCGGAGGCTAAGCTCCCCTCCTCCCCCACGCTGGGCGACATCATCGCCGCTCTGGATAAGGAAGGGGACGCCATCCGCAAAAAACTCCCGGAAAGTGCCACCCTCGTCGCCCTCTGCATTGAGGGGGACACCCGCTCCAGCGAGGATTTTGCCGCCGATCTTCTCTCCTGGCAGCTCAATTCCTCCAAGCATCTGGTGTTCCTCATCGGCGGTTCCAACGGCCTGCACCCCTCTTTGAAGCGTGAGGCCGCCGTTCGCCTTTCCATGTCCCCCATGACCTTCCCCCACCATCTGGCCCGCGTCATGCTTCTGGAACAGCTTTACCGCGCCTTCAAGATCAACGAAGGCTCTTCCTACCATAAATAATCCGTCCATTCAAAGGAGGTTCTTCCCCATGACTTATCAGGAAACCTATGAAAAATGGCTTCACTCCCCCGCCCTCAGCGAGGAAGAGCGCGCCGAGCTTTCCGCCATCTCCGGCGATGAGAAAGAGATCGAGTCCCGCTTCTTCGGCCCGCTGGAATTCGGCACCGCCGGTCTTCGCGGCACCATGAACGTGGGCCTTCACCGCATGAATGTCCACGTTATCCGCCACGCCACACAGGCTTTCGCCAACGTGGTCCTGGCCGAAGGCCAAGCCGCCGCCCGCGCCGGCGTGGCCATCTGCTTTGACTGCCGCAACCACTCCGCCGAGTTTGCCCGGGAAGCAGCCTGCGTCATGGCCGCCAACGGCGTCTCCGTTCGTCTCTTTGACGCCATGCGTCCCACGCCGGAGTTGTCCTTCGCCGTCCGGCAGTATCACTGCACCGCCGGTATCAACGTCACCGCCAGTCATAACCCCAAGGAGTATAACGGCTATAAGGTCTACTGGTCCGATGGGGCGCAGCTCCCCCCGCACCACGCCGCCGCCATTGCCTCCCAGATGGAGCGGCTGGACATCTTCGCCGATATCAAAACCATGTCCTATGACGACGCTGTGGCCCACGGTCTCATCACCCTCATGGGCAGTGAGACGGACGATCTGTTCCTTACGAATGTCATGGCTCAGGTGAACGATGCCGCCGCCGTGTCCAAAGTGGCCGATACCTTCAAAATGGTCTACACCCCCTTCCACGGCACCGGCTACCAACTCATCCCCGAGGTGCTCCACCGTCTCGGCGTCAAGCATCTTTACTGCGTGCCCGAGCAGATGGTCATCGACGGCAACTTCCCCACCGTAGTCTCTCCCAATCCGGAAAACCCCGAGGGATTCTACCTCGCCATTGACCTTGCAAAAAAAGAGGGGGCCGACTTTATTCTGGGCTCCGACCCGGACGCCGACCGCGTGGGCATCATGGTGCGGGATAAGACTGGGGAATATATCACCATCTCCGGCAACCAGACCGGCGTCCTCCTGCTGGACTACCTCATCGGCGCCAAAAAACGCGCAGGTACCCTTCCTGCGAATGCCGCTGCGCTGAAGACCATCGTCACCACCGAGATGGCCCGCAAAGTGGCGGAGAGCAACGGCGTTTCCTGCTTTGACACCTTCACTGGCTTCAAATTCATGGCTGAGAAGAAAAACGCGCTGGAGGCCGCCGGCACCCATAAAGTCATCTTCTCCTATGAGGAATCCTATGGCTATATGCTGGGTGACTACGTCCGGGATAAAGATGCTGTCACCGCCGCCCTCCTGCTCACCGAAATGGCTGCCTGGTACGCCGGCCAGGGCATGACCCTGTATGACGCCCTGCAGTCTCTCTTCGAAAAATACGGCTACTATGGGGAAAAGACCCTCAACCTCATCATGCCCGGTCTGGAGGGCATGACCCAGATGAAGGCCCTCATGGACGGTCTCCGGGAAAATCCCCTCACGGAAATTTCCGGCACCCCCGTTCTCGTCCGCAAGGACTACTCCGACGGCACCGCCACCACTCTCGCCACCGGCGAGACCTCTTCCATGGAGCTTTCCGGCTCCAACGTCCTCCGGTACGAACTGTCGGACGGTACCACCATCCTCGTCCGCCCCTCCGGCACCGAGCCGAAGGTCAAGGTCTATATCCTTGCTCAGGGTGCCGACCGCGCCGACTGCGACGAAAAGGTCAGCAGGTATGCTGCCTGGGCCGAGACCCTGCGGAATTGATCAAAATAGGAAAAACGCTCCGTATTTTGCATTTTGCAAAATACGGAGCGTTTTCTGTTTTTCGTCTTTTTTCTTACTTATGGGTCACGCAGCGCTCTTCCTCGGGAATGATCACCGGCTTTCCGCTGGTCCATCCACCGTCCACATAGATCACCTGACCGGTCACATAGCTGCTGGCATCGCTGGCCAGGAACATGGCAATACCCATAAAGTCATTGACCTCCGCCAGCCGTCCGCCGGGATGCTGCTTCTTCAGGTCGTCGTACACATCCTCCTGCAGGCCGTCCAGCATGGGGGTGTACACCCACGTGGGGGAGATGCAGTTCACATTGATGTTATGCTTTGCCCACGTCACCGCCAGGGACCGGGTAAACTGATGCACCGCCGCCTTGGACGCCTCATAGGGCATGGACAGATAGGTGTGACAGTACCCGCCCGCGATGGAGCCAAAGTTGATGATCTTGCCGTAGTGCTGGCGGATCATCACCTTGCCCACCTCCCGGGCCACAAAAATGGTACCGTTGGTGTTCACATCCAGCACCCGGCGCACTACATCGGGGTCATAGTTCTCCGGCTCAGAGTGGGCACAGATGGCCGCCGTGTTGATCAACACATCAATGCGCCCGTGCTTCTCCACAATGGTGTCCACCACCTGACGGATCTGGTCGTTGTCTGTCACGTTCAGCTGGAAAATGTCGCAGTCCAGTCCGTCCTCGCGGAATCTGGCCTGCACGCCCTCCGCCTTCTTCAAGGTGGTGTTGGTAAACACCACCTTGGCGCCGTTTTCCGCCATTCCGTGGCCGATATGCTCGCCCAGTCCGCCCGCACCGACGATCAGGACCACTTTATCCTTCACCGAGAACAGCTTGTCCACATGGGCATCCCGAATGATCTCTTCCATCTCACGTTCCTTCTT
>CAKUEI010000061.1 GCA_934646175.1 uncultured Oscillospiraceae bacterium
GGGAGGAATTCCTGGATAAGGTCATCAACATCGACCAGTCGCCCATCGGCCGCACCCCCCGCTCCAACCCCGCCACCTACACGGGCCTCTTCAACGACATCCGGGACCTGTTTGCCTCCACACCGGACGCAAAAAGCCGCGGCTATGGCCCCGGACGGTTCTCCTTCAACGTCCGCGGCGGCCGGTGCGAGGCCTGCGCCGGAGACGGACTCCTGAAAATTGAAATGCACTTTCTGCCCGACATCTATGTGCCCTGCGAGGTGTGCAAGGGCAAGCGCTATAACCGGGAAACGCTGGAGGTGCGCTACAAGGGCAAGAATATTTACGAAGTTCTGGACATGACCGTGGAAGAGGGCATGAAGTTCTTCGAGCACATGCCCCGGCTTTACACCAAACTCAAGACTTTAAACGAGGTGGGCCTTTCCTATATCAAGCTGGGGCAGCCCTCCACCACCCTTTCCGGCGGCGAGGCCCAGCGGGTCAAACTGGCCACTGAGCTTGCCAAACGCTCTACCGGCTCCACCATTTATATTCTGGATGAGCCCACCACCGGTCTTCATACGGCGGATGTCCACATGCTGGTGAATGTCCTTCAGCAGCTGGTGGACAACGGGAATACCGTGGTGGTCATCGAGCACAATCTGGACGTCATCAAGACCGCTGACCATGTGATCGATCTGGGGCCGGAGGGCGGCAGCGGCGGCGGAACGATCGTCTGCACGGGGACGCCGGAGGAAGTGGCGGCCTGTCCGGCAAGCTACACCGGCCAATACCTGAAAAAGATGCTGGAATAACAGTGCGGAGAAGTGCAGCAGCTTGTCGAAAAAGGCTTCACAGAGCTTCCAGCCCGCAGATGGGAACGATGTGAAATCTGTTTTCTGCCGCGACATGTGTGTGGAAGAGCGCGGCGAAACCTGATTGAAAAGTGCCCCGTCGGTTCCGACGGGGCGCTTAATTAAAGAATCTTAATGATTCTTTAATTGTCAACCTGCCCGACAAGGTGGTACAATAACAAAGAATGAACTTACCGGCCGCGGATCGCCGGAAAACCGAACGGAAGTAGGGAATGCTGTGGACCTTCTGCCTTGGCTTACCAATACGCATTTTGGCGAGGTGATCTTCACCGCACTGGTCTCCATGTTGCCCGTGGTGGAGCTTCGCGGTGGAATTCCCTTCGGAGTAGGCATGGGACTTCCGCTGTGGGCCGCCTTTCTGGCCAGCGTGGCGGGCAATCTGGTGCCGGTGCCCTTTATCATTTTGTACATCCGCCGCATTCTGAACTGGATGCGCCGGAGAATGCCCCGCTTTAACCGCCTTCTGGACAAAATTGAGCACAAGGCTCACCTGAAGGGGAAGACTGTAATGAAATACCGGTTCTGGGGTCTTCTCATTCTGGTGGCTATCCCCCTGCCGGGCACCGGCGCCTGGACCGGTGCGCTGGTGGCGGCGCTACTTGATATGCGCCTGCGGGATGCCGTCCCCGCCATTCTAATGGGGGTTCTCATTGCGGGGGTCATTATTTTGACCATCACCTTCGGAGTCTCTTCCGCCATCACGGTCTGAGCCGAAAGCCCTTTCGCTGCATAGAATGCTGCGGAGGTGGCTTTTATGGGCACATGGTGGGAAGAAATCACGGTTTTTGTGCTGGCTGCGGCGGGATTTGTGGCCTGCTGGTACTTACTGGGCAGGCTGTTCACCTTTCCGCCGGAAGGGAATTCCTGCGCCGTTGTGGCCGGGTCCGGCGATGGCGGAATGGTGGAGCAGACGGTGCGGCACCTTCTCTGGCTGCGGGAATGCGGCTGTGGGTGCGGCTGCATCCTGATCGTGGACTGCGGCCTTACCGAGGCGGGGCAGGAGGTCGCCTGCCGTCTTACGGAGGAGCAGACGGGACTTTTTTTCTGCCGCCCGGAGGACGTGAGCGGTTTTTTGCGTGAGATCGAAGGAAAGGAGGCGTGAGCCGTGGCGGAAGAGCGCGAATGGAATACCGTGGAGGGAACGGTGGACTCTGTGATCTTCCGCAACGAAGAGAACGGCTATACCGTTTTCCGCCTCACCACCGCCCAGGACGAGATCACCGCGGTGGGCTGCATCCCGGAGGTGGCCCCCGGGGAAGGACTGACCCTTTCCGGCCGATGGATGCACCACGCAAGCTATGGCGAGCAGTTCAAGGCCGAGGTGGTGGAGCGCCGCCTGCCCGTGGGCAGCAAGGCCATTCTGGAATACCTCTCCTCCGGCGTGGTCACCGGCATCGGAATGGCCACCGCCCGCAAGCTGGTGGCGGAATTCGGGGAGGACACCCTGAACGTGCTGGAAGAGTCACCGGAAAAGCTCACACGTATCCGGGGCATTACCCCCAAGCGCGCCCGGGAGATGAGCGACCTGTTCCGCGCCCGGATGGGGATGCGCCGCTTGCTGGAATTCCTGACGGCTCACGAGTTCCCAGCGCAGTTGGGAATGCCCCTGTACCGCCGGTACGGCGGCATGGCGCTGGAGATGCTGAAGGGGAACCCCTATCTGCTGGTGGAGCCGGAATTCGGTGTGGATTTTTCCACGGCGGACCGGCTGGCCATCGAATTGGGCATCGAGGCGGACGATCCCCAGCGCGTCGAGGCCGCCATTCTGTTTGAACTGACCTATAATCTCAATAACGGCCATACCTTTCTGCCCCGCAGGAAGCTGGTGCCCGCCACAGCCGATCTTCTCTCGCTGGAGGATACCGAGCTGGTGGAGCAGGGGCTGGACGCTCTGAACGAACGGGGCGACATCGTGGAGGAGCCGCTGGCGGGGGAGAGGGCCTGTTACCTTTCTGCCCTTTATGAAGATGAGTGCTATGTGGCCTTCCGCGTCAGCGAGATGAGCGGGCGGGAGTACACCGCGCCGGACCGGCTGGAGCACATTTTGGATGGCATCCAGCGTGAGCAGGGCATCACCTACGCCCCCCAGCAGCGGAAGGCTGTGGCCCTTGCCGCCGAAAAACAGATCATGCTGCTCACCGGCGGCCCAGGCACCGGTAAGACCACATCCCTCCGGGGTGTTCTGGCGCTGTTTGACGCCATGGGGCTGGAGACCGCTCTGGCCGCCCCCACAGGCCGAGCAGCCAAGCGGCTGGGAGATCTCTGCGGCCGGGAAGCATCTACTATCCACCGGCTGCTGGAGACGAATTTTGACAATCACACCGGGCAGCTGGTTTTCACCCACGATGAGAGCGATCCGCTGAAAGCGGACGCCGTCATCATCGATGAATCCTCCATGGTGGATGTCAGCCTGATGCATGCCCTGCTGGCCGCCCTGAGGGGGGACTGCCGGCTGGTTTTGGTGGGGGACCCGGATCAGCTCCCCTCCGTAGGTCCCGGGTGCCTGCTGTCCGACCTTCTGCGCAGCGGTACGGTGCCCACCGTCCGTTTGATGGAGATCTTCCGTCAGGCGGCCCAAAGCGCCATCGTCATGAATGCCCACGGCGTGAACCGCGGCGAGGTGCCGAAGCTAAAAAACGGGGGCGGGGATTTCTTCTTCCTCCGGCGGCTGGACGGCGTCCGCGCCGTAGACACCATCGTGGATTTGGTGGCCCGCCGTCTGCCTGGCAATATGGGCATCCCCGTGTCGGACATTCAGGTGCTTTCTCCCACCCGGAAATATGCCACCGGCACCGTGGCCCTCAACCGGGCCTTGCAGGCGGCGGTGAATCCCCCTGCCCCGGAAAAAGGGGAACGCCGCTTTGGTGAGGTCACCTTCCGCACCGGCGACCGGGTCATGCAGATCAAAAATAACTACGACGTTCTCTGGAGGGACCAGACCGGGGCCGAGGGCGGCATGGGTATCTGGAACGGCGACATCGGCCAGATCTTTGCCGTGGACGAAAAACAGGGTACCCTTTCCGTGAACTTTGACGGCCGCTATGTGGACTATACCCCCGACATGTTGAACGAGCTGGAGCTTGCCTATGCCGTCACCGTACATAAATCCCAGGGCAGCGAGTACCGCGCCGTGATCCTGGCGGCGCTGGACGGTGCCCCCATGCTCATGACCCGGGGCGTGCTTTACACCGCCATCACCCGGGCCAAAGAGCTTTTCGTGCTGGTGGGAGATGAGCAGAAGGTGGCCCAGATGACCGCCAACGACCGGCAGCAGCGCCGCTATTCCGGCCTGCGCATCCGCCTGAAAAAGCTGAGCGGGCCGGCGGAACCGGCGTAAGGGGGAAGCGGAATGACCAAATTCTTCTCCTCCGTGCTGGACCTGGTGTTTCCGCCCCGCTGTCCCTTCTGCGGCGGAAACCTGCGGAAGGACGAGCTTTTCTGCGAAAAGTGCCAGCGCACCCTGCCGTGGATCCGGACGGGAGAAACGGCAAAGACCGGGGAATTTTTCGACTTGTGCGTAGCGCCGCTCTGGTATGAGGGAGAAGTGCGTCAGGCGTTCCACCGCTATAAATTCGGCGGATGCAGAAGGTATGCCCGCCCCTTCGGCACCCTGCTTGCCCAGTGCATTTCCGACCGGCTGTCCGGCCGCTTTGACTGTATCACCTGGGCACCCCTCAGCAGCAAACGCCTGCGGGAGCGCGGATATGATCAGGCCCGCCTTCTGGCGGAGACCGCCGCCGAAACGCTGGAAAAACCGGCCCTCCCTCTGCTGGAAAAGACCAGGAACATCCCTGCTCAGTCCGGGTTGGAGGGTACGCGGGCGCGGTTTGAGAACGTGAAGGACTGCTATGCGCTGCTGCCCTGCGCGGAGGTGAAGGGCCTTCACATCCTGCTCATTGACGATGTGGTCACCACTGGCGCTACCCTTTCCGCCTGTGCCCGCATTCTGCGGGAGGCGGGCGCCGCTTCTGTGGTATGCGCGGCCTTCGCCGCCACACCGTCGAAAGGAATTAAATGATGGAATTTGCAATTTTACGTTGAAATGCGAAACAGCTTTGGTTATAATGAAGGAGAATAAAGTATGGGATTTCTGGCAACGCTTAAGGAAAAGCTCAAGATTTTTTTTCGAGGTGGCAGTATGTTCAGCAAAGATATCGGTATCGACCTGGGTACCGCTTCCATTCTGGTCTATGTAAAGGGTAAGGGCGTCGTCCTGCGTGAGCCGTCCGTGGTCGCCATTGATAAGGACAGCGGCAAGCTCCTGAAAGTGGGAACCGAGGCGCAGCAGATGCTGGGCCGCACCCCCGGCAATATCATTGCCATCCGTCCTCTGCGCGAGGGCGTTATCTCCGATTTTGACACCACCGAGCGCATGCTGCGGGAGTTCATCCGCAAAGTTACCACCGCCCGCGTGTTCAAGCCCCGTGTGGTCATCTGCATCCCCTCCGGCATCACCGAGGTGGAGGAGCGCGCTGTGGTGGACGCGGGCATTCAAGCGGGCGCCCGCCGGGTGTACCTGATCGAAGAACCCATGGCCGCCGCCATCGGCGCCGGGATCGACATTGCCAAGCCGGACGGTCACATGGTGGTGGATATCGGCGGCGGCACCACTGACATCGCCGTCATCTCCCTTTCCGGCGTGGTGGAGTCCACCTCCATCAAGATCGCAGGCGACCAGTTTGACGAAGCTGTGGTGAAGTACATACGCCGCAAGCACAACGTGCTCATCGGCGAACGTACTGCCGAAGAGTTGAAGAAGACCATCGGCTGCGTCTTCCCCCGTCCGGAGGAGGCCACCATGGAGATCAAGGGCCGCTGCCTGATGACCGGCCTGCCCCGGGAGTTCACCGTTTCCTCCAACGAGATGATCGAAGCCTTTGAAGAGGTCTCCAGCCGCATTCTGGAGGCTGTCCATTCCGTGCTGGAGCGCACTCCGCCCGAGTTGGTGGCCGACGTTTCCAACAACGGCATTATCATGACCGGCGGTGGCAGTCTTGTCTGGGGTTTTGATAAGCTCATCGAGTCCCGCACCGGCATCGCCACCCGCATTGCGGACGACGCCATCTCCTGCGTGGCCTACGGCACCGGAAAGTGCCTCGACATGGTCAACGACATGCAGGACGGTACCATGAATCTCTCCCGCAGAAAGCAGATGAACCGGTAATTTCGCAGAAAGTAACAGCCCTCCGGTCTGACCGGGGGGCTGTTTTGTCAGAAGGTGATCGCTTGCAGCAGAAACCTATGCGCGGCCGCTTTGCCCCCAGCCCCAGCGGGCGGATGCACCTGGGCAACCTCAGTTGCGCCCTGCTTTCCTGGCTTTCCGTCCGGGCCCAGGGGGGGACCATGCTTCTCCGCATGGAGGATCTGGACCCTCAGCGCTGTAAAAAAGAATATGCCGGCCTTCTGCTGGAAGATTTGCAGTGGCTGGGCCTTGACTGGGACGAGGGCCCCTTGGTCGGGGGAGAAAGCGGCCCCTATTTCCAAAGCAAATGTACGCCGGCCTATGAGAAGGCCCTTGCCCACCTGAGGGAGAAAAACGTCACCTATCCCTGCTGGTGTACCCGGGCGCAGCGCCTTCAGCTGGCCGCCGCTCCCCATGGGGCGGAATCGACAGAGGGGGCATGCCCCTGCCGTATGTTGACTGCGGAGCAGCGGCGGGAACGGGAAGCGGAGCGCCGCCCAGCATGGCGCATTGCGGCGCCTGACCGGGTGTATTGCGTGGAGGACGGACTGCAGGGCTTTGTACGGCAAAATCTCCGCCGCGACTGTGGGGATTTTCTCATTTGCCGGTCGGATGGTGTGTTTGCCTATCAGCTGGCAGTCACCGTAGACGATGGGCGCATGGGGGTGACAGAGGTGGTGCGTGGGCGGGACCTGCTGGCCTCCACCCCCCGGCAGCTTTTCCTGCTGGAACAGCTGGGCTACCCCGCCCCGAAGTATATCCATACGCCCCTGCTTATGGCACCCGACGGCCGCCGCCTTTCCAAGCGGGAGCGGGACCTGGATATGGCTGCCCTGCGGGAGCGGTTCGCTCCCCGGCAGCTGATTGGGAACCTGGCCTTCTCCCTGGGTCTGATCTCCCGCCCGTATCCAGTCTCTCCGCAGGAGCTGGCCCGGGACTTTTCCTGGGAAAAGGTAAAGAAGGATGATGTGGTCATCGCGGAATAAAGAAAAGGGTGACTCCGCCATTGGCAGGACCACCCTTTTTGTCTTCTCTCCAGGAAACCTATGGTTAGGGCACCATGTTCACCTGCACAATTACCTGCTGCACGGCCTGCTGTGCGCCGAAGGAGGGCAGGGAAAAGAAGGCCCACTGGGGCCAGCCGCTTGCCCCGCCGAAAAACACGCCGATGAAATAGAGAATCAGTCCGGCAATGATTAGTCCAGCCGACAGCTTTAGGAGCTTTTTCATACGCTGCGCCCCCTCCGGATGCGGCGGAACAGGCTGAGCGCACCCCGGCTGCAGCCCCGGCAGGAGCCGACGGCCCCGGCGAGGAGCAGCAGCCCGATCCCGGCGGCAAACACGCCGCCCCCGCCCACGCAGAGCCGGGATGCCCAGCCGCTGATCGGTGCCCAGGAGAGGTTCAGGACGCTGCTCAGGATCAGCCTTGCCCCCACCAGTACGCAGATGATCCCGCTTGCCCCGAGACTGACGCCCATGGTGGCGGCGATCAGGGATAAAAGCACTCCTGCAAAGATCAGCGCCAGTGCGGCGGGGAAGGGGAGGGGCCTGCGGGCGGCCGCTTTTTCCGGCTCCGGCTGCGTTTTCCGCCCCGTAGGGACTGTCTGCCCCAAAATGCGTTCGGCCAGTTCTTCCGGCGTGCCCAGTTCTCGGATGAGAGCGGCCTCACCCTCCGGGCCGACCTCGTGAAAATAGTCCTCATAATAGCGGAGAATGCCGTTGATCTCTTTTTCGGACAGCTTTCCCGCCAGAAGCGTGCCCAACCGGGTGAGATATTCCTCCCGGACCATGTGCTCCGCCTCCCTCCGGTGTTTTTTCTTCATTGTACCGGTTCTTTCTTTGCTGCGCCATGGAGATTTCATTAAAAAGCCATGAAAAAATCCGCTGTACCGTATGGTACAGCGGATTTTGACGCATTTTTCAGAAAGGAAGGTTCAGATTCAGCCCGCCGGTCAGCTTCTGCATACTGCTGGACATATCGTTCTCTGCCGCGCGCAGCGCTTCGTTCACCGCGGCGACGATCATGTCCTGCAGCATCTCCACATCCTCGGGGTCCACTGCCTCCGGGTCGATGGTGATGCTCTGCAGCTCCCGCTTTCCGGTCACCGTGGCAGAGACCACGCCACCGCCCGCGGCAGCGGTGTATGCCTTCTTCTCCAGCTCTTCCTGCATGGCGGTCATGTCCTGCTGCATTTTCTGAGCCTGCTTGATCATGTTCATGTTCAGACCGCCGCCGCCCATGCCGCCCATACCGGGCCGCCGCCCATATCCTTTTGCCATAGGGGATCCACTCCTTTTTATTCTTCTACGATGAGATCGCCAAATTCCTGATTCAGTGCCAGAAGGTCATCCAGCCTGTCGTGCTCTTCCTGATCGGTATCCGATGCGGGAATTGGGGCCGCAGTCTGGGCGGCCGGGGGCTTCCCGATGGAAAAGGCCACGTGCATCCCGCTCTGCCCCAGCCGCGTTTCCACGCAGTGCAGCAGGGGAGCGGTCACCGCGTCCTTATGCAGCATGTTTTTCACAAAGTCTGACTCTACCCAGATGGTCAGAGCTGCGCCGTTTGCCGTCCCCACCGTCATGGCGGGGTTTGCAAGAAAACTGTACGCCGCCGGGGGCACCTGACCCTTGACCGCTTTCACCACAGCGGGCCAGAAATCCCCGCTTACCGATGGGGCATCCTGCGATGCGGGGGCTTTTTTCGGTGCGGGAGTCGGCCTTACCTGCTTTTGCGGGGACATCGGCGCCCGGCGCAACGGTTCCGGGGCAAGGTCGAAGGGGGGAAGACCCTCTTCCGCCGGAAGAGGGGCCGGTTCGTACATGGGCTCCGACGCCGTTCTCGGAGCGGGGGAGGAAATCTCCGCCTTTGGCGCAGAGAAGGCCGCGCCGCTTCCCACCAGTGCCTCCAGCCGTTCCAGCCGAGCGGCCAGTCCGCTTGCGGTGCCGTCCAAAGATTCGTCGCACAGGCGGATGAGGCAGACCTCCGCATCCGTGCGGCGGTTGCCGCTGCGGGGCAGGTCGGCCGCCGTCTTTTGCAAGAGGGCCAGCATGGAAAGGAGCCGCTGGGGCCCCAACTGGGCGGAAAGGCCGCGCATGGTGGCCTCGTCATAGCCACCGGTCAGCAGCGATTCGCCCCCTTTGGGAGCCACCTTGCGCAGCAGCAGGTCCCGGGAAAGGCCCGCCAGCTCGTTCAGAAGGGCCCCCACTTCCTTGCCGGATTCATAAAGACGGGAGAAATCGGTCAGGGCCCCGTCAGTGTCCCGCAGGGCGATTTTTTTCAAAAGCTCGGCGGTCTGCAGATTGCCTGCCAGCCCCAGGGTGGAGAGGATGGACTGCTCGGTCACTTTCTCACCGGAGCCGGAGCACTGATCCAGCAGGGACAGAGCGTCCCGCATCCCGCCGTCGGCCAGACGGGCCAGCAGGGCCGCGCCGTCCTGGCTTAAGGAGATATTCTCCTGCTGTGCCACGAAAGAAAGCCGCGCAGCGATGTCGCCGGGCAGAATGCGCTTGAAGGCAAACTGCTGGCACCGGGACTTGATGGTGGCGGGCACCTTGTGCAGCTCGGTGGTGGCCAGGATGAAAAGAAGATGCTCCGGCGGCTCTTCCAGAATTTTCAGCAGGGCGTTAAAGGCGGGGGTGGAGAGCATATGCACCTCGTCCACGATGTAAACGCGCTTGCGCACTGCCGCGGGGGTGTATACCGCCTCATCCCGCAGGGCGCGCACCTGGTCCACGCCGTTGTTGGAGGCGGCGTCCAGCTCCAGCACGTCCAGAATGGAGCCGTTTTCGATGCCCAGACAGGCAGGACAGGCGTTGCACGGATTTCCGTTCACCGGATTCTGGCAGTTGACCGCCCGGGAAAGGATCTTGGCACAGGAGGTTTTTCCAGTCCCCCGCGTCCCTGTGAAAAGATAGGCATGGGAAAGACGGCCGGACGCCACCTGCCGCTTCAGCGTTTCTGTAATGTGCTGCTGCCCGACCACCTCGTCAAACGTGCGGGGGCGCCACTTGCGGTAAAGTGCCTGATACAAAAAAGCCGCCGACCTTTCCTGAAAAATGGATTCGACGCAGAACAAGACCGCACACCGGCCTTTGAAGCTCGATTCATATCCGTTACCTTCGCAGCCAGCTCAGGAACGGTGTCCCCGCGGCACACGGTGAAATCCACTTAGTGCTGCTTGGTTCCCCACCTGACACGGTTCGCGGCACGCCGTTGCGCAGGACCGATCCATCATCGCTGCTTACGGAGGGCGGACGATACAAAACGAGTCCGGGGGCCGGGATTCATCCCTGCTGTAGCGGATTGCAGGCAGAGGGCACCGCTATCTCCCCGACTAGTGCGGCCTTGTCCCGCGCCGAAAGCAGGGATAAGACTGAACTATTGTACTACAAAAAATGCGTTTAATCAATAGGAAAGAAAAAAGGACTTTACAATTTCAAAAAATCTGATATAATATCTTACCGTAGCGCGGGTCGCTGCCAAAAAGAATACGGGCGATTAGCTCAGTTGGGAGAGCGCTGCGTTCGCATCCCTATGGTCGCACATCGACCTGCGAGTTTCAGTCCATG
>CAKUEI010000062.1 GCA_934646175.1 uncultured Oscillospiraceae bacterium
ATGTTGCCCACATCGGTGATCATTGCGATGTACAGGTCGGAGGGGGCTGCGTTGCCGGACTCGGTGGGAGCCGGGGAGTCGCTGCCGCCGCCGTTTTTGCCGCAGGCGACCAGAGACAGCGCCATGACAGCAGCCAGAGCAAGAGCGAGGAGTTTCTTCTTCATTGGGTATCTACCATCCTTTCAAAATTCATGGTACGATGAACCTGACTTACAGAACACGCGCACCATAAGCCGCCTATAGTATAACGCATAATTTGCAAAAGGGCAACCGAAATTTCACACTTTCTTTGCAGTTTGGCGGACATAGGGCGCCGTATTCTGCGATTTTTGTCGAATTCTCCTCAAAATCGACTTCCTTTTTTCCGTGTTTCTCCACAAATGACGGATTTATTTCATTTTCATGTACAAAAGCGCCCGCCGGGGATTCTCCCCGGCGGGCGCTTAGCGTTTTGCCGTTTTTTCCTCTTATTCCAGACCCAGCAGGTTCTGCTCTTTCACGATGCGCACGATGGAGCTGGTACCCAGGCGATCGGCGCCCAAGCTGATGAAGTCCTCGGCGTCCTGCAGGGACTTGATGCCGCCGGCCGCCTTCACCTTCACATGGGGGGCCACATTGGCCCGCAGCAGAGCCACGTCCTCGCGGGTGGCGCCGCCCTTGGCAAAGCCCGTGGAGGTCTTGATGAAGTCTGCCCGGGACTTGGACACCACGCGGCACATCTCGATCTTCTCCTCCTCGGTCAGCAGGGCGGTCTCGATGATCACCTTCATGATCTTGCCGGGGCAAGCGTCGCGGACGCCGTAAAGATCGGCCAGAACGCCGTCCCAGTCCCCGTCCTTGATAAGGCCCAGATTGGCCACCACGTCGATCTCGTCCGCGCCGCTGCGCACAGCGTCCGCCGTTTCAAAGGCCTTTGCCACGGTGCTGGAATAGCCGTTGGGGAAGCCGATCACCGTGGTCACCGGCAGGCGGCCGTCCAAATACCCGCAGACACGGGCTACATAAGAGGGCGGCACGCAGACGGAGGCCACACCGTACTTCAGGCCGTCCTCACACAGGGCGATCATTTCATCGGAGGAGGCGTCCGGCCGCAGCAGCGTGTGGTCCACCTTGGAGAGGATCTCTCGAATATCCATGCTTCTTCTTCCTTTCTATCGGTACCGTTTTGGGTTTATTTCTGGTCTCATTGTACCTGATGGCGCCCACTTTGTAAAGGTATCATATTTTATTGTCCGTTCACCAAAAATAGTTGCGGAGGTGATGATATGGATCCGAACGCAAAACCGAAACGGGAGGACCCCTTCTCCCGGCCCATGATCTATCTGCCCGGCCTCAGCAACGTGGCCTCGTCCCTGGAATGCACCGGTCTGATGCCCGCGCTGCCCCGGACGGAGGAGGAAACGGAAGCCCTCCGCGCCCTCTCCGACTTGGAGATCTCCTCCGGGCAGGATGAGCCGTAACCTCGCGCCCGGCGGAAAAGGCTATCACCCCTTTCCGCCGGGCTTCTTTACATTATTCTTTCAAGATGGTATACTGATTTATCATGTTTGCAAGAGAAGGAGCCGGTTCTGCTTGGCTCTATGGGAGGCGTTTTTTTGACCAGACAGCCTTTTCTGGTGCGTGATAAGCAGTTTTATAAGACCTTTTTCACCTTGACGCTGTTTATCTCCCTCCAGCAGTTCATCACCTTCAGCGTCAATTTGGCCGACAACCTCATGCTGGGGGCCTATAGCGAAACGGCCCTTTCCGGCGCCGCGCTGGTCAATCAGGTGCAGTACCTGCTCCAGACCATCGTCTCCGGCTTTTCCTCCGGCGTGGTGGTATTGGGCAGCCAGTACTGGGGCAAGCGGGACGTTCCGCCCATCCGCCGCATTTTCTCCCTGGGTTTCAAATTTTCTTTGACGGCGGGGGTGATCTTCTGCCTGATCACCGCCCTGCTTCCCCGGCAGGTGCTGGGCCTTTTGACCAACGACCCCGCCGTCATCGAGCAGGGCGCCATCTACCTTTCCGTCATGTGCTTTACCTACATTCTGTTTGCCTTCTCCAACTCCATCATCATGTCCCTCCGCACGGTGGAGACCACTATGATCGGCCCCGTGGTCTCTTTGGCGGCGCTGGCCATCAACAGCTCTTTGAACTACTGCCTCATTTTCGGCAACTTCGGGTTCCCCCGGATGGGCATTCTGGGCGCGGCCATCGCCACTTGCACCAGCCGCGTGGCGGAGCTGGTCATCGTCCTCATTTATCTCTTCTTTATTGACAAAAAGCTGAAGCTCCGCCCTCGGGACCTCATCCGGCTGGATGGCTTCTATCTGAAGGACTATGTGCCTGTCACCCTCCCCATTGTGGCCAGCAGCGGCTTCTGGGGCCTTGCCATGGTGGCTCAGACCGCCATCCTCGGCCACATGAGCGCCGCGGCCATCGCCGCCAACAGTGTGGCCGGAACCGTCTTTCAGATCGCCAGCGTCATCGCCATGTGCTCCGCCAATTCCTCCGCCGTGGTCATGGGCAAAACCATCGGCGAAGGGCGCACAGACATGGTAAAGCCCTATTCCAGGACCCTGCAGGTCCTCTTTCTCATCATCGGCATAGCCTCCGGCCTGGTTCTTTTCCTGTTGAAGGATCTGATCCTGGGGCTGTACGTTCTCACGCCGGAGACCTATGCCCTCTCCGATTCGTTCATTCTGGTGCTCTGCATCACCCTGGTGGGCAGCGCCTATGAATTCCCCGTTTCCGCCGGGATCATCATGGGCGGCGGAGACACGAAATATGCCTTCTGGGTGGATACGCTGTTCATGTGGTGCTTCACCATTCCCCTTTCCGCCCTGTCCGCGTTCGTCTGGAACTTCCCGCCGCTGGTCACTTTTATTTTCTTAAAGGCGGACCAGATCTTAAAGTGTATCCCCAACACCATCAAATGCAACCGCTATCGATGGATTCGTGAGCTCACCCACGACTGAAGCGATCGAAAAGCGGCAAAGCCACTTTTTCAACACGCTGAGGCCCGGCAGATTGAAAATCTGCCGGGCTTTTATTCCTCCGTCTCCTTGTTTAGGACAAAATGGTTTTTGCGGCAGGTCAGGGTCATCTCCATCGACGGCCATCCTCTGTAATTTGCACAGTCCCGGCCTGTTTCGTTTCCGAAAAAGCGATGAGATCCGCTGGATCTCATCGCTTTTTTCTTTGGAACATTTGCACAAATGGGTAGATTTTTCCGAAAGAAGATGTTAAAATGCTAAATACTTCGACGGGGCGCGGCCTGTCCCGCCGCATTTCAGAGCAAAGGAGCGCGGCATCCATGCTAATCTCAATGGATATTTTGGCTCACGAGCTGGAAAAGCATGTATCCTGTCTGCACCTTCAGCCCAACACCCGGCTGGAGATCTCCTCCTGCCAGCTGCTGGACGAACCTTCGCAGGAATTCCGGCGGGAATTCGTCTATCTGGTTCTGCCCAAGGACTATGACGCCCTGCCCACCCTCCCGCCGGATACCAATGTCATCTGCGTCGGGAAATCGCCCTCTCCACTCTCCGCCTGCGAAAAGCTGAACCTGATGGTCATCCGCAGCCTTACCTTTATCAAGGTCATCAATGCGGTCATCGACATTTTTCAGAAGTATAACGACCTGGGCACCCGGCTGGACAGTGCTCTTCAGTCCTCCGACCTGAAGAGCGCCCTCAACGCGGCGGCCAACCTGCTGCAGCAGCCGGTGAACATGATCGACCTAAACCATAACACGCTGGCCTGCAGCACCAATATCCGCCCGGAGGGCGACCCATTATGGGATGCCATCTATGAGGGCTATGGGTACGAGCATTATGCCATCGTCTCCTCCAGCCTTCCCAAGCTGGCGGACATGGACGAAAGCGGTGTCCGCGTTCACGAGGGCATCTCCAACATCAGCGGCCGCAACCAGCGGGTATACCTGCTGCGCCGCGGGGCCAAGGGCGTGGCTGCCCTCGGCCTTCACAAGCTCTCCGACTACGATCAGCCCTTCGGCCGCCACACCGTTCAGCTGGCCGATTACGTGGTGGACTGCATCAGCTCTCAGCTGGACATGTTCTCCGAGGTGACCTTTGCTCGGGGCAAGCTGTACGAGCGCTTTCTGGTAGACCTGCTGGACGGCAAGCCCTGCAGCCCCGAAACGCTGGAGGTCACCATGAAAAGCCTTTCCATTCAGGTGACCCGTCAGTACCGGGTGGGTCTTGTGCTGTTCAAAAACCCCACAGTGCAGACCGGCTATCACTTCTCCCTGATGAACTACCTGGAAAGCCTGCTTCCCTCCTGCAAGTGCGCACTTCACAAGTCCCGCATCGTGGTCCTCTGCCCTCAGAAGGAGGGGACGCGCATCACGCACCAGCTTGAGACTCAGGTAGCGGACTTCTTAAATCAGCATGACTGTTTCTTCCTGCTCTCCAACAGCTTTTCCTCCCTGCTGGAAATGCGCGGCATGGCGCAGGCATTGGAGGCTGTTATCCCCTATCTGGAGCCCATGGGCACGCCCCCGCGCTTTTATCACTACTACCAGTATGCCGAGCAGCACTCCCTCTGCCTGCTCTCTCGTGTGTTGCCCCTCTCGCTGGCCTGTCACCCCTTTCTGCTGGAGCTGCTGCAGCATGATACGGAGAACCATTCGGACTATTACCGCACGCTGGTCACCTATCTCCGCTGCGACTGCAACATCACCGAGGCATCCAAGATACTGCAGATCCACCGCAACTCCCTTCTCTACCGCATCAACAAGATCGAGTCCATTCTGGACTCTCGGCTGGACGACTCCCGTCTGCGGGAGCAGCTGCTTTTCTCCATCCAGTGTCTGGAATTTGAAAAAAAACACTGTGCCGGTCTCAACGGTCTCCCTGTGGAATAACGCAAAACCAAAAAGCCGCCCGGAAGCATTCTGCATCCGGGCGGCTTTTTGGTTTTTCAATTCTGCGGCAGGTCATAGTGGGTGCTGGCGCCGGAAACGGCGTTTACCCCTTCTTCCCGCATTACTTCGGCAAGATGGAGAAGCCACGGTTCCCGCTCCTCCTTCTTCGGCGGGTGATAGTCCTCCCCCATGGGATATGCAAGGCCCAGTGAGTCGTACTTCTCCGTCCCCATTTTCAGATAGGGAAGCAACTGCACCTGCGCCACCCGGCCGCACAGCTCCTTGGCAATGAACCGCGCCGTCTCCCGGGCGTTTTCCTCGCCGTCGTTCACCCCGGGCACTACCGGTACCCGCAGCACCATGGGGACCCCCTCCCTGGCGGCAAAACGCAGATTGTCCAAGATCCGCTCGTTGCCCGCACCGGTCCACTCCTTGTGAATGGCGGAGTCCATGTGCTTTAAGTCCGCGATCAGAAGGTCTGTCATGGGCAGTACCTCCCCAAGGGCCTCCCTTGAGACGTGCAGGCAGCTTTCCACGCAGGTGTGGATCTTCTCGCTGCGGCATGCCTCCAGCAGCGCGCGGACAAACTCCGGCTGGAGCAATGCCTCGCCGCCGCTTACGGTCATGCCGCCGCCGGAATTCCGGTAGAAATTCCGGTCCGCCCGTACCTCTGCCATGACCTCGTCCACCGTCATGACCGTTCCCCAGGACTTCAGCGCGTGGAGGAAGCACTCCTCCGTACACTTCATGCACCCTGCGCAGACGGTCCGGTCCACCGCACCGATCTTCCCGCTCTCCTGCCCGAACAGCAGCGGCGCGCCCCCCAGAGGGCACACCTCCAGGCAAGAGCCGCAGGCGTCCTTCCCCAGGCATTTGTCGGGGTAGACCCCCACCTCCCGCTTCAGGGCGATCCCCTCCGGGTTCGAGCACCACTTGCACCGCAGGGAGCAGCCCTTCAGGAACACCTCCGTGCGGATGCCGGGGCCGTCGTGGATGGTAAAGCGCTGGATGTTGAATACGATTCCGGTCACAGTGGACATGCAAACCGTTCCTTTCCTGTGAAGAAGCCGCCGGGCAGGAAAACCCCGCCCGGCGGCCGTTCCGTTTTCTTTTTTAGAACGTCAGCTCGGTGCGGCCGATGATGTCGTTCTGCAGCTCGCGGGAAAGCTCCACGAAGTAAGCGGAGTAGCCCGCCACGCGCACCAGCAGGTCGCGGTAGTTCTGCGGGTTCTTCTGGGCATCCAGCAGGGTCTCGCGGCTGGCCACGGTGAACTGGCTGTGCATGCCCTTCCGCTGGACATAGGTCTCCAGCAGGTGGATCAGGTTATCCCGGCCGGCATCGCCTTCCAGCGCCGTGGGGGAGAACTTCCAGTTCAGCAGGGTGCCATTGCCCGCCAGACTGTGGTCGATCTTGGTCACCGACTGGCAGATGGCGGAGGGGCCCTTCACATCGTGGGGGCAGCACAGGGTGTGGGTCGCGCCCATGCAGTCGGAAATGGGCTCGCCGCTCTTGCGGCCTTCGATGGAGGCGTCCTGGCTCATGCCCAAGGCCACGTTGACGGCCACGGAATAAACGCCCGCCTGGAAGTGGCCGCCATGGGCGGTGGGCTTGCCATTCACGTGACGGCAGTAGGTCTCGATGCCGAATTTGGCCAGTTCGTCGGCGTAGTCATCGTCGTTTCCGTAATGATGGACATAATCGCTGTTCACCAAAGCGTACAGCTTCTCATGGCCCACCCAGTTGTCGCGCACGGCGTCCAGCAGCTCTTTGCCGGTGACCTTTTTCTCTTCAAACACCAGCTGCTTGATGGTTGCAAGGCCGTCGCCCACGCTGCCCACGCCGACGCCCTGCGGGCCGGTGTAGTTATAGATAGCGCCGCCCACCGTGGCGTCCTTGCCCTTTGCCACGCAGCCTTCCATCAGGTTGGAGAGGAAGGGCAGGGGCTTAACTTCCTGATGCACCAGATCCAGCTTGTTCAGCATGGACACCATCAGGTTCACGTAATACTCCATCTGCTTGTCATAGGACTCCAGCACCTGCTCGAAGCTGGTGAAGTCCTCCAGCGAGCCGGTGTCCGGGCCGACCTTGTGGCCGTCGTTGGTGCAGCCGTGGTTCAGGGCCAGCTCCAGCACCTTGTTGCAGTTGAAGTAGGCGGCGTCATGCCAGCCGTACTCCTTGCCGCTGGTGTCCGGCTCCACGCAGCCCACCACCTGATAGTTGCGGGCGTCTTCCACCGTGCGGCCGTTGGCAATCATGCTGGGGATGGTCACGTCGTCGTTGAAGATCTTCGGCTCGCCCAGGCCCAGGCGGATCAGGTTGGCCACCTTCACCTTCAGTTCATGGGGGGTGTTGCCATGGAGGCGCACCGCCGTCCAGGGGCAGGGAATGCGGGTATGGGCCACGGCGTCCAGGCACATGAAGGTCAGCTCGTTGGTGCCGTCGGTGCCGTCGGCCTTCAGACCGCCCACGGTCAGGGCCGGGCCGCCGATGCCGCCGTTTGCGAAGATCTGGATGGAATTATGGTCGCGGACCTTGTTCATGTCCCAGATCTTGATGTTGAAATTCTCGATCAGCTCCTGCATCTGGGCGCGGGTCATCACGCCGTTCTCGATGTCGTGCTTGAAGTAGGGGTACATATACTGATCAAAGCGGCCGTAGGAAATGGAGTGGCCGTTGGACTCCATCTGGATCATGGTGTAGGCAAAATGCACCGCCTGCAACGCCTGCCAGAAGGTCTCCGGCGTACCGGACGCGATCTGGCGGCAGTTTGCCTCGATGGCGGCCAGCTCCTTTTTGCGCTGCTCGTCGGCATCGGCCATCATCTCATGAGCCTTGTCTGCATAGCGCAGGATCATGTCGGTGGCCGCCTCGTTGACGATCAGGTCGGCCTGCAGGGAGATACGGCGCTTTGCGTCCTCGGGGTCCACAGGGTCCAGCTGGGCAAGGCGTTCCTCGATCTCCTTATGGATGCCGCCGTAGCCCATGTGGAACAGGCGGTCGAAGTTGGCGCCCAAATGGCCTGCGCCGCAGTACATGTATCCGTTGCACAGAAACACGCCCTCGCCCAGGTGGGAAGCGCGGATCTCCTCCTCGCTCAGCAGGGGGATCAGCTTTTCGTCCACGCTCTCGCCCATCCAGTCGCCCTGAATGGACTTCAGCTGCTGATAGCACTCCTCGCTGTGGGTGAAGTAGTCGTGGGTACGCTGCTCACTGTAGCCCAGCAGGTTCTGCTCCATCTCATCGATCAGCCAGTTCAGGCCGAATTCCGGGAACACCGGGGCGTTTTTCTTCGTACAGCCCAGGGTGCCCACGATCAGCTCGGTGGGATAGATGATGATGGGGCACTGACGGAACCACGCCGCCATGGCCTTCGCCGTGGCGATGATGTGGGGCTGCGCCTTGTTCTCCTTCAGCACTTTGGTCACGATCATGGCGCGGTCAGCAAACACTTCGCCATTGGTGGTCTTCTGGGTGTCATCCAGGATCATGTTGATCCGCTCAAAGGGGGAGGGATCCACCACGAAACCAGACGCGCCCACGCCCCATACCTTGTCATAAGGCTCCACGGCTTCGGCGATAGTGCTCACTCTTTTTTTATTCTCGCTCATCACTGCACACTCCTTTTACATCGATACTTTGTCTGCAGATTAACATTCTGGTTTTATTTTAGCTTCTTCCCCCTCCCTTTCGCAAGGTTTATTCCTACGAATCTTCTTCCGTTCTTTGTGCACAATACACAGTTTCCTTTCTCTTTCCCTCCTTTCTCTTGACTTTTCCGTTTGCCGCCTGCGGGGAAATGCCCACATTGCTTTCTTCCCCTGTGGAATATGGAAGGACGCTCTCCCCCGATCAAGGCGATTCAAAGTCAAATGTTCGTATTGCACAATTTTTATTGACTTTTTCTCTTGAAATATATATATTTTTATTGTGATCTGTCATGATGAAAAAGAAGCCCACGCTTCACAATCATCTAACACCACGAAAGGAGGAGTACAATATGAAACGGTTTATCAGTTCTTTATGAACGTCTATGGGACCCATTCCTTCATCTGTGATGATATCGGTGCAAAAACGACCTTCTGGACTAACATCTATTTGGATGACGTTCAAAATGCACCTCCCGAGGGAGAAGCAGCAGAGAAATAACAGACTTACCTGAGCGGGGACTTCTTCATAGATTCCATCGGAGGTGACATTTATGAGAAAACGGATCTTGCCCGTGATTGGTCTATTGCTTGCCCTTTGCATCGCATTGTCCGGCTGCTCTTCAAAATCGTTTCAAATTTCCGATCTGGAAGCACCCGATCTCCCCGAAACAGGGGTCATGGAGGGCGCCCGGGAAGCGGTGATCAGCCTGCTTCATTACAGTGTCAACGAATCGGGGATGCTCTATTTACGCAATCAGCTCATGCGCTACTATGACTTCGGAACAAATCAGGCTTATGTCTTGTGTGACCGGGCCAACTGCCGCCACATCAACGAAAAATGCCCCGCTTATTATGCGCCGGAAAGCGTAACCGGTTTAGCCATGTTTGGGGGTTCCGTTTATGTGATCAGGCGGAACGAGGAAAAGAATACCTTTGACCTGCTGCAAACGGACATAAAGAGCGAGCAGCAGCGGGTGATCTACTCGATCCCCATCGGCACCAGAGAACCGGACAGCTGGCATGTAGAAGAAATCCCGTCTGTTTTATATACGAAGGATACGGCATGGATCACCCTGGGGTATGGGTACGTAAACGCGGACGGAAGCGGCTCTTATGCGACCGGAACAGGGACCGAGATCCTCAAAATAAATCTATCGGACGGAACCGCAGTAAAGCTCAGGGAGCGTCCGGAGGATACAAACATCTCCTATTCCATCGCCGGTCTTTCCGGGCAATACGCCATTGTGAAAAAAAGCTGGTACTCCCCTGCGTATCCACCCGATACCGCGGCTTTTTATGCCGCCATGAAAGAGGGCGCGTACAGCGAATTTGCCGCCTCGTCCGATCCATACAACGATTACTTTGACTGGTGGCAAAAAAATCATCAGCTGATGTATGAATTGACCGTCTATGATATCGCCGCCGACCGTTCCTTCGTCTGGTGTACCGATCAGGAACGCAATTATTATAATGATGAGGGCTATGTGACGGCATCCCTGTCTCAGCACGACATTATGGGCATAGCAGCTGACGGCCGTATCATTTATAACCGTGAAGCAGACGTGTATGACCTGCAGCAGGGCGGCGACACTTATGTGTACGCCTGGGATCCCGTCAGCGGCAGCACAGAAGAACTCCTGCATATAGAAAACGGATTCGCATATCCCCTCAACCCGAACGAAACCCTTCTCTTTTATCTGGTGGATAGCGGAACAAAATTTTATTACCGCACCTTCTCGGAAGACGGCGGAAGTAAAACGTTCTACGCCTATGACTTGAATCTTCGAACCAGCGTGGAATTATATACCTGCTCCACGGATGCCGGATTTCATCTCCGGGATGCATACGGCAGCCGTTTTATCGGGACCGTCAGCGGCGGGACCGCGGGGGAAGTCCCCCTTTCTCTCATAAGCCAGGAGGATTATGAAAACGGTGCGTTCGACCGTGTGCAAAAACTGAAAGATGTCAGATAGGCGCAGATGTACCAGTGAAAATCCG
>CAKUEI010000063.1 GCA_934646175.1 uncultured Oscillospiraceae bacterium
CACTCTGCCCTCCACTTTGTGAACAGAAAGTGAATTTTTCCAAAATTCCATGAGAAAATTCGCTTCAGGGGGTTGCAATTTCAAACGGAACCGATTATTATCTAAGACAGGTTAGCACTCTTGCCAAATGAGTGCTAACCTGTCTCAACGTTTATAAGCTACACAGCAATTCAATAAGGAGGAATTAGCCATGAAACTGAAGCCTTTGGCTGATCGCGTGATCATTAAGCTGGTGGAGGCCGAGGAGAAGACCAAGAGCGGTATCATCCTCACCGGCACCGCCAAGGAGAAGCCCGAAGTGGCAGAAGTCGTTGCCGTGGGCCCCGGCGGCCTGGTGGACGGCAAGGAAATCGCCATGACCGTCAAGGTGGGCGACAAGGTCATCACCAGCAAGTACTCCGGCACGGAAGTGAAGGTCGACGGCGAGGAATACACCATCGTCCGTCAGAACGACATTCTGGCCGTTGTGGAATAATCGGTAGGAGGTAACACATTATGTCTAAAATGATTGCTTACGGCGACGAAGCACGTCAGGCGCTGGAGCGCGGCGTGAATCAGCTGGCCGATACGGTCAAGATCACCATGGGTCCCAAGGGCCGCAACGTTGTTCTGGATAAGAAGTACGGCTCTCCCCTCATCACCAACGACGGTGTGACCATCGCCAAGGAGATTGAGCTGGAGGATCCGTTTGAGAACATGGGTGCTCAGCTGGTGAAGGAAGTCTCCACCAAGACCAACGACGTGGCCGGCGATGGTACCACCACCGCTACCCTGCTGGCTCAGGCCATCATCCGTGAGGGTCTGAAGAACTTGGCTGCCGGTGCCAATCCCATGGTTATGAAAAAGGGCATTGCAAAGGCCACCGCTGCCGCTATTGAAGAGATCAAGAAGAACTCCAAGCCCGTGAACGGCACCGATGATATCGCCCGCGTGGGCGCCATCTCTTCCGGTGACGAGACCATTGGCAAACTGATTGCCGAAGCAATGGAGAAGGTCAGCCACGACGGTGTGATCACCGTGGAAGAGTCCAAGACCGCCGAGACTTACAGCGAAGTTGTGGAAGGCATGCAGTTTGACCGGGGCTACATCACCCCCTATATGGTCACCGATACCGAGAAGATGGAGGCCGTTCTGGACGATCCTCTCATCCTGCTGACCGATAAGAAAATCTCTTCTATTCAGGATCTGCTGCCCGTGCTGGAGCAGGTGGTGCAGTCCGGCAAGAAGCTGCTGGTTGTGGCCGAGGACGTGGAGGGCGACGCTTTGAGCACCCTGATCGTCAACAAGCTGCGCGGCACTCTGAACGTAGTGTGCGTCAAGGCCCCCGGCTTCGGCGACCGCCGCAAGGATATGCTGCAGGATATGGCCGTTTTGACCGGCGCCACTGTGATTTCCAGCGACATGGGCTATGAGTTGAAGGAAGCTACCATGGATATGCTGGGTCAGGCTCGCCAGGTGAAGGTTCAGAAAGAGACCACCATCATTGTGGACGGCGCTGGCAACAGTGCAGACATCGCGGCCCGCGTCAGCCAGATCCGCCATCAGATCGAAGAGACCACCTCTGATTACGACCGCGAGAAGCTGCAGGAGCGTCTGGCCAAGCTGGCCGGCGGCGTGGCCATCATCCGCGTCGGCGCCGCTACCGAGGCCGAGATGCGCGAGAAGAAGCTGCGCATCGAGGACGCTTTGAACGCCACCCGCGCCGCTGTGGAAGAGGGCATCGTGGCCGGCGGCGGCACCGCTTATGTAAACGCCATCCCCGCTGTGGAGAAGGTGTTGAACGAAGTTGAGGGCGACGAGAAGACCGGCGTGCGGATCATTGCCGCTGCCCTGGCCGAGCCCATGCGTCAGATTGCAAAGAACGCCGGCATCGAGGGCGCTGTGGTTCTGGAGAAGGTTAAAGAGTCTGACAAGCCCGGTTATGGTTTTGACGCCTATAAGGAAGTCTACTGCGACATGGTATCCTCCGGCATCGTGGATCCCACCAAGGTGACCCGTTCCGCACTGGAGAATGCCGCTTCCGTGGCTTCCGTGCTGCTGACCACCGAATCTCTGGTGGCCGACAAGCCCGAGCCCAAGGCTCCCGCTGCCCCCGCCGACCCCGGCATGGGCGGCATGTATTGATTCCCTCCCCTTGAAAAGAAATCGCACCCCCGTCCGTACAAACGGACGGGGGTGCGATTCTTTATTCCCTCTTTCCGGTCTCTTATGGGGAAAAAGGAATGTAAGTTTCCGTGCTCGGTCTTTGACATCCCGGCAAAGCCACTTTATAATAAAATCAGTATGACCCCATAATAGAAAGGAGGGCGAGGCGCGTCGAAAGCGCCTTGCATCGGACCATGAGCCAACTGAAATATCCCCATCTCTTTGCCCCCATTCAGCTGGGCAATGTCACTTTCCGCAACCGCATCTTTGCGGCCCCCACCTCCATTCACGACCTGACCTATGATGATCAGCCCACCGAGACCCTGAACGTCTACTTCGAACGTAAGGCCATGGGCGGCGCTGCCTCCGTGGCCGTGGGCGAGATGATGGTGGACAGTGTCCACGGCGTGGGCGCCCCCCACAGCCTGCTGCTGGATAACCAGGACAGCAAAAGTGCCATGTACGCCTTGGCCAACTCCATCTCCCGCTACGGCGCCGTGGCCACCGCTGAGCTGCAGCACGCTGGTATGTTCGCCACCAATTCCGGCGAGCGGGGCAACACCGTCTACGGTCCTGTCACCACTGAAATCACCCGTGACGCCGCAGTGGACATTGGCCTGACCACCCATGTGGAGGCCATGGATGAGGAGGCCATTGAGCACACCATCGAGTGCTACGCCAACGCCGCCGCCTATGCCAAATTCTGCGGCTTCGGCATGGTGCTGGTCCACGGCGGTCACGGCTGGCTGGTGTCCCAGTTCCTCTCCCCCAAGATCAACACCCGCACCGACCGCTGGGGCGGCAGCTTTGAGAACCGGATGCGCTTTGCCCTGGCCATCTGCGACCGCATCAAGCAGAAGTGCGGCAGAAACTTCCCCATCGAGTTCCGCATGAGCGGGGACGAGGCGTGTGAGAAGGGCTACGACTTTGAAGAGGGCAAGCGCATCGCCCAGGCGCTGGACGGTCATGTGGACCTGATCCACGTCTCCACCGGCAACCACGAAGATCATGATGCCTTTGTTGTCACGCACCCCGATATGTTCCATGAGCAAGGCTGCAACGTTCACTACGCTGCCGAGATCAAGAAACTGGTCAAGACCCCCGTGGCCACCGTCGGTGCCCTGGACGACCCCGACCTGCTGGAAGAGATCATCGCCTCCGGTCAGGCTGACGTGGTGGAGCTGGCCCGCGGCCTGATCGCAGACCCCGATCTGCCCATCAAGGCCCGCACCGGCCGCGAACAGGACATCCGTCCCTGTATGCGCTGCCTTTACTGCTTCAGCCATCTGGTGGTCAACGGCCGCATCTGCTGCGCCCTGAACCCTGAGATCGGCTGCGAGCACGAGGCCAAGATCCCCCCCATGCCCCATGTCAACAAGAATATCCTCATCGCAGGCGGCGGCATCGGCGGCATGGAGGCGGCGCTGGAGGCTGCTAAGCTGGGCCACACCGTCACCCTATGCGAAAAGCGGGATGAGCTGGGCGGCACCCTCCGCTGTGAGCGGGATGTGCCCTTCAAGGCCAATCTGGACAAATATCTGAACCTGCAGCAGCGCCTGTGCGTGGAAAATCCCGCCATCGACGTCCGGCTGAACACCGAAGTCACCCCCGAGCTGGCTGAATCCCTGCACCCCGACGTGATCATCGCCGCCACCGGTGCCCGTCCCGTGGTGCCCCCCATTCCGGGCATTGACGGCAAAAATGTCGTCGGCGCCGAAGAGGTGTATGTGAACACCGATCTGGCCGGTAAGCGCATTGCCATTCTGGGCGGCGGCCTGGTGGGTCTGGAACTGGGCATTTTCCTGGCCGGCAAGGGCCGCCAGGTCTCCATCATCGAAATGATGGACCATATGGGCACCGGCGGCAACGTCCTGCACGAGATCGGTCTGGACGTTCAGATCCGCAAGAACAACATCGATCTCCGCCTCTCCACCAAAGCGCTGGAGATCACGGAGCAGGGTGTGAAGGTGGAGTCCCTGAAAGACAATGCCCAGAGCCTTGTGGAGGCCGACACCGTGATCTACGCCGTGGGCCAGCGGCCCATGACCGAATCCGCCCTTGCCCTGAACGACTGCGCGCCGGAATTTTACATGCTGGGCGACTGCACCGCCCCCAAGAACATCCGTCAGGCCACCAATATGGCCTATCACATCGTGCGCAACCTGGGTGTACACTGACTTTAACGGAAAAGCCTCGCAGAGTTCGCACCCGCAGGCGCGAATCAGGTCCCATTCCTGTTCGGCGGCGGCGTGTATGTCGCCGAACCTTCTTCTCGGCCTGCAAACAAAAGCCAGGCGAAGCGGGTTTCGTTTGAAACCGCGGCTGACCTATGAAAGGACAGCCGCGTTTTTTATTTTCCCTCTTCCACCCAGCAGAACAGGTATTTCAGGTACCGTCTGCTCCTGTGGGGGTCAATGACGTTCACCATGCTCAGGGAAAAAAGGTCGGAGGTCGGTTTCAGGCCCCGCTTCCCCATAAATTCCGCCATTTCGCGGTAAATGGCCCGGATGTCCCCATCGCTCTCCCGGCAGACTCGCACCACGCACAGTCCCTGCTTCAGCGGGAGAATATCCTCCCCCTCCGCGTCCGGGGCGGCAAAGCTGAACACCTGACGGTATTCATACCGCCCGGCAAGGAAGTCCTCCGCCCGGATGGCTCCGCCCATGGGGAAGGCCTGCACCCCCGGCGTCCGGCAGCGGTCCAGGTGCCGCAGAATATCCGGCATGATCTCCCCGGCGGAGGTCGCCGGGGCGGAGCGCACCGGCGTCACCTTCAAGCTCTGCGCCGGCGGATGGGAAATCAGCTGCGGTTTCTCCCGGTCGGCGCTTCGGATCTCTTTCAGCAGCTCCCGCGTCCCGCCGATAACGGCGATCCGCCGCTCCAGTTCCTCCCGCTCCCGCAGCAGCGCCTCATACTGTCCGTCCACAAAAGCGTCGAACCGAGCCTGCTCGCCCCCCAGCAGATAGGTCTTGATATCCTCGGCGGAGCAGCCCAGCTCCCGAAACGTCCGAATGAAGAAAAACGATGCCATCTGCGCATAGCTGTAGTAGTAATACCCGTTCTCCTCGTCCCGCTGGGGCACCAGAATGCCCTGATGATGATAGTATCGCAAGGTGTCCCGGGTAGTGCCGCACAAGCGGGCAAATTTCCCGCTGGAAATGCAGTAATGGGATAAGTCCCCCATTTTTTGTTCCTCCCCTCTTGACTTGGGTGTTACCCCCAGCTTTATGCTAACACAAAAATGCCCGATGTAAAGGGGAGAATTCCATGAATCTGTTCAAAAAGGCATATTGCCGCCTGTTTCAAACCGCCATGCGCGCCGCCCTCCCGTTCATGCCCTACCGTCAGCCCGCGCTGATCGACGGTCTGTCCAGTGTGCCCGGCGTTCTGAGGCAGCACAGTGTTTCCTGCGTTCTGCTCACCACCGACCGCACCGTCCGCGGGCTGGGTCTTACCGCCGCACTGGAGGAAGACTTGCGTCTTCACAACATCCGCTGTGTGGTGTATGATAAGGTAGTGCCTAATCCCACCACGAACAATGTGGAGGAGGCTCTGTGCCTATACCGCCAGCACGGTTGTCAGGCCCTCATCGGCTTCGGCGGCGGCTCCTCCATGGACTGCGCCAAGGCCGTAGGCGCCCGGGTGGCCCGGCCAAACCGTTCTCTGGGCCAGATGGAGGGCATTCTGAATGTCCACAAAAAAATTCCGCTGCTCATCGCCGTCCCCACCACCTCCGGCACGGGGAGCGAGACCACGCTGGCCGCTATCATCACCGATCCGATCCATCACCGTAAATATCCCATCAACGACTTTCCCCTTATGCCCGCCTACAACGTGCTGGACCCGGCTCTTACCGTCACCCTTCCGCCGGATGTCACCGCTTCCACCGGCATGGATGCCATGACCCACGCGGTGGAGGCTTTCATCGGCCGCTCCACCAACGCCATGACCCGTGAGGCGTCCATCCGCGCCGTTCGGCTCATTCTGGAGCATCTGCCCCGAGCCTATTCGGACGGCGGCGACCTCTCCGCCCGGGCAGGGATGCAGCAAGCCGCCTATTGGGCAGGTGCGGCCTTCACCCGCAGCTATGTGGGCTATGTCCACGCCGTGGCCCACACCCTGGGCGGACAGTACAGCGTTCCCCACGGTCTGGCAAACTCCGTACTGCTCCCTCTGGTGCTGGAGCAGTACGGAGTCCATGCCCATCACCGGCTGGCCCTGCTCGCCCGGGCCGTCGGCGTCTCCGACTCCCCGGATGACCGCACTGCGGCGGAGGCGTTCATCACCCGCATCCGCGGCATGAACGATGCTATGGGCATCCCCCGCACTCTTTCCTGCATCCGTGAGGAGGACATCCCCCAAATGGTCCGCAATGCCGACCGGGAGGGGAATCCCCTTTACCCCGTTCCCGTCCTCTGGGGTCCGGAGGAGCTGGAGCGCATCTATCACTTGGTTCAGGAGGATCAGCAGCATGACCGAGCAAGAGATCCAAAGCATTCTCACAAAGCAGCGTGACTTTTTCGCCTCCGGTGCAACTCAGTCCTATTCCTTCCGCATGGAGGCCCTCTCCCGCCTGAAGGACGGCCTGCTCCGCCACGAAGGCCGTCTTTCAGACGCTTTAAAGCAAGATCTGGGCAAAAGCGCCACCGAAAGCTATATGTGCGAGATCGGCCTTACCTGTTCCGAGCTTACCTGGATGCAGAAGCACCTTAAAAAGCTCATGGTGGAAAAGCGCGTCCCCACGCCGCTGGCCCAGTTTGCCGCCCGCAGCTTCCGCAGTCCAAGCCCTTACGGCTGTGTGCTCATCATGAGCCCCTGGAATTACCCCGTCATGCTGACGCTGGAGCCGCTGGTGGACGCCATCGCCGCCGGGAACACCGCGCTGGTGAAGCCCAGCGCCTACGCCCCCCACGTCAGCGCCGCCCTTCAGGCCCTGCTGGAAGAGTGCTTTCCGCCGGAGCATGCAGCGCTGGTCACCGGCGGCCGGGCGGAAAATCAGGCTCTTCTTAACCAGCGCTTTGACAAGATCTTTTTCACAGGCGGCTCCACCGTTGGGCGGGAGGTGCTGCGTCACGCGGCCGAGCACCTGACCCCCGTCACGCTGGAGCTGGGCGGCAAAAGCCCCTGCATCGTGGATCGCACCGCCAAAATAGGGCTTGCTGCCCGCCGCATCGTCTTCGGCAAATTCTTAAACTGCGGCCAGACCTGCGTAGCTCCGGATTACATTCTGTGCGACTCCGCCGTCCATGACCGGCTGCTGGATGCCCTTCAGGAGGAGATTGTCCGTCAATTCGGCGAAAATCCTCTGGACAATCCCGACTACGGCAAGATCATCAACGAAAAGCATTTCCGCCGCCTTATGGGCCTTCTGGACCGGGGGAAGCTCACCTTCGGCGGCACCTATGACGAGGCGGCTCTCCGCATTGCCCCCTCGGTCCTCGACCACGTTTCGTGGGACGATCCCGTTATGGGGGAGGAGATCTTCGGCCCCCTGCTGCCCATTCTGACCTTCGACACGCTGGACGAGGCCATCCGCACGGTGGAAGCTCACCCGCACCCCCTGGCCCTTTACTTGTTCAGTGAGGACAAGGCCGCCCAGAAGCGCGTCCTCCGCACCTGCCGGTTCGGCGGCGGCTGCCTCAACGACACCATCATCCATCTTGCCACCAGCGCCATGCCCTTCGGCGGCGTAGGCGAAAGCGGCATGGGCTGCTACCACGGGGAAGAGGGCTTCCGCACCTTCAGCCACACCCGCAGCATCGTGGACAAAAAAACCTGGCTGGACCTTCCCATGCGCTATCAGCCGTACACTGAGAAAATGGCCCGCCTCATCCGCAGCTTTGTCAAATGAGCTCTGCCGCGCCCTGTGTGTTCCCTCCACAGGCGCGGCATTTTTCTGCGCAAAAGAATTTTGACCGGCTCTTTCCGCTGTGCTATACTGTCCTTCAGAAACAGGAGGCGGTTTTTATGTCCCATCCCAGCCTGCACGGCCCCGACGAGTTGGAACAGCTCGCCCTCGACTGGGGCCTTCTCCCCTTTTTCTCCTGCGGTATTCCCGGCTTTTCCGTGGAGGACTGCACCCCCTCCCGCTACTGGTTTGCGGGGGATGTGGACGGCCCCTGGGAGTGGCGGATGGAGGTGGCCCGCCGCGGAAAGGCCGCCTACGGAAAGCTTTTCCGCAAAAAGGCGGGCTTCGTCAGCCGGGAATGGTACCCCGACCTTGCCAATTACCGGCGGGACGGCTATGATTTCGATTCCCGCTATGACGAGGGGAAGGCCGGCCGCCGGGAAAAGGCCATTATGGACATTCTGCTGCAAAACGGCCCCATGCTGTCCAAGGACTTAAAGCGGGCCGCCGGTTTCACCGACGGCACCTATAAGGGCTTTGACGCCGCCATCACCAACCTTCAGATGATGACCTATGTCACCGTCCACAGCTTTGAATACGCCGTGGACAAGCACGGGAACCCTTACGGCTGGGGCGTCGCCCGCTATGCAGTCACCGAGGATGTGTTGGGGACGAAGATTACCCGAAGTGCCTATGCCCGCGACCCGCAGGAGTCAAAGCAACGGCTGCTTCAGCGCTTGGGAGTGCTCTGTCCCGACGCATCGGATGACGAATTGGAACATTTCATTCGGTAGGGAATCCTGTCTTTTCCTGCACTTGCCCTTTCCCGTAAAATCGTTTACACTAACAAAATCGAAAGGAGCAGCAGGCATGAGACAGCGAAAACGACGCAAACACCGGAAATGGCTCCTTCTTCCAGTCGCAGTTCTCCTTCTGGCCTTCTTTTTCTGCTGGCAGCAGAATGGGATTGTGACGGAAACCTATTCCATCTCCTCCCCTCGCCTGCCAAAAGCCTTTGACGGTCTGCGCATTGTGCAGCTTTCTGATATACACGGGAAGGAATTCGGCTCGGACAACGAAGCGCTTCTCAAGGCTGTAGCCGCCCTTGAACCCGATTTGATTGCGGTTACCGGAGACCTGATTGACCAAGCGGCGCAGTTCTCCATGGTACCCACGCTGGCCAAAGGGCTTTCCGCCATTGCACCCACCTATTACGTCACCGGGAACCATGAGTGGGCAGCGCGCCGAGTAAACGACTTGAAGGCGCTTTTGGATGAGTGCGGTGTCACCGTTCTTACCAATAACTATGTCCTGTTAGAGCGGGATGGGCAGGCCATTGCCGTGGCCGGAATTGACGATCCAAACGGTCCGGCCGATCAAACCACCGGCCCGGAACTGATGGAGCGCATCCGTTCCGAACAGAACAACGTGTATACTGTGCTGCTCTCCCACCGGGACACGGTGGAGACCTATGCCACTTGGGCGTATGATTTGGTGCTGTGCGGTCATGGACACGGGGGCATTTTTCGCATCCCCATCCTCGACCAAGGCCTGTTGAGCAGCGACCGCACCCTATTCCCCAAATATGACGGCGGAGTCTTCTCTTTTCCCAGCGGGGTATCCTGCGTGGTTTCTCGCGGCTTGGGCAGCAACACCGTCCCCTTTCATGCGTTTCGGCTGTTTAACCGGCCGGATCTCCCCCTTGTTGTCCTCCATGCGTCCTGACACCACCGGGCCGCCATCCCCCACAACAAGGGCAGCCTGTTACTGATTCATAAGGAGTCTTTTTCATGACCGAGTACTTTGCCGGACAATTTGATATCGCCGTTGTCGGAGCCGGCCATGCGGGAATTGAGGCCGCCTTGGCCGCCGCCCGTTTGGGCCTTCGCACCCTTTGCTTTACCATCAATTTGGATGCAGTGGGCAACATGCCCTGCAACCCCGCCATCGGCGGTACCGGAAAAGGACATCTGGTGCGGGAAATCGATGCTTTGGGCGGAGAAATGGGCCGAGCTGCCGACCAAGCCTGCATCCAATACCGGCTGCTCAACCGCAGCAAGGGTCCTGCTGTCTGGTCTCTGCGGGCTCAGGCAGACCGACGGCGCTACCAGGAAATTATGAAGCACACCCTTGAGGTGCAAGAAAACCTGTGGGTCAAACAGGCTGAGGTAATCGCCGTCCGCACGGATGAAGCAGGAGCGGTCTCTGCTGTGGTCACCCACACCGGAGCGGTCTACGGCGTAAAAGCCGCCATCATCTGTTCCGGCACTTACCTGAAGGGCCGCACCATTGTTGGCGACGTTACCCGGGAAAGCGGACCGGACGGTCTGTTCCCCTC
>CAKUEI010000064.1 GCA_934646175.1 uncultured Oscillospiraceae bacterium
GACAAGGCCACCAAGAAGGCCAAGGCTGAGCGTGCTGCCAAGGTGGCTGCTCTGTCCAACCGTACCGCTTCTCTGGGCCTTGCTTACAAGACCGTGTTCACCAGCAAGAATGCACTGCTGTGTATGCTTGCGATTATGTTCGGCTACTGCTGGACCTTCATCACCTCCGGCCTGATGTTCTACTTCTTCGCCAACTGCATCAACTCCGCGGCCGTCATGGGTACGTTTATGTCCATCCGTGGTCTCGTTACCCTGCTGGGCGGCGTGTTCTGGGTGCCCGCCCTGCTGAAGCTGTGCAAGGGCAGCAAGCGCCTGTGCTTCATTATTTCCAACGTGTTCAGCGCCGCATATATGCTGATCTGCTTCGCCTTCTTCCGCGGCAATGCCATGTTCTACATGGTGGTCGCACTGATCGGCGGCTTCCTGGGCTCCGGCGCCACCATGATGCAGGTGGGCCTGCTGGGCGACTGCGGCGTGGAGTGCACTTACAAGACCGGAAAAAATATGGAGACCTTTACCGTGTCTTTTGGCTCTCTGCCTCTGAAGCTTTCTCTGATTTTGCGCTCTATCCTGATCACCTCTGCAATCGGCATGACCGGTTATGTGGCCGGCGTTGCCCCCACCGAGCAGGTCATCAACGGTTTCTACACCGCTTACCTGATCTGGCCTGTCATCCTGATTGTGCTGGCTACCATCCCCATGCTGATCTACAAGCTGCCGGAAGCTAAGGTGGCTGAGATGATCAAGGAGAACGACCGCCGCAAGAGCGAAGACGCGGCAAGAGTCGAGGCCGCTCTGGCCGCGATGGAAGCCAAGAACTGATCTTTCCTTACACCATCCCTCTCATTCGGAACAGACCCAAGCAGAGCAAAAGGCGGCGCCAAATGGCGCCGCCTTTTGCTGCTTTTGGGGACGAAGGGGAAACTTGGGGGCGGGTAATGCCGGAACGGGGAAATGGGCGGTTGATTTGCCTAAACGACTTCGGACTATAAGTGAATTCTTTTTGCATATTTTACAAATTTCGATCAACACGTTATGATAACCTTAATAGGGGAAGAAATAAAAGGTAGAAAGGACTTCCCCACATTCAGTAAGAGGGAGTTGTGACACGCAAATGGAAATGAAACGGTTAAAGAGACCCGGTGTAACAAAGTTCTGCTACTTCCTGGCAAAATTCGCATTCGCTTCCATGGCAAGCTGTGAGCTTTACTACTTTGCCTCCTTTCTGACAGACGGCGCAATGATGAGCGCCGCCATTGCCGGCATCATCATGACGGTGACCAGCCTCATTGACACGGTGACCACCTTCGTGAACGGCATCATCCTGGAAAAGGTGCGGATGCCCTGGGGCAAATGCCGCAGCTGGATGCTGGTAGGCCCCCCGATCTTCACCATTCTGACGTTGTTTATGTTCTCACGGGTGAGCGACAATGAGATGGTTTCCGCCGTTGTGATCATCATCGGCTTCGTGGTGGGCCATGTGATCTGGACGGTGACGGAATCCGCCCACGCGGCCCTGTCCGTGGCCATTACCGATGACTTGGACGAACGCATGGCGCTGTCCATCAACTCCGGGCGCGGCCAGATGGGCTCCGGCCTGATCTTCGGCCTGATCTCGGTTCCCCTGATCAGCCTGTTCGGAAAAATGACCAACAGCCCGGCGCTGGGCTACACCCTGTTCGTGGGCCTGATGGGCATCTTCTGCTGCGTGGGCTACTGGCTGCTGTTCGCCGTGACCAAGGGCTGCGAAGAGGTGGAGCCCCGGGGCGAGAAGGGCGAAAAGGCGGAAGGCCCCACGGTGGAGCGCCCCTCCTTCGGCACCATGCTGAAGAGCGTTGCCAACCCCAGCCTCATCACTCTGATCGTCACCGGCGCGCTGGGCAACTGCTCCATGTTCCTGACCTCGGCCGTTACCTTCTATTACTTCAGCTATAACCTGAATGCCTTCGCCCTCATGGGCGTCTTCATGACCATCCGAAGCGTGGCCGCCCTGGGCGCGTCCTGGATCACGCCGCTGCTGATGAAGCTGTTTAAGGGCAGTAAGAAGTCCGTCACCGTGTTCGGCAGCGTGATCGCCGCGGCGCATATGCTGTTGCTGTGGGCCATGCGTCCTTCCTTCATCGTGTATGCGGTGATCAGCGTGATCGCTTCCCTGCTGGCCTCCGCCGGCACCATGCTCTCCATGGCGTGCTACAATGACTGCGCCGTGTACTCCGAGTGGAAGACCGGTCACGACGTCAAGGGCTTCATCATGTCCCTGTTGAACGTGCCCGTGAAGTTGGCTCTGCTGGTGCGCAGCGTGCTGGTTGCCGCGGTGCTGGCCTCCATCAACTACGTAGCAGGCGCGCCTGTGACCGAAACGGTGCTGCAGGCCTTCAACAATGCCTATCTGCTGTATCCCGCCATCATGGGTATTGCGAGTCTTGTGATTCTGATTATCGGCTACCGTATGAAAGAGGCGGACGTGGCGAAGATGATCGAAGAGATCAACGCCCGCAAGGCTGCGGAAGCCGCCGCACAGGCGGAGATGGGACCGGTGGAGACCGTGGCGGAAGAGACCACGATCGAGGTTTCCGTAGAAGAGTGATACACTCCCTTATCTGAACTCTCGCGCAGAAGAAGCGGGGCAGGACCCACGGGTCCTGCCCCGCTTCGCTGTTTTCTGCGGGATTTTGGGCCTTCTCGTTGAAAAATGGCGCAGCACATTATATAATAAATCAGTTACGGGGCGCGTTCGCCCAGAATTTGTGGAAAGCGGGGAGAGCGGAATGAAACGACCGGAAGAACTGCCGCTGCCCCTTTTGCTGTGGTACCGAGAGCATGCGAGGAAGCTCCCGTGGCGGGAGACGAAGGATCCTTACCGTATCTGGCTTTCCGAGGTCATGCTGCAGCAGACGCGGGTAGCGGCGGTGATGGGATACTACGCGCGCTTCCTGCGGGCGCTGCCCACGGTGGAGGACCTGGCAGAGGTGCCGGATGACGAGCTGATGAAGCTGTGGCAGGGACTGGGCTATTACAGCCGGGCGCGGAACCTGAAAAAAGCAGCCGGGGTGATCGTAAGTGAATACGGCGGGAAATTCCCGGCGGACCTTGCCAAGCTGAAAAAGCTGCCCGGTGTGGGGGACTATACGGCGGGGGCGGTGGCCTCCATCGCCTTCGGACTTCCGGAGCCGGCGGTGGACGGCAATGTGCTGCGGGTACTGGCCCGAATCTGCGGGGACGAAAGCGACATTACACTGCCCGCCACCCGGCGGGAAGCGGCGGAGGCATTGCGGGACGTGATGCCGCTGGCCGCGCCGGGGGAGTTCAATCAGGCCATGATGGAACTGGGGGCCACGGTGTGCCTCCCCAATGGGGCACCCCTGTGCGATCAATGCCCGGCGAGAGAGTTCTGCGCGGCCCTGCGGGACGGGACGATTGATAAACTGCCGGTCAAGCCGGAGAAAAAGCCCCGGAAGGTGGAACGGCGAGTGGTGTATCTCCTGTTCCATGCTGGGAGAGCCGCCTTGCGGCGGCGGCCGGAGAAGGGCCTACTGGCAGGTCTTTGGGAGTATCCCAATACGCTGGAGGGAGAAGAGGAGCCGGTCAAAGGGCCTGCCTGGGCCGACGCGGGCACCGGGAAACACATTTTTACTCACATTGAGTGGCATATGCGGGCGCTTACCGCAGAGATGGACAGTGAGGAGCTGCCGGAAGGCTGGGTCTGGGCCGGGAGAGAGGAACTGCGGAGCGTGTACGCGGTGCCCAATGCGTTTTCTGACTTTCGCCATAAGGTGGAAGAGCGGCTGGGCGAATGAGAAAGGAGAGAGGAAAGCATGGCGAAGCTCTATTTCCGATATGGGGTGATGGGGTCCAGCAAGACGGCCAACGCCCTGATGGTGCGCTATAACTATGAAGAGCGGGGGCAGGAGGCCCTGCTGGTGAAGCCCACGGTGGACCAGCGGGACGGGGCGCGGTTCGTGGCTTCCCGCGCGGGACTGAGCCACCCGTGCATCTACTTTACGGACATGCAGGAGATGAACGAGGAGGAACTGAAGCGCTACGCCTGCGTCATCGTGGACGAGGCGCAGTTTTTGACTAAGGCGGACATCTTCTACCTCACCTATCTGGTGGACGAGCTGAACCTGCCGGTGATCTGCTACGGCCTGCGAGCGGATTTCAAGGGGGAACTGTTCCCCGGCTCTCAGGAACTGCTGGCCACGGCGGATATCATCGAGGAGATCAAAACCATTTGTTGGTGTGGGCGAAAAGCCACCTGCAATGCCCGGTTTGACGAAAACGGCAAGGTGCTGAAGGAGGGCGAACAGGTGGTGCTGGGGGCTAACGACCGGTACATCGGCCTGTGCCGCCGCCATTGGAAGGCGGGCGACCTGGGACCGGGGTGGAAAAAACCGTGAAATGCGAGCTGTGCCCCAGAAAATGCGGTGCTTTGCGGGAAGGCGAGCGCGGCGCGGGCATCTGCCGCGCGCCGGAACTGCCGCGCATTGCCCGGGCGGCCCTGCATTTCTGGGAGGAACCGCCTATCTCGGGGACAAGGGGCTCCGGGACCATCTTTTTCACCGGGTGCCCGCTGGGGTGCATCTTCTGCCAGAATGAAGGGGTGAGCCACGGCAACGTGGGGAAAACGGTGACCGTGCAGCGGGTGAAGGAGATCGGATGGGAGCTGATCCGTCAGGGGGCCCACAACCTGAACTTTGTGACCCCCACCCACTATGCCCACGTGGTGGAGGAAGTGCTGGAGGAACCGTTTGGCGTGCCCGCGGTGTGGAACAGTGGCGGGTACGACCGGGTGGAGACCCTGCGGCGGCTGGAGGGGAAGATCGACGTCTATCTTCCTGACCTCAAATATGTAACGCCCGAGCGGGCAAAGCGCTACTCCGGGGCAGAGGATTATCCGGAGATCGCCCTGAAGGCGCTGGAGGAAATGGTGCGTCAGGTGGGAATGCCGGTATTCGAGGACGGCCTTTTGAAAAAGGGCGTGATCGTGCGGCATCTGCTGCTGCCTGGCGGAGTGAACGAGGCCAAACTGGTGCTGGATGCAGTGAAGGAGCGCTTCCCCCGTGGGGAGGTTTTGGTGTCCTTGATGAGCCAGTATGTGCCTTTCGGCAAGGCAAAAGACGACAACATGATCGGCCGGAAGCTGCGAAAAGCTGAAATCCGCACGGCGCAGGAATACCTGGAAAACCTTGGGCTGGAGGGCTTCTCCCAGGGCGAAGAGGCAGCGGAGAAGGAGTACATCCCCGCCTTCGACCTGACCGGCGTAGAAAAAAAGTAAAAAAGTTTTGAAAAAAGACTTGCTTTTTCCCCAGGGGTATGGTAGTATTTGTTCGTGGTTAGTGCGGACTAACTACAATGCGGAAATCAGAACCCCTTTCCTTACCCATACACCCCATACACACACATAAGGCCGGCTTCGAAAGAAGCCGGCCTTATGTGTTGCCTTACGTTTTGCGCGGAAGCGCAGAGGGGGATGATTTGCTGTCTTTCACTGCGGCGAGGACGTCGGGCGGGAGAAGCGCACAAAAATCCTCCGGCGGCGGGGCGGTGAAGGAAAGAGGCTCCCCGGTGATGGGATGCAGAAAGCTGAGGCGGAAGGAGTGAAGGGCGGGACGGGCGATCAGCAAAGGGTCCTCCCGCCCATACAGGAAGTCCCCGGTGAGGGGGCAGCCCAGATAGGCCATGTGAACGCGGATCTGGTGAGTCCGGCCGGTCTCCAATGTAAGCTCCATCAGACTGCGGCCGGAGAAGGAGGCGAGGGTGCGGTAATGAGTGACGGCGGGCTTGCCGTCCGGGCGCACTTGCTGCTGCACCAGCGAGCCCGCCGCCGGGCCGATGGGGGCGGAGACGGTGCCGGAGGCCGGGACGGGAACGCCATCGCACACGGCGAGGTAGGTTCTGCAGAAGGAAGGGGTGTGGAGGGCGTTTTTCAGCTGCTCCTGCGCGTGGGGGTGCTTGGCCACCACCAGAAGGCCAGAGGTGCCCTTGTCCAGCCGGTGGACAGGGTGAAAATCCGCCAAAATGCCTGCTGATTCGTAATAATACATCAAAAAATTACCGAGCGTATCGGAATAATGGCCGGGACCGGGGTGAACGGAACACCCGGCGGGCTTATTGAGCGTCAGAAGATCCTCGTCCTCATAGACAATGTCCAGCACACCGGGGGTTGGGACGATGCCACTTGTGACGGAGTTGTCCCCCACCAGAACGGAAAGAACCTGTCCCGGGGAGACCCGGGCGGAGGTGAAGACACGGTCGCCATCCAGCAGGATACCGTCGGGCAGCCATTTGATGCGGCGGATGACGGTGCCGGAAAGATGCAGTTCCTTCCGCAGAAGAGTGTCCACTTTCTGCCCGCTGCGGGAAGACGGCACGGTGATGGTAAGACGGCGGGGCGTATGTGCAACGGACATGGGGTCACCTCCGATGGGGGAAAAGATGCTTCATTGTATCACGACCTGCCGCCGAACGCAAACGGGGCGGAGAAAATGGACGCATCAAGGCTTGCGGCTTTGCCACAAAGGCATTATAATAAGGGGCAGAAACGCGAGGTGGCCCGAAATGGAGAAATTGAGCCTTTACATTCATATCCCATTTTGCCGGAGCAAGTGCGATTACTGCGACTTTTACTCTCTGGCGGGGAGAGAGGACCGGATGGACGACTATCAGAAGGCGCTGCTGCGCCATCTGCGGGAGACGGCCCCCCATGCCAAGGGATATCAGGTGGAGAGCATCTATTTCGGCGGCGGGACGCCCAGCTTTTACGGCGAAAAGCGCCTGCGGGAGATCCTGAATCTGATCCGGCGGAAGTACAACGTCAATCACGACGCAGAGATCACGGTGGAGGCGAACCCCGACAGCGCAGACAAAAAGAGCCTGTGGTGGCTGAAGTTGGCGGGGTTCAACCGCATCTCCTTCGGGGTGCAGTCTGCGTGCAACACGGAACTGGCGGCCCTGCATCGGCCCCATACCTTTGAACAGGCTCAACAGGCCCTGCGGGATGCCCGGGCGGTGAAATTCAAGAATATTAGCATGGACCTGATCTACGGTCTGCCGGGGCAGGACATGGAAAGCTGGCAGCGGACGGTGGAGCAGGCGCTGGCCCTTGCGCCGGAGCACCTTTCCTGCTACGGGTTGAAGGTGGAGGAGGGAACGCCCCTTGCGGGCCGGGTGAATCGGGGGGAGAAGCTGCCGGACGACGACCTGCAGGCAGACATGTACCTGTGGACGGTGCAGCGGCTGAGCGAGGCCGGGTACCGGCAGTACGAGATCTCCAACTTCGCAAAGCCGGGGTTCCAGTCCCGGCACAATCTGCGCTACTGGATGATGAAGCCCTATCTGGGTTTCGGGCCGGGAGCCCATTCAGACTTCGGTGGGCGGCGGTACAGCTTCGTCCGCGATCTGGACAGGTACATTGAGGGCGTGCTCCACGCGGGAACGGTGATCGACCAATCGGAGATGATCCCCCAGAGGGAACGGAGCGGCGAATACCTGATGCTGTATCTGCGCACCACCCGGGGCATTGAGGAATGGGAGTACCGCCGGAACTATTTCATGAACTTTGACGTGCTGGAAAGCAAGCTGGCGGAATTTGAGCACCGGGGCTGGGCTACCCGGGCAGGCACCCGGTGGCGGCTGACGCCGAAGGGCTTTCTCATTTCCAACCAGTTGATCGTGGAACTGATGGAACGGCAGGAGGCCGCCGGACTTTCCAATGTGCTGGACCGGCTGAAGCGGGAAAGCGAAAGAGCCGGGGAACCGGAGGAATAGAATAGAAGGACGCTCTGCAAAACGTGCAGAGCGTCCTTCTATTCTATTATTATATGGTATGCACCCGAAAATGGGCGCAGAAGCGAGGCGTAGTGCGGCGAAGCAGAAGAAAGAGCAGCATGCCCAGAAACGTGCCAAAGGTGTTGAGAATAAGATCGTCCACATCGGTACCCCGGGCCATGGGGAGCTGGCACAGCTCAATGCAGAGGGAAGAAAGGGCGCCGATGAGCACTGACCAGCCGGGAGCCATCCTCCACAGAAGAGGTGGGCAGAAGCCAATAGGAAGGAAGAGAATGATGTTGCCCAGACAGTTGATGAGAAAATAGTCCCGGTTGCCGTACACGCAGACCTCGTACCACGTCTGCTCGATGATCTTGAAGGGGATGAGGTTGAGACCGCCCTTCCCCGTGGTGGGGATAAAGTGCGGAAGGCCGCTCTGCCAGGAAACAGGTGGGCACACCGTCAAAGCGGCAAGCCCCACCAGAAAGAGAAAGAAGAGAAAAAGGACCGCTTCCCGTGCGGGGGAGAAGGCAAGTCTGCGCCGGGTGAGGACGCGGACTCGGCAGATCCGCCAGATCAGCAGGGGCAGCAGCGCACAGCCCATAAAGGGAACGGCACGAAAGACGAAGCGAAGAATGGACTGCATGATTTACAGACTGTGCAGGTCGTAGGGAGTGGTCTGGTATACATAGTAGTTGAGCCAGTTGGAGAAAAGCAGCTGGCCTGCACTGCGCCAGTGGACCACAGGGGCCTGCGCCGGGTCGTCCTGAGGGAAATAGTGCTTGGGCACGTCGATGGAAAGTCCCTTATTTACGTCGCGGAAGTATTCGCGGGAAAGGGTGTCCGCATCGTACTCCAGATGACCGCTGACGAAAAGCTGACGGTTATCCTCACTCTTGCAGCAGAAAACGCCGGCCTCTTCCGAGACGGCCAGAAGCTCCAGAGAGGGGACCTTCAGGATATCCTCCGCCAGTACCTCCGTATGGCGGGACTGGGGGGCAAGGAAGGTGTCGTCAAAGCCGCGGAAGAGGGGGGAGTTGGGACGGAGGATGGTGTGCTCGAAGATGCCGAAAAGCTTTTTCGGCAGAGTGTACTTAGGAATACCGTAATGATAGTAAAGCCCGGCCTGCATTCCCCAGCAGATATGTAGGGTGGAGTGGACGTGAGTCTTTGTCCACTCCATGATGGCGCACAGCTCGTCCCAGTACTCCACATCGGTGAAGTCCAGATTCTCAACCGGCGCGCCGGTGATGATCATGCCGTCATACCGGCGGTCCTTGATCTGGTCAAAGGTGGTGTAAAAGGACTCCAGATGGCTGCGGTCGGTGTTGTGGGACTCATAGGAAGCGGTTTTCAGAAGGTCCACCTGGATCTGAAGGGGAGTATTAGACAGCTTACGGAGAAGCTGCGTCTCAGTGATGACCTTGGTGGGCATCAGATTCAGAATGATCAGGTTCAAAGGACGAATGTCCTGGTGAAGAGCGCGATGCTCTGTCATGACGAAGATGTTTTCACTCTCCAGCACTGCGGTGGCAGGCAGAGAATCGGGAATGCGAATGGGCATGGCGTTCACCTCTCCAAGTCAGATTTCATATATATTAAGGTAGCACATTTCGTGTCCGCCTGCAAGAGTATATGCGCGGGCAAATGTCCGCGAGAGAAAGAAAATCAAAAAACTTCGAAAAAGGGGTTGACAAGTGCTTATAGGTCTGGTATATTAGACAAGCGCTTGAGCGAGGGGAAACAAAAAATCTCCTGAAGAACGAAAAAAGTTCAAAAAACTTCAAAAAAGTTCTTGACAAAAGCTTGAGGGTGTGTTAAAATGAAATTCCGCTGTGAGGGGCGCGAGTGAGTGACCTAAACAAAGCGGAGCGTGCACCTTGTAAATTAAACAACGTGAGATAACACGAAAAAGCACCAGAAAAGGACGAAAGTCCTTTTCAAGCAGAGATGTTTGAGAAGGGCGTCCAAAGATTTCTTTGAAGCTATGATTTAGTTTTCGATGAAATGTGAATTGATTTAAGCAGCTGAGAAGTTGTTTAGATACCATTTTATTGAGAGTTTGATCCTGGCTCAGGATGAACGCTGGCGGCGTGCTTAACACATGCAAGT
>CAKUEI010000065.1 GCA_934646175.1 uncultured Oscillospiraceae bacterium
CTAACCTGTTTGCCCTCTGCCCTTAAAAGCGTTGATTTTACTGGGTTTCTGCTTGTTTTCCTATGTCAACGCTCTTGAACCGGACGGGCTTTTTTATTGCTTTTTGCCGAAGAAAAGCTCCGGGGACTTCCTGCGCAGGAAGGAAAAGTACACCAGTAGGATGGCGATGGAGGCAAGGGAGGCCGCCGGCGGCGCAAACCCCATGCCGCAAAGCGATGTGGTCACGGTGCGGCTCATGGCATAGGAGACGGGGATACGCACCAGGAAGGTTGCCAGCAGGCTGTGGATCATGGAGATCATGGAGCGGCCCAGCCCACTGAAGTAGGAGTTTAAGGGGAACACGAAGGACACCAGAATGCAGTCCAGCGAGTAAGAGCGCAGATAGGTGGCCGCCATGGATACCACCGCGCTGTCCTTGGAGAAAATGGCCGTCAGAGTCTGGGGGAAGAACTGGCAGTAAAGGCAGACCAGAATGCCGAAGATCAGGGAGTAGAGGATGCCGTGCTTTGCGGTCTGGAAGGCGCGCTCCGGTTTTCCAGCCCCCAGATTCTGGGCCGCCATGGCGGCCACAGCGGAACCGAAGGAAAGGGGCGGCAGCATGGCGAAGTAGATGATCTTTTCCACAATGCCCACCGAAGCGGAGGCGGTCAGGCTGATGCCGTTTACGATGGCCGTGATGATCAGGAAGGAGAGGGTGATCAGCGCCTCTTGCAGGGCTAGAGGGCACCCCACCTTGACGATCTGAAGGACGGAGGTGCGCTGCGGGGCGAAGTGGCGGCGGAGCAGCGGGAAGGGAAGGCCCTTCTTTGCGATGTACCAGAGAGCCAGCAGAAAGCTGATGGCCTGAGCGGAGACGGTGGCCAGCGCCGCCCCCAGCGCCCCCAGCTGAAAGAGCCCGATGAGGATAAGGTCCGCCGCGATGTTGATGACGCAGGCGACGGCGATGAAAAAGAGAGGCCGCTTGGAGTCCCCCAGCCCGCGGAAAATGGCGCTGATGGCGTGATACCCCACGGTAAAGGGGATGCCGCAGGCGCAGGCAAAAATATACTTCTGCGCCGAGCTTACGGCCTCGTCCGGAACGTGCATGACAGATACGAGAAAGTTGGTGGCAAGCAGCACTACCGGCGTTAAGATCATGGCCAGCACGATCATGGTGACGGTACCGGAGCCAATGGCCTGAGCGGAGCCTTCGTCGTCTTTGGCGCCGAACCGGTGGCCAATCAGCACGGTGATGCCGGTGGAAAGGCCAATGGCAATCCCGGCGACGATCTGCATGATCTGGGTGCCGGTGGCCACGGCGGCCTGGGCGGCGGTGCCTGCAAACTGCCCGGTCACCAGCAGGTCTACTGCGCCGTAAAGGGCCTGCAGCAGGCTGGAAAGCAGGAAGGGGATGGAAAATTTCAGCAGGGCCGGCCCGATCCTGCCTTCAGTCAGCGGATTATGTCCCATGGGGAAAACCTCCTTATGTAGCAAAAGAGCTGGACAAGAAACGGAAACTGGTTCCGCCATCTTATCCAGCACACAATGTGAGAGTACCCTCCGATAGCAAGTTCAGTGTAACAAAAAGAAAAAAGAATGTCAAGCGGGAAGAATACGAAAAAAGTCTCTGCGAACCAGCGCACTGCTTCGCAGAGACCGTTTGGCGCCACGATTACTCGGACTTGGGCTGAGGATTCTTGTTTTCGCCGCTCTGGGGCTTCTTGTTCTCGGGGCCCTGATGCTTCTTATTCTGGGGATCATGCTTATCCTGCATACCGCTCACCTCCCTTGTACAGTGGATAGGATGGCCCGGGAAGGGAGAAATATGCAGGGGAAGAGAAAAAATGTGTGCATTTTTTCTGGGAGCTGTTATAATAGGGCTATCTGAGAAAAAGGGAGGACACGCAATGAGGTGCCCGTATTGTGCCCATCCGGAGAGCAAGGTGGTAGACTCCCGCCCTGCGGATGAAGGTGCCAGCATCCGCCGCCGCAGAGAATGCCTTGCCTGCCGCCGGCGTTTTACGACCTATGAGACCATCGAGAGTATGCCGGTGGTGGTGATCAAAAAGGACGGAAGCCGCCAGAGCTTTGACCGCAGCAAGGTCCTCTCCGGCGTCATCCGTGCCTGCGAAAAGCGCCCTGTTCCGCTGGATATACAGGAGAAGATCGTCAGCGAGGTGGAGCAGACCCTTCAGAACGAAATGGACCGTGAGATTCCCTCCGCCCGGATCGGCGAACTGGTCATGGACAAGCTGAAGGACGTGGACGAGGTAGCCTATGTCCGCTTCGCGTCGGTCTACCGTCAGTTTAAGGATGTGGACAGTTTCATGCGCGAGATCACCAAGCTGCTGGAAAGCCGCTGACCATTCGGAAGGCAGTGCTGTATGATTTACGGCGCTGCCTTTTTGCTTGCTTACAATATGTTTTTCAGCGTAGGGGCCTCCATATCCGCCAGCAGCAGAAGCTGGGCGGTGAGCCGCGCGTTGGCCGCGGCGTATTCCACGGTCTCTTTCTGGCCGAGCAGGGCCAGCGCCTCCTGAAAACCGGTCTGCACTGCGTCCGTGTCCGAATGGCGCAGCACCAGACAAAAATACCCGGAGTCCTTCTGCCATTGCGCTTGGGCCTTCCGAGTGAAGTCCTGCGCCGCCTCCCAGTCGCCGGAGAGAGCCGCGGTCTCTGCCCGCCGGAGACCCTCCAGCAGAATGTCCGTCCGGCGCTGAATGGCGGCGGCGTTTATCAGGGTCAGGAGAAAGATCAGTGCCAGGGTCAGTACCGCCAGCCACAGCTTTTTCATTTTGCCGCCTCCCGGGATACGCAGTAGACCTGATTCTGCTCGTCCACCGTCATGAGGAATACCTCCTTGATCTCCCGGAGACCCTGCGCCTGCAGCTGCTTTTTCAGCCATTGCTCGTTCAGGCCTCGGGTCTTCAAATTGCGGGCAAGAAGGCGCCCGTCGTTGATGATCACCAACGGCAGCGCCGCATCCGGCGGGAAAATGCCAAGCTGCTTGGCCGTCACCGGCCGCTCCTCCGCATTCAGCAGGACGGAAAGGCGGCCGTTGGTTTCCAGAATGGCGTACTTCACTGTGGAAAGGTCGGAGACTCCCTGCATCCGCAGTTCTTCCATCAGCTCGTCCACGGTCACGCGGTTGCGCGCCATCTCGCGGCTGCGCAGCTTGCCGTTTTCGATGACGATGCTGGGCCGACCGCACAAAAGGGCGCGGAAGCGGATGCTTTTCATGGTCAGAACGGACAGGATCATCGTGATGCATAGTAAGGTAACGATGGGAATTACTCCGGCGGCCAGAGGAATGCCAAAATCCTGCATGGGTACCGCCGCCAGGTCGGAGATGAGCAGCGCCAGCACCAGCTCGGAGGGTTCCAGTTCGCCCACCTGCCGCTTGCCCATGATGCGGATGCCGAGGATGATCAGGGCGTATAAAATGACCGTGCGGAGAAATGCAATCACCATGCTGTGTTTGCCGCCCCTTTCCCAGAGTGTCCGCCCGCGCTGCCGCGCGTTCGAGCGGGGAGAGAACGGGCTGTTATCAGTATTGCCCTGCACGGCGGCAATATTCCTGCCCGCTTTGGAGAAAACCACGGTTCTCGCGGAAAGAAAGAAAAAAGCGCGAAACGGCCTTGCTATCTGCCGCATTTTTCGGTACAATAACAAGGATATAAAGGTAAGCGGCGTTGATGCGCCGTTTTTTTGAGAAAGGCGGGAGGATACCCAGTGAAGGCAACACTGATCTTGGAAAACGGGAAAGTGTTTTCGGGCGAGAGTATCGGCGCAGAGGAAGAGCGGGTCTTTGAAATGGTGTTCAACACCTCCATGACCGGCTATCAGGAGATTTTGACGGACCCTTCCTATGCCGGACAGGGCATTGTGATGAGCTATCCCCTCATCGGGAATTACGGCGTGAACCATGAGGATAACGAGTCCTGCCGCCCCTGGGCGGAGGCGCTGATCGTCCGTCATCTCTCTGACCGCGGCAGCAATTTCCGCTGCGAGGATACGCTGGATCATTATCTGAAACAACATCATATCCCCGGGATTCAGGGCGTGGACACCCGTGCACTGACTCGCATTCTCCGCAATCAGGGTACCATGAACGGTATGATCACCTGTGCGGAGTCTTTTTCTATCCCCGAGATGCTGGAGAAGATCCGTGCCTACCGCGTGGAGGGCAAGGTGGAGATGACCAGCCGGAAAGAGCCGGAGGTGATCCCCGCGGAAGGGAAGCAGCGCTTCCGCGTTGCCCTGATGGATTACGGCGTGAAGCAGAATATGATCGGCTGCCTTTCCCGCCGCGGGTGCGAGGTCACCGCGTTCCCTGCCCGCACGCCCGCAGCCGCCCTGCTGGAGGGCGGCTTTGACGGCGTGATGCTCTCCAACGGCCCCGGCGACCCGGCGGACAACGTGGAGATCATCGAGGAGGTCCGCAAGCTCTACGAAAGCGACATGCCCATCTTCGCCGTCTGTCTGGGGCACCAGCTGATGGCCCTGGCCACCGGCGCCACCACTGCCCGGCTGCCCTTTGGCCACCGCGGCGGCAACCACCCGGTGAAGGACCTGAACGAGGGCCGTGTTTTCATCACCAGCCAGAACCACGGTTACATGGTGGAAGGGGAGAGTGTGAACCCGGGCGTTGCCGAGATCTCTCACATCAACGTAAACGATAAAACGGTGGAGGGCCTTCGTTATCTGGGGAAGGACATCTTTACCGTCCAGTTCCACCCGGAGGCGTCTCCCGGCCCTATGGACACCGAGTATTTGTTTGACCGGTTTATCGAGCATATGGAAAAGCGGAAAGGGGGCGCACGGTAATGCCGAAGAATCCTGCCATTAAGAAAGTCCTGGTGCTGGGCAGTGGCCCCATCGTCATCGGTCAGGCCGCCGAGTTTGACTATGCCGGCACTCAGGCTTGCCGCGCCCTGAAGGAAGAGGGCGTGGAGGTGGTGCTGGTGAACTCCAACCCCGCCACCATCATGACCGACCGCGAGATCGCCGACCATGTGTATATCGAGCCGCTGAACCTCGCTTCTGTCACTCAGATCATCGCCAAAGAGCGGCCGGACTCCATCCTACCCACTCTGGGCGGTCAGACCGGCCTGAACCTTGCCATGAACCTCTATGAAGAGGGCATTCTGGACAAGTACGGCGTCAAGCTGCTGGGCACCAGCCCGGAGAGCATCCGCAAGGCGGAGGACCGTCAGGGCTTTAAGGATGCCATGCTGGAGATTGGCCAGCCCTGCGTCACCAGCGACGTGGTGGAAAGCGTGGAGGACGCGGTGCAGTTTGCCGCCTCCATCGGATATCCTGTCATCGTCCGCCCGGCCTATACCCTGGGCGGCAGCGGCGGCGGCATCGCCTATGACGAGATGTCCCTCCGCGAGATCGCGGACCGCGGCATCGCCCTCAGCCGTGTAGGCCAGGTGCTCATCGAGCGCTGCATTTCCGGCTGGAAGGAGATCGAGTTCGAGGTCATGCGCGACTCCGCCGGGAACGTGATCCAGATCTGCTCCATGGAGAACATTGACCCCGTCGGTGTTCACACCGGCGACTCCATCGTGGTGGCCCCCACCCAGACCTTGGCCAACCGGGAGTACCAGATGCTGCGCTCCGCTTCGCTGAATATCATCTCCGCCCTGAAGATCGAGGGCGGCTGCAACGTTCAGCTGGCTCTCAACCCCAAGAGCTTTGAGTATGCAGTTATTGAGGTGAACCCCCGCGTCAGCCGTTCCTCCGCGCTGGCCTCCAAGGCGACGGGCTATCCCATCGCAAAGGTCGCCGCGAAGATCGCCCTGGGTTACACCCTGGACGAGATCCCCAACGCCGTCACCGGGAAGACCATGGCCTGCTTTGAGCCAACGCTGGACTATTGCGTGCTGAAGCTGCCCCGTCTGCCCTTTGATAAATTCACTACCGCCAGCCGCACTCTGGGCACCCAGATGAAGGCCACCGGTGAGGTCATGGCCATTGGCAACAGCTTCGAGGGGGCGCTGATGAAGGCCATCCGCTCGCTGGAGCTGAACGTGAAGACCCTGAAAATGCCCGGCCTTGATGAGCTGTATACGGAAGAGATCGAAGACCGGCTGGTGAATATCGACGACCAGCGCCTTTTCATCGTGGCAGAGGCCCTGCGCCGCGGCTTCTCCCCGGAGAAGATCAACAAGATCACCCAGTACGACCTTTGGTTCCTGGACCGGTTCAAGGCCATCGTGGACATGGAAGCCACCCTGCAGCGGGGTAAGCTGGATCTTGCCACCCTGAAAAAGGCCAAGGAGATGGAATTCTCCGATTCCTATATTGCCGCGCTGACCGGCAAGACCCGGCAGGAGATCAAGGAATTGCGGGAGCAGTTACACATCATCCCCTCCTTCAAGATGGTGGATACCTGTGCCGCCGAGTTCGACGCGGAGACGCCCTATTACTACTCCACCTACGATCAGGAGAATGAGGCGGCGGAAGAGATCGAGGCTGTCGGTGCAGAGCCGAAGAAAAAGGTCCTGGTGCTGGGCAGCGGCCCCATCCGCATTGGCCAGGGCATCGAATTTGACTACTGTTCTGTTCACTCCGTCTGGGCCTTTAAGCGCATGGGGTATGAGACCATTATCATCAACAATAACCCCGAGACCGTTTCCACCGATTTCGACGTGGCCGATAAGCTCTACTTCGAGCCCCTGACGCCGGAGGATGTGGAGGCTGTGGTGGAGCTGGAGAAGCCCTGGGGCGCCGTGGTGCAGTTCGGCGGACAGACCGCCATCAAGCTGGCCAAGGCATTGACGGAAATGGGCGTTCCCATTCTGGGAACCTCCTCCGACGGTGTGGATGCCGCCGAGGACCGCGAGCGCTTTGACGAGATCCTGCAGCAGTGCCGCATCCCCCGGGCTGCGGGCAAGACGGTCTTCACCACGGAGGAGGCCATCGCCGCCGCTAACGAGGTGGGCTATCCCGTTTTGGTCCGTCCCTCTTACGTGCTGGGCGGTCAGGGCATGGAGATCGCCTATAATGACCGCAACATCACCGACTTTATGCGCATCATCAATCAGGTGGAGCAGGAGCATCCCATTCTGGTGGACAAATACCTTATGGGCCGCGAGCTGGAGGTGGACGGCGTTTTCGACGGGGAAGACATCCTCATCCCCGGTATTATGGAGCATGTGGAGCGTGCCGGCATCCACTCCGGCGACTCCATCTCCGTCTATCCCACCCTGCATCTGGAGGAAAAGCACAAGGAGACCATTTTCCAGTACACCCGCGATCTGGCGAAGGCACTAGGCGTCATCGGCCTCATCAATATCCAGTTCATCCTCTATAACGATCAGATCTATGTCATCGAGGTGAACCCCCGCTCCTCCCGCACCATCCCCTATATCAGCAAGGTCACCGGCGTTCCCGTCATCGACCTTGCCACCCGCGTCATGCTGGGCGAAAAGCTGAAGGATCTGGGCTACGGCACCGGCGTTTACCGGGAAGCGGAGTACTACGCCGTGAAAATGCCGGTCTTCTCCTTCGAGAAGCTCACCGATGTGGACACCGGACTCGGCCCCGAAATGAAGTCCACCGGTGAGGTGCTCGGCCTGGCGGAATCCTTCCCGCAGGCTCTGCTGAAAGCCTTCAAGGGCGCCGGGATGAAGGCCCCCAAGAAGGGCGGCCGCGTCATTATCACCGTTAAGGACGAGGACAAGAGCGAGATCGTGGGCATCGCCCGCGGATTTGAGGACATGGGCGTGGAAATTCTGGCTACGGAAGGCACATGGAAGGCGCTGAACGCCGCCGGTGTTTCGTGTCGCCGGGTGGCCCGCGTGTCTGAGGCGCACCCCAACATTCTGGACATGATCCAGAGTGGCTCGGTGGATCTGGTCATCAACACCCCCACCCGGGGTCGGAAGCACGATACGGACGGCTTTAAGATCCGCCGCGCCGCCGTGGAGCACTCCGTGGGCTGCGTCACTGCCATCGACACCGCCCGCGCCCTGCTCACCGTTCGGGAGAAGGGAAGAAGCGAGGAATTAAGCCCCGTCGATATTACAACGCTTTAAGGCACGGCGCGAGACCGACCTTATGGAAAGCAGGAGGAAACCAATGAATCACCAGATGGTTATTGTTCTGGACTTCGGCGGCCAGTATAATCAGCTGATCGCCCGCAGAGTCCGTGAGTGCAATGTCTATTGCGAAGTAAAACCCTATCACACCCCGCTGGAAGAGATTCGCGCCATGAACCCCATCGGCATCATCTTCACCGGCGGCCCCAACAGCGTATACGAGGCTGATTCCCCTCAGGTGGACCCCCGCATTTTCAAGCTGGGCGTCCCCATCCTGGGCATCTGCTACGGCTGCCAGCTCATCGCCCACACCCTAGGCGGCAAGGTGACTGCTGCAACGGACGATAACGCCCGGGAATACGGCAAGACCGCCACTTACTATGATACCGAATGCACCCTCTTCCGCGGCCTTCCTGCAGAGGGCATCTCCTGGATGAGCCACGGGGACTATATGGCCAAAGTGCCGGAGGGCTTCACTCTCACTGCCCACAGCGCCAACTGCCCCAATGTGGCCATTGCGGACGAGACGCGGCATTTCTACGGCGTCCAGTTCCACCCGGAGGTCAACCATACGGAAAACGGTGTGGCCATGCTGCATAACTTTCTGTATCTGGCCTGCGGTGCGGCAGGGGACTGGACCATGGGGGACTACCTGAAGACCTCTATCACCGCCATCCGCGAAAAGGTGGGCTCCGGCAAAGTGCTGCTGGCCCTCAGCGGCGGTGTGGACTCCTCCGTGGCGGCCGCCCTGCTGGCGGAAGCCGTGGGGAATCAGCTCACCTGCGTCTTCGTGGACCACGGCCTTATGCGGAAGGACGAGGGCAACGAGGTGGAGGCTGCGTTCTCCAAGTGGGACCTCAACTTCATCCGTGTGGACGCGGAAGAGCGCTTTCTCGGCAAGCTGGCCGGCGTGACCGAGCCGGAGCGCAAGCGCAAGATCATCGGCGAGGAGTTCATCCGCGTTTTTGAGGATGAAAGTAAGAAGATTGGCAGCGTGGACTATCTGGCGCAGGGCACCATCTATCCCGACGTTATCGAGTCCGGCACCGGCGATGCTGCCGTGATCAAGTCCCACCATAACGTGGGTGGCCTGCCTGATTTCGTGGACTTCAAGGAGATCATCGAGCCGCTGCGCCTGCTCTTCAAGGACGAGGTCCGTCAGCTGGGCCGCGAGTTGGGCCTTCCGGAATATCTGGTCATGCGCCAGCCGTTCCCAGGTCCCGGCCTTGCCATCCGCGTCATCGGCGAGATCACCAAGGAAAAGCTGGACACCCTGCGGGAGGCGGATTTCATCTTCCGCGACGAAATCGAGAAGGCGGGCCTTGCCTACTCCATAAACCAGTACTTCGCCGTGCTGACCAACATGCGATCCGTGGGCGTCATGGGTGACGGCCGCACCTATGACTACACCCTCGCCCTCCGCGGCGTCATCACCACTGACTTTATGACCGCCGATTGGGCCCGCATTCCCTATGAGACTCTGGACAAAATCTCTGTCCGTATCGTCAACGAGGTCAAGGGTATCAACCGTATCGTCTACGATATTACTTCTAAGCCCCCTGCGACCATTGAGTGGGAAT
>CAKUEI010000066.1 GCA_934646175.1 uncultured Oscillospiraceae bacterium
GTCCAGAAGCTCTCACAGGGCTTGCAGTACTTGCCCTTATAGGTGCCCTTATAGATGTCGCCGTTATCGTGCATTTTTTTGAAAATGCGCTGGATGGCGGCCACATGATAGTCGTCGGTGGTGCGGATGAACCGGTCGTTGGAGATGTTCATCAGCTTCCACAGATCCAGAACGCCCCGGGGCCCGGCCACGATGTTGTCCACGAACTGCTGGGGGGTGACGCCGGCGGCTTTGGCCTTGTCCTCAATCTTCTGGCCGTGCTCGTCGGTACCGGTGAGGAACATGACGTCATAGCCCTGCAGCCGCTTATAGCGGGCAATGGAGTCAGTTGCCACGGTGCAGTAGGTGTGGCCGATGTGCAGCTTGTCGCTGGGGTAGTAAATAGGGGTGGTGATATAGAATTTTTTACGGTTCATCGGTGTCTACCTCCGAAGGATCAGAATGGGGAACATGCTCCCCGCTGTTGTTCCAGCAAAGCGCGCCCAACTGGGCGGAAAGAAGGAGAACGACGCTGCCGCTGATGACCTTCAGGAACAGCGCGCCGGAATCGCAGAGCGAGACCAGGGAGAAGAAGAGGGCCGGCATGGAGAAAAACACAGTGCGGCCCGGCTTGGCTTTTTCAAAGGAGAAGGAGGAGACATAGTAAAGAGCCAGGGCGGCGCAGATGGCGGCCATGCGGCCGAAGAGAAAGGACATCATGTCCGGGTTGGCTGCATCTTCCTGATAGGAGACCACCAGCCAGATGCAGGCAAAGAAGGCCGGAGCCAGCAGAGGGGTGAATTTGTTTCCACGGCCTGTGCCCCGGTACCCATTCTTTGCGATGGGGAACAGGCAGAGGGCACTTACCACGGCCAGCACGGCCAGCACGATCTTCAGGACGGAGGGCGAGGTCTGCACGTACCCGAGGGCGTACAGCATGAGATCGTTCCGGTAGTCAAGGACCGTAAGGCCCGCGGACAGCAGCATGGCCACGGCGGAGAGGATCAGCAGGGTGGGGTAAATGGAATTTGGGGCGTAAAATGCCTGATCATACCCACGGGGGAAGGGATGATGGGCCATTGCCCGGGCACAGACGAGGGCCATCACCACGGCGGCCGCCGTCAGGATAAGAAGCAGCCAGACGGCGGGGGAGGAAAGGTCAGTAAGGCCGGTGGCGGCGTCATAGGCACTACGCCGCTCCCATAGGCGGACAACAGCGCCCGCGCCGCCCAGGATCAGGGCGGTGGCAAGGGGAAGAAAGGGACGCTTCATGGGGTGGATTCCTTCTTTCTAAGCGGAGAGGTCACTGGACGGAGCTTGCCTCAAGGTATTCGTCATAGGTCATCTTCCGGTCGATGAGCTTGCCCTCCGACGTGAAGTCGAAAATGCGGTTGCATACCGTCTGTACCAGTTGATGGTCATGGGAGGAGACCAGCACGTTGCAGTTCACAGCCTCCAGCCCGTTGTTGAGGGCGGCGATGGATTCCAGATCCAGATGGTTGGTGGGCTGGTCCAGCAGCAGAACGTTGGCACCGGAGAGCATCATGCGGGAGAGCATGCAGCGGACCTTTTCGCCGCCGGAGAGCACCTTCACCGGCTTATAGATGTCGTCACCGGAGAAGAGCATACGGCCCAAAAAGCCGCGGAGGTAAGCCTCGTGCGGGTCGGAGGAGAACTGGCGCAGCCATTCCACCAGATTGTCGCCGCAGTCCTGGAAGAAGGGAGTGTTGTCCTTGGGAAAGTAAGAGAAGGTAGCGGTCTGGCCCCACTTGACGGTGCCTTCGTCCGGCTCCATTTCACCGGTGAGGATCTTGAAGAGGGCGGTGTGGGCGTTCTCATTGTCGCCCACGAAGGCGATCTTGTCCCCGTGGCCCACGATGAAGCTGACCTTGTCCAGCACCTTTATACCGTCGATAGTCTTGCTGACATCGGTGACGAACAGAATGTCCTTGCCCACCTCGCGGTCGGGGGAGAAGCCCACCCAGGGATAGCGGCGGGAGGAGGCGGGCATTTCTTCCACCGTCAGCTTATCCAGCAACTTGCGGCGGGCAGTGGCCTGCTTGCTCTTGGACTTGTTGGCAGAGAAACGGGAGACGAAGTCCTGCAGTTCCTTGATCTTTTCTTCCTTCTTCTTGTTCTGGTTCTTGATCAGGTTCTGCATCAGCTGGGAGGACTCGTACCAGAAGTCGTAGTTGCCCACGTACATCTTGATCTTGTTATAATCGATGTCTACAATGTGGGTGCAGATGGTGTTCAGAAAATGGCGGTCATGGCTGACCACGATGACGGTGCCCTCAAAGTCCAGCAGGAAATCCTCCAGCCAGTTGACGGCGTTGATGTCCAGATTGTTGGTGGGCTCGTCCAGCAACAGAAGGTCGGGATTGCCGAACAGAGCCTGAGCCAGCAGCACCTTCACCTTCAGACGGCCGTCCAGCGTGGCCATGGATTCGTAGTGGTGCTCGGTGCCCACGCCGAGGCCCTGCAGGATGCGGCTGGCGTCGCTTTCCGCTTCGTAGCCGCCCAGCTCGGCGTATTCCGCCTGCAGGTCGGCGGCGCGCAGGCCATCCTCGTCCGTAAAGTCTTCTTTTTCATAGAGGGCGTTCATTTCCCGGCCGATGTCGTAAAGATGACGGTTGCCCATGATGACCGTGTCCATGACGGTGTAGGCGTCATAGGCGTTCTGGTCCTGCTTCAGGACAGACATGCGGGTGTTGGGCAAGATGGAGACCTCACCCTTGGTGGAGTCCAGCTCGCCGGAGAGGATCTTCAGAAAGGTGGATTTGCCCGCGCCGTTGGCGCCGATGATGCCGTAGCAGTTGCCGCGGGTGAACTGCAGATCCACATGGGAAAACAGCGGCTGGCCGCCGTATTGAAGGGTCAGGTCGGAAACAGTGATCATGGATGACGATTCTCCTTATATACGTAAAATTCACATACAAAACAAATTATAACACATCCCTTGCACTGGTACAACAGGCATGATACAATATTAAAGAAAAAGAATTGCGAAAGAAATTGGAGAGAGCAACATGGAGATCAACGGCCAGACGGTAAACGATCAGGTCAAATATGCCGATATGGGCCTTTCGGCCGAGGTGCTGCGTGCCATCGAGAAAAAAGGCTATGTGATGGCCACGCCGGTGCAGGCGGGGGCGATCCCTTATTTCATGGAGTGGAAGGACGTCATTGCCAAGGCCCCCACCGGGACGGGCAAGACCTTTGCTTTTGGCATTCCCATGGTGGAGCACGTTGAAGCGGAGAACAGCGCGGTGCAGGCTCTGGTGCTGGCACCCACCCGGGAACTGGCCATTCAGATCAACGATGAGCTGCGGGACCTGTGCGCCTTTAAGGAAGGGGTACGCACCGTGGTGCTTTACGGCGGCGCCCCCATCGAAAAGCAGGTGCAGGCCTTGAAAAAGTGCCCCCAGATCGTGGTGGCTACGCCGGGGCGGCTGATGGACCATATGAAGCGCCGTACGGTAAAGCTGGACAGCGTGCAGACCGTGGTGCTGGATGAGGCGGACCGGATGCTGGACATGGGCTTTGTGCGGGATGTCACCCGCATTCTGGACCAGATCAAAAACCGCCGGAACCTGGGGCTTTTCTCCGCCACCATTTCCCGCGAGGTGATGGACATCTCCTGGGTCTATCAGCGGGACCCGGTGGAGATCATCGTGCAGGCCGACCAGCAGAACAAGCCGGACATCCAGCAGTACTGGGTGGACCTTGCCCGCAGCGACAAGGCGGAGCTTCTTTATCAGCTGCTGCTGGCCCAGAATTACGAGCGGGGCATCGCCTTTTGCAACACCAAGAATATGGCCGACCGGCTGGCCGGTCTCTTAAAGCAGCGGGGCATCCCATGCGAGGCCATTCACGGCGACATTCAGCAGCGGGTGCGGGAAAAGACCCTGCAGAACTTCCGGGACGGGAAGCTGCGGGTGCTGGTGGCCACCGATGTGGCCGCCCGCGGGCTGGATATTGACGATGTGGACGTGGTGTTCAACTACGATGTGCCCGATGAAAACGAGTACTATGTGCACCGCATCGGCCGCACCGGCCGGGCCAAGCGCCACGGTGTGGCCTTCACCTTTGTCATGAGCCTGCCGGAGCAGATGCGTATGGAAGAGATCATCCGCGGCACCCGGAACGAGGTCAAGCGCCTGAAGTACGAAAAGGGCATGCTGAGCGAGGCGGATGGGAAGTAAAAGCAAAGCTGCTTTTTAACGGATTTTAAGAAATTTCCCCTGTGTTTTTAAGACATTCGTGGTATTCTATGATCACAGAACATAAGGAGGAACCACGCAATGAATGAACCGAAAAAACTCTATCGCACGGAAGGAAAAGACGCAAAGGTGTTTGGCGTCTGCGGCGGTATTGCGGAATTTTTCAACTGGGACCCCACCATTGTCCGCGTGGTGGCTGCAATTCTGATCATCCCCGGCGGACTGAGCATCTGGGCCTATGTTATCGCCGCTTTGATCATTCCGAAGAAAAGCACCATTTACCCCGGTTACTAACAGAAAAACAGCCCGGTGCAGTATGCTGCACCGGGCTGTTTTTTGTGCGCTTCCGGGCTTTTTTGACAGAAAACGGCGGAGTTTGGCGGCGGGATTTTCCTTGTGGTGGGGGAAAAGCTGTGCTAAAATACGGAAAGAGCATACGCCGGGAGAAACCGGCGGACAGAGAGGAATGGAAGCATGATCTCTTTTCATACTCCAACGTTGGAGGATAAGTCCTGGATCGACAAAGCTCTCAGTCAGAGCGGTGAGCGGGGCTGCGAGTACACCTTTGCAAATCTGTTTGCATGGAGCGAACCATACCGGCAGCATGTGGCCCAGGTGGAGGGGTGCCTTACCGCCCATATGACCGGCACCATCGGACTTTGCTACCTGTACCCCGTAGGCGGGGACGAGCACGCTGCTCTTCTGGCCCTGCAGAAGGACGCGGAGGAACGGGGCGAGCGGTTCCAGCTGGCCTGCATTTCGGAGGAACATATCAAAAAGCTGGAGCAATGGTTCCCCGGGCGGTTTGTGTTCGAGGCCGACCGGGACGGATTTGACTACCTGTACGACATCGACCGCCTGTGTGAGCTCACCGGGAAAAAGCTCCACGGAAAGCGCAATCACATCAACCGCTTTCTGGAAGAGCACCTGGACTGGAGCTTTGAGGAGATCACGGCGGAAACCTTGCCGGAGTGCCTTGCCATGGACGAGCGGTGGTATCGGGAAAACCTGGGCTATGACGGGGACGAGACCATGCAGGAGGACGGCGTGGCCCTGAAAAAGTGCATGGCCCATTATGACAAGATGGGGCTGGACGGCTGCCTTCTGCGGGCGGGCGGCAAGGTGGTGGCCTTCACCATGGGGGAGCCTATGGGGGCGGAAGACACCTATGACGTCCACTTTGAAAAGGCCTTTGCCGAGGTGCAGGGGGCCTATCCCATGGTGAACCGGGAGTTTGCCCGCTGGGTGCGGGAGCACTATCCGCAGGTGCGCTACCTGAACCGGGAGGACGATATGGGCGTAGAGGGCCTGCGGAAGGCAAAGGAATCCTATTACCCCGACCGGATGGCGGAAAAATACAGCGCCCGCTGGAAGGAGAAAGAGTGAGGAACATGGAACTGCGTCACGCGGAACATGCCGACGTCCCGACGCTGAAGGCCCTGTGGCGGACCTGCTTCGGGGACGATTGGTCTTATATCAACCAGTTTTTTGACGACCTGTTCCGCCCCCATGACATGGTGCTGCTGACAGAGGGGAACGAGATCGTCAGCATGGCGGCCCTGCTGCCCACCACCCTGCACGCCGGGGGCGAATCGGTGCCCATCGTATATCTGTACGCCATGTGTACCCATCCGCAGCAGCGGGGGAAGGGGTTTGGACGGCAGCTTCTGGACTATGCCGCGGAGTATGCCCGGATACATGGCTCCGCCGGCATTGCGCTGGTACCCGCGGAGGACAGCCTTTTTCACTTTTACCGTCAGGCGGGGTACGAGACAGCCTTCTGGAACCGGAAGCTGGAGACGCCGGTCGCCCAGCTGCCCCCGGCCAACGGCATGATCCTTCCGGTAACGGCGGCCATGTATAACCGCATCCGCCGGGCGGCCCTGGGGCGGCTCACCTACGTGGATTACAGCGACAGCTTTATCGAGCATCAGCTGCAGGTGTGCGCCGGGGCCTCCGGAGGCCTGCTGCGGCTGGACCTACCTCAGGGCGTCGGCTGCTGCGCCGTGGAAAAAGGAGAGGACGGTGTGCGGTGCATCAAGGAACTGGTGGTCCCCCCGACGGGGGAGGACGCCGCCCTGTCCCTGCTGCTTATGGGGCCGCGGACCAAGAAGATCGAGGCGCGTATCCCCGCCCGTCCCGGCGAACCGGGGGCCCGGCCCTTCGGCATGATCAAGTGGCTGACCATGCGGCGGTGGAATATGGAGCACGCCTTTTTGGGCCTGGCGCTGGACTGAAAAACGAAAAACAGGCAATTTGACCGGGGCGCGGCCTGCTGCGCCCCGGTCCTTTGTTCACATTTGAATGAATATTCATAAATATTTGAAATAAAGAAAAAATAGTGAATAAATTTCGAAAAACTACTTGCTTTTTTGAAGCCGGCGTGTATAATAAGGGCTAAATTAAGGTTCCGGAAGGAACACAAAGGAGAAAAGAAACATGAAAAAGAAAGTTCTTGCCCTGCTGCTTGCTGCGGCAATGGCATTCGGCGCCCTTGCCGGCTGCTCCAGCAATGGCGACAACGACAGCAATACCGATTCCCCCGCTCCTACCGGCAGCGCCGCTGTGGAAGAGCACGCCCTGAAGATCCTGCCCACTGACTATCCGGAGGAGAACATTGCCGCCGCGGTCCAGAAGGGCAATACCGAACTGCTGGACAAGGTGAACGCTGCCCTGACCGAGATGCAGGACGACGGCACTCTGGACGCCATCATCAACTACTACATCATGGGTGAGGGCGAGGCTCCTGCTTATCAGCAGGACGTGGCCGCTGACGCTCCTGAACTGGTCATGGCCACCAGTGCCGACTATCCCCCCTATGAGTACTATGAGAACGATCAGGTGGTGGGCATCGATGCAGACGTGGCCCGCGCTCTGGCCGACAAGCTGGGCATGAAGCTACGTATCGACGACATGGACTTCAACTCCATCATCGCCGCTATCCAGACCGGCAAGGCTGACATCGCTCTGGCCAGCCTGACCGCCAGCCCTGACCGCGCCGAGAGCGTGGACTTCACTCAGGTGTACATGGTGGCCATGAACAACATCGTGGTGCCCAGCGATTCCCCCATCACCTCCATCGAGGATATGCGTGCGGAAGGCGCCAACTACACCATCGGCGTTCAGACCTCCACCACCGGCGATACCGAGGCGACCGAAGACTTCGGCGATGAGCACATTGTCCGCTACAGCAAGACCGGCGAGCTGATCATGGCTCTGAAGCAGGGCAAAATCGACTGCGCCATTCTGGATGACCGTCCGGCTCAGGCTTTCGTGGCTGCCAGCTGATTTGATTGACAGTGCAGGAAAACCAAGGTACAATAAAAAACGAATTCTGACGAGCGAAGAGGGGCGGCTGATTCAGCCGGCCCCCTTCGTTGTGAATGAGAGGAGTAAGTGCGATGGGCAATGCGTTGAGCCTGTGGTGGCAGTCTTTCGTTGCCAAGTTCATCCTGTGCTTCGTTAAGGACAGCCGCTGGAAGTACATTGTCCGCGGTCTGGGCACGACCCTGGAGGTCACGGTGCTGGCGCTGGTGCTGGGTGTGGTGCTTGGTGTCGTGATCGCGGCCATCCGTGCGTCCCACGATCAGCAGAAGGGCAGCCTGCACGGCCCCGCCCGGGTGATCATGGGGATCCTGAATGCGATCTGCAAGATCTACGTGACGGTGATCCGCGGCACACCTGTGATGATCCAGCTGATGATCATGTATTTCGTCATTCTGGTGAACAGCCGCAACATGGTGTTCGTGGCCGTGATGGCCTTCGGCATCAACTCCGGCGCCTATGTGGCAGAGATCGTCCGCGGCGGCATCATGTCGGTGGATATCGGGCAGACGGAGGCATCCCGCTCTCTGGGCCTCGGCTATCTGGACACCATGCGCTTCGTGGTCATCCCCCAGGCGGTGAAGAACATCCTGCCCGCCCTGGGCAACGAGCTGATTTCCCTGCTGAAGGAGACTTCCATCGTCACGGTCATCGGCCTTGCCGACCTGACCCGCGGCGCAAACATCATTCTGGGCGCCACCTATGAGGCGTTCATGCCCCTGCTGGCCGCCGCCCTGATCTATCTGGGCATGGTGCTCATTCTGAGCTGGCTGCTGGGAAAGCTGGAAAGGAGGATGCGTCAAAGTGATCGACGTTAAACATCTCTCCAAGGCATTTGGAGACCATCTGGTGCTGGACGATATTTCGGAGCACATTGACGCCGGGGAAAAGGTGGTCATCATCGGGCCGTCCGGCTCCGGCAAATCCACCTTCCTGCGCTGCCTGAATCTGTTGGAGCAGCCCACCAAGGGCACCATCTTCTTTGACGGACAGGAGATCACCTCCCCCAAGGCGGACATCGACAAGATCCGCCGCCAGATGGGCATGGTGTTCCAGCATTTCAATCTGTTCAACAATCTGTCCATCCGGAAGAATATCACCCTGGCCCCGGTGCAGACCAAGCTCATGAGTCAGGCGGAGGCCAATGAGACGGCCATGGCTCTCTTGAAACGCGTCGGGTTGGAGGATAAGGCAGACGCCTATCCCGCCCAGCTGTCCGGCGGCCAGAAGCAGCGGATCGCCATCGTCCGCGCCCTGGCCATGAAGCCGAAGGTGATGCTTTTTGACGAGCCGACCTCTGCACTGGATCCCGAAATGGTGGGCGAGGTGCTGGAAGTCATGAAGGAGCTGGCCCACGAGGGCATGACCATGGTGGTGGTGACCCATGAGATGGGCTTTGCCCGTGAGGTGGGCACCCGAGTGCTGTTTATGGACGGCGGCCACATTCTGGAGCAGGCGCCGCCCGCGGAATTCTTCGCAAACCCCAAAGAGGCGCGTACGAAGGAATTCCTTTCCAAGGTGCTGTAAGAGGGAGAGAAAGTGACATGAAAAAGGTTCTGGTGATCCAGTCCGCAGCCATGAAGGGCGGAAATACCGACCGGTTGGCCGACGCGTTTATCCGCGGCGCGGAAGAGGCAGGACACACGGTGACGAAATTTTCCCTGGGGGACATGCAGGTGAACGGCTGCCGCGGCTGCAATGCCTGCCTTCAGACGGGGAAATGTGTGCAGCAGGACGATATGCAGCAGATTTATCCTGCGTTTTATGACTGCGACGTTTTGTGTGCGGCCACGCCCATCTACTGTTACGCCATGACGGCGCGGCTGAAGGCATTTTTCGAGCGGCTGTACGCCGCCGGAATGGGACAGGTTACCCTGGCGAACCCCCATAAG
>CAKUEI010000067.1 GCA_934646175.1 uncultured Oscillospiraceae bacterium
GCTTATTATAAGCTCAACTCCATTCAGTATCTCTATCAGAACTACCTCAAGGTCCTCACGGATGAAGAGATTGACCAGTATATCGCCGATAACGAGCTTTACCGGGTGAAGCATATCCTCATCTCTACCAAGGATTCCAATGGGAACGAAATGTCCGAGTCCGACAAGGCCGCAGCCAAGCAGCAGGCAGAGAATCTTCTCGCCCAGCTCCGGGAAAGCGACGACCCCATCACCCTGTTCGACACCCTGATGAACGAGTACAGCGAAGACCCCGGCCTTTCCTCCTACCCGGACGGCTATGTGGCTTCCCCCGGGGACATGGTGGAGGAATTTGAGACCGCCTCCCTCGCTCTGGAGGAGAACGCGATCTCCGACATTGTGGAAAGCAAAAACGGCTACCACATCATCCTCCGGCTGGACGCCGACTGCGACGAGACCCGCTCGGCCTATTTTGACACCGTCCTGGACGGCTGGATGGACAGCGCCACCGTGGTCACCTCCGCCGCATACCAAACCTTTGACCTGAAAACCTTCTACACCAACCTGACCGCCTACCGCGCCTCCCTGCAGGAAGCGAAGGAGACTGACAGCCCCTCCGAAACGGATACAGCCTCTCCCTCCGAAACGGACACCGCCGCCCCCTCCGAATCCGTTCAGCCGGAGGAGACCGACTCCCCCGATCCCACAGAGACTCCTGCGGGCTGATCACCGCGCACTCAAACGAGCTGCGGCCTGCGTGCACGAACTCTGCGAGGCCTTTTCGACAAACCGAAACGCCCTCGCCGCCTTTTGGCGGCGGGGCGTTTCTTTTTTCTGCGCCCCCACCGTTCGCCCAAATGGAAGGTCCCTTCGGCAGTATAATAGCCCCAATCTACAGAAGAAGGAGCTTTCTCTATGATCTGCTGGCATCACGAATCCTCCGCCGCCGTTCTGGCGGAGCTGAACACCCATCCCGCCTCCGGCCTCACCACGGAAGAGGCGGAGCACCGCCGCCGCCGGTACGGCCCCAACGAGCTGCTCACCTCCCCCGGCCGGGGGCTGTTCCTGCGCTTTCTCGACCAGCTGCGGAACCCCATGATTTTGGTCCTGCTGGCCGCTGCCGTCCTTTCGGTGCTGGCCGGGGGCGGCGAGGAATGGGTGGACGCCATCATCATTCTGGTCATCATCGTGGTGAACGCCGTCCTTTCCATCCTGCAGGAGGAGCAGGCGGAAAAAGCCCTGGACGCATTGGGCAAGCTGGCGGCACCCCGGGCCAGCGTCCTGCGGGACGGGCACACCATCCGACTGGACGCCTCCCTTTTGGTCCCCGGGGACGTGATCTTCCTCGCGGCGGGAGACCGGGTCCCGGCGGATGCCCGCTTGCTGGACTGCACCGCCCTTCAGGCGGACGAATCCACCCTGACCGGGGAGAGCCTTCCCATCTCCAAGGCCGCCGACCTTCTTCTGGCGGTAGAAACACAGGCGGCCGACCGACGCAACATGGTCCTTTCCTCCACTGTCATCACCGCCGGCCGCGGCACGGCAGTGGTCACCGCCACCGGTATGGACACCGAGGTGGGGCACATCGCCGGCCTTCTCCTTCACGAAAAAACCGTCGACACCCCCCTTCAGCGCAAGATGGCGGAGATCTCCCGGGGGCTGTCCCTTCTCTGCGTGGCGGTGTGCGCGCTGGTCTTCGGCGCGGGCATGGCATGGGGCCGCGGCATTCTGGAAATGTTCCTCACCGCCGTCTCCCTGGCCGTGGCCGCCATCCCGGAGGGGCTGCCCGCCATCGTCACCATCGTGCTGGCCCTTGGGGTGCAGCGCATGGCCGCCCAGGGGGCCATTGTGAAAAAGCTCCCCGCGGTGGAGACCTTGGGCTGCGCTGGGGTCATCTGTTCTGATAAGACCGGCACCCTGACCCAAAACCGCATGACGGTGACGGAATGCATCGTGCCTCCTGGGGCCTCCCGTTCGCTGGCCCTCACCATCGGTGCCCTGTGTACCTCCGCCGTTCTGGCCCCTGACCGCATCCATGCCGACGGGGACCCGACGGAGACCGCTCTGGTGGAGGCTGCCGCCCGGGAGGGGCTGTTTCAATCCGACCTTGCGCTGGAGCTTCCCCGCACGGCGGAATTCCCCTTTGACTCCGCCCGGAAGCGCATGAGCACTCTCCACGCCCTTCCCGCCCACCGCGCCCGCTTGCTGGTGAAAGGGGCCCCGGACGTGCTGCTTCCCCGCTGCACGTTCCTCCCCGGCGGCACCCCTCTCACCGACACCCAGCGGCGGGAATTTGCTCAGCGTGCGGAGGAGATGGCCGCCCGTGCCCTTCGGGTGCTGGCGGTGGCCTACCGGGACCTTCCGTCCCCGCCCGCTCGCCCCACGGCGGACGAGCTGGAGCAGCAGCTCACCTTCGCCGGTTTTTTCGGCATGATGGACCCGCCGCGAAAAGAGGTTTCCGCCGCTGTCTCCCTTTGCCGTCAGGCGGGCATCCGCCCGGTGATGATCACCGGGGATCACAAGCTCACCGCCGTGGCCATCGCCAGAGAGCTTGGCATATTCCGCCCCGGGGACCTGGCCGTCACCGGGCCGGAGCTGGACTTCATGCCCCAGTCCCTTCTGGAGGACGAAATTTCCCGCTATTCCGTTTTCGCCCGGGTCACACCGGAGCATAAAATGCGCATCGTCCGCGCCTGGCAGAAAAAAGGGGCCGTGGTAGCCATGACCGGCGACGGCGTCAACGATGCCCCCGCCCTCAAGGTGGCGGACATCGGCTGCGCCATGGGCAAAAGCGGCACCGACGTGGCCAAAAGCGCCGCGGATATGATCCTGACGGACGATAATTTTTCCACCATCACCGCCGCCGTGCGGCAGGGCCGCGGCGTTTATGCCAACATCAAAAAATCCATCCACTACTTACTCTCCTGCAATATCGGCGAGATCATCACCATCCTCTGTGCCACCCTGCTGGGCTTTTCCCACATGCCCCTTCTGCCAGTGCAGCTCCTCTGGCTCAATCTGGTCACCGATTCCCTCCCCGCTCTGGCGCTGGGCGTGGAGCCGGTGGAGTCGGACGTCATGCATCATCCGCCCCGCCCCGCGCAGGAAAAGCTCTTCGCCGGGGCCTTCGCCTTCCGTCTTGTGTGGCAGGGCCTTCTGGTGGGGCTGGTCACGCTGGCGGCCTTCCTGCTGGGGGGCGGCATCCTGTGCGCCCGCTTTCAGTCGCCGGAGGGGCTCAGCTCCACCATGGCCTTCGCCACCCTCACCATCTGCCAGCTGTTCCACGCCTTTGACGTGCGCAGCGAGACCCGCTCCATCGTTCGCATCGGTATCCTCTCCAACCCGGCCATGAACCGCGCCTTTGCCGCCGGGCTGCTGCTGCAGGGGGCCGTGCTCTCCTTTCCGCCGCTGCAGCATATTTTCTCTGTGGTGCCCATGCTGCCCCATCAGTGGATGGCGGTTTTCGCCCTCTCGCTGGCCCCCACGTTGGTCTGCGAGGTCGTGAAGGCCCTCTCCGTCCTTTTGGAAAAGTAAGGTTTTCGCATCAAAACGCACGGCTTCCTGCATTTTAATTTATGGATGATATTTTTCTTGCATTTCCATTCCCTTTCTGCTACACTTGCGTGAGGAAAGGGGATGTTTCCCGTGAAACAACGCCTTCGCGACCTGCTGCTGATGACCGCCGGGACCCTCTTTGTGGCAGTGGGCACGTACTTTTTCAAATTCCCGAACAACTTCTCTCTGGGTGGCGTTACCGGCCTTGCCGTTCTGCTGGCCGAGGCGCTCCCCTGGCCCGCGGCCACCATCAGTGCCGTCATCAATCTGCTGTTTCTGGTGCTGGGCTTTGTGGTGCTCAACCGAGGCTTCGGCCTGAAAACGGTGTACTGCTCCCTGCTGTTCTCCGGCGCTTTGCAGCTGATGGAGTGGGTGTGCCCCCTCTCCGGCACCCTAACCGATTCCAAGCTGCTGGAGCTGTTCTTCGCCGTGGTTCTGCCCGCTTTCGGCTCCGCTATTTTATTCAATATCGGCGCCAGCACCGGCGGTACTGACATCACCGCCATGATCCTGAAGAAGTATACCTCACTGGACATCGGCAAGGCCCTGCTCCTCTGCGACGTGGTCATCGCCGCCGGCACCTTCTTTATCTTTGACATCGAGACCGGCCTTTACTGCATCCTGGGTCTTGTGCTGAAGTCCGTCCTGGTGGACTCCGTCATCGAATCCCTGAACCGGCGGAAAAGCGTCCTCATCGTCACCACGAAGGAAAACGAGATCTGCGACTACATCACCCATACCCTGCACCGCTCCGCCACCGTGTGGAACGCCGTGGGGGCTTACACCGGGGAGGAGCATCACGTGGTGCTCACCGCCCTCTCCCGATCTCAGGCCGTGGCCGTACGCCGCTATGCCAAGCTGGCGGACAGCACCAGCTTCGTTCTCGTCCTCAACTCCAGCGAAATTTTCGGCAAGGGTTTCCTCCGCGCCTGAGCTTAACCGGACCTCCACCGGCGGGAAGCAGCATGCTTCCCGCCTCTTTTTGCCCTTTTCGGGACAGCGCGCCCCATTTGCCTCTTGCGCCGCCTTGCATTTTTATTATATTATTATAATAGTGACTGTAAATTTTGGAGGTGCAGACATGGCATATATCACGCTGAAGGACGTGGTGAAGCAGTACAGCATGGGCGAAGTCACCATCACCGCCGTGGACCGCGTCAGCTTTGAGATCGAAAAGGGCGAATTCGCCATCATCGTCGGCCCGTCCGGCGCAGGCAAGACCACCGTGCTGAACCTGCTGGGCGGCATGGACCACTGCACCTCCGGCCAGATCGTAGTGGACGGGCGGCAGGTCTCCGACTATTCCGCCAAGGAGCTTACCACCTACCGCCGGTATGACATCGGCTTCGTCTTTCAGTTCTATAATCTGGTGCAGAATCTGACCGCGCTGGAAAATGTGGAACTGGCCGCCCAGATCTGCAAGGACCCCATGGACGCGGCGGACACTCTGCGCCACGTGGGGTTGGGGGAGCGGCTCAACAACTTCCCCGCCCAGCTTTCCGGCGGCGAACAGCAGCGGGTGGCCATTGCCCGCGCCCTGGCCAAGCGCCCCAAGCTCCTTCTCTGTGACGAGCCCACCGGCGCGCTGGACTATGTCACCGGCAAGGCCATCCTGAAGCTTTTACAGGACACCTGCCGGAAGGACGGCATGACTGTGGTGGTCATCACCCACAACACCGCCCTTACCCCCATGGCCGACAAGGTCATCCATATCAAGAACGGCACCGTCGCCTCCGTCGAACGCAACCCGTCCCCCACCCCGGTGGAAGAGATCGAGTGGTGACCCGTCCCATCTCGTGGAAAGGAGTCCGTTTTTGTTGAAAAAGAAAAATCGTATCCTCACCGATGCGCTTCGGGAAGTAAAGCACACGAAAAGCCGCTTTTTCTCCCTCTTCCTGCTCTCGGCCCTGTCGGTTGCCTTTCTGGCGGGCCTGCGCACCACCGCCCCGGACATGCAGCACTCCGCCGACCTTTATTTTGACGATACCCGCATGATGGATATCCACGTACTCTCCACCCTAGGCCTCACCCAGGACGATGTGGATGCGCTGGCCCAGCGGCCAGAGCTTTCGCAGGTGGAGGGGGCCTACACCGTGGACGCCATGCTCTCCCTCACCGCCGGCGACAGCGTGGTCAAGACCATCTCCTACCGGGAGGGTGGCCTGAACCAGCCCACGCTGGTAGAGGGCCGGATGCCGCAGGCCCCCAACGAATGCCTGCTGGACTCCGCCCTGCTGGACGATTCCATGCACATCGGCGACACCCTGACCTTTGATCCCGGCGACGGCGACATGAAGGACGCCTTCGCCTATGCCTCCTACACCATCGTGGGCACCGCCCGCACCCCGTTGTATATCGCCATCGACCGTGGAACCTCCACCCTGGGCAGCGGCCGGGTGGCCGCCTACATTCTCATCCCGGAGGAGGGCTATTCCCTCGATATTTATACGGACATTTATGCCACCGTTGCCGGTGCGGAGGATCTCAACTGCTACACCGACGCCTATGGCGACCTGCTGGAGCAGACCACCGACGCTCTGTCCCCTCTGGGCGACCAGCGGGCCGACGCCCGCTATGACGAGGTGGTGGGCGACGCGCAGGACCAGCTTGCCGATGCCCAGCAGAAGCTGGACGACGCACAGCAGGAGGCAGACGAACAGCTTGCCGACGCCGCCAAAGAGCTTGCCGACGCCCGGAAAAAGCTGGACTCCGGCTGGAAGGATTACCGCTCCGGCCTTGCGGAGCTTGCTGACCAGAAAGCGGACGGTCAGCGCCAGATCGAAGAAAACGAGCAGAAGCTCGCTGACGCCGCTGCAGAGCTTTCCGATGCGGAGGAGCAGCTTGCCGACGCCCTCGATTCCCTTCAGGAGGGAGAGACTCAGTACGAATCCGGCCGACTGAAATATGAAAAGGGCGTGGCCGACTACGAGTCCGGCCTTGCGGACTACGAGTCCGGCAAAAAGGAGTACGATCAGGGCGCCGCCGCACTGGCCGCCGCCTCTTCCCAGCTCTCTGCCGCCAAGCAGCAGCTGGACACCCAGCAAGCTTCTTTCGATACGCTGGTCGCCACCCTCCGCGCTTCCCTTGCCCCCCGGCCCACGCCGCCTTCTGGCGGCGGCAACGGGGAAACCGGCGGTGAAACGGGCGGTGACACCGGCAGCGGCGAAGGGGCACCCACCCCCGGGGGGAACGGCGATGCCCAGACTCAAAGCGCCATTGCCCTTCTTACGGGCGGCACTGCCGTTTCCGACCCGCTCGCCAGCAACAGTGCCTTCCTCGCCGCCCTTCGGGCGGAGCAGGCCCTTCCGGCGGAGCAGCGCACCCTTACTCCTTCCGTGGACCTGATCCTTACCCAGATGGCTGCGGCCCAGCCGGAGGCGCAGATCCCCGCCAGTTCCGCCGCCCTGCTGGCCGCGTCGGACGCCCTGGCGGACGGCTGGTCCCAGTATCAGTCCGGCCTGCAGAGCTATCAGAGCGGTGCCGCCCAACTCAGCGCCGCCGCCACCCAGCTTGCTGAGGCGAAAAAGCAGCTGGACGAGGCCAAGCAGCAGCTGGACGAGGCGGAGGCCACCCTTTCCGACAGCCGCAAGACTCTGGACGAGGGCTGGACGGACTACTATTCCGGCAAGGCGGACTATGAATCCGGCCTTGCGGAGTATCAGGACGGTGTCCGCCAGCTGAGCGACGCCAAGCAGCAGCTGCGAGAAGGCATTGCCGCCGGCGAAAAGCGGCTGGCCTCCGCCCTCCGCACCCTGCAGAAGGGCGAGCGCGATTATGAGACCGGCCTTTCCGATTACGAGACCGGCAAGGTCAAGGCCGAGACCAAGCTGGGTGACGCCCGGAACGAGCTGAACGATGCCGCCCGCAAAATTCAGGACATTGAGGACTGCAAGTGGTACATTCTGGACCGGAGCACCAACATCGGCTTTGTCACCTTCGGGCAGGACAGTGACCGCATGAGCGGCCTTGCCTCCGTCTTCCCCCTCATCTTCTTCCTGGTGGCCGCACTGGTGTGCCTGACCACCATGACCCGCATGGTGGAGGAGCAGCGGGTGCAGATCGGCGGGCTGAAGGCCCTTGGCTTTTCCAAGGGGGCCATCGCTTTCAAATACGTTGGCTATGGCTTTTCCACCGGGCTTTTGGGCGGTATCTTCGGCCTGATCGCCGGATGCATCTCCATCCCGTGGATCATCTATAACGCATGGTGCATCATGTATGCCCTGCCCCCCATCACCTTCCTGCCCCAGCCCGTTATCTGCACCATTTCCCTGCTGGCCGCCGTGCTGGTGCTCACCCTGTCGGCCCTGGCCGCCTGTCTGGAAGCGCTGCGCTCCGTTCCCGCCCAGCTCATGCGCCCCAAGGCGCCCCCGGCGGGCAAGCGGGTGCTGCTGGAGCATATCCCCTTCCTGTGGAAGCGCTTTTCCTTCAATCAGAAGGTCACCCTCCGCAACCTTTTCCGGTATAAAAAGCGCTTTATCATGACCCTAGCGGGCATCTGCGGCTGCACCGCCCTGATCGCCACTGGCTTCGGCATCCGGGACTCCATCTACGCGATCATGGATAAGCAGTATGACGAACTGACCCACTATACCGCCACCCTTTCCGTGGCGGACAACGTGACGGAAAGCGAACGTCAGCAGCTCACCCGCGCGCTGGACAGCTGCGACGATGTGGCCGATTACCTCATGTGCACCCAGACCTCCGTCACCGCGGAGACCAGCGCCTACTCCCTCTCCGCCAATGTAGTCTCCGCCGCCACCCCGCAGGAGCTGGAGCGTTTCTTCACCTATCGGGAGCGGCTCAGCGGGGAGAGTGTCCCCTTTGAAGAGGACAGCGTCCTCCTCTCCGAGAAAACGGCCACCATGCTGGGCGTTTCCCCCGGCGACACCGTCACCCTCGTCTCCGGGGATGACCGGTACGAGGTCACCGTCACCGGCATCATCGAGCATTACGTGCAGCACTATTTCTACATGACCGATTCCACCTATGAACAGGTCTTCGGCCACGCGCCGGATGACAATTCCTACCTTCTCCGCTATGTGGACAACACCCAGGACACCGCCGACCGGGTGGCCCTCCGCCTGGTCTCCCTCTCTGGGGTCACCAGCCTCACCCGGCTGCAGGCCATGCGGGACACCATGCAGCACAGCATGGAGGCGGTGGATTACGCTGTGGTGCTCATTATCATCTCCGCCGCCGCTCTGGCCTTTGTGGTGCTTTATAACCTTACCAACATCAACATCACCGAGCGAATGCGTGAGCTGGCCACTCTGAAAGTGCTGGGCTTCTATGACCGGGAGCTCTCCGCCTACGTCTACCGGGAGAATATCCTGCTCACCATTCTGGGCGCCCTTCTGGGCCTTGTGGCAGGCAAATTCCTGCACATGTACCTCATTCACACGGTGGAGATCGACATGGTCATGTTCGGTCGGAACATCAACCTCTCCAGCTATGTGATCTCCGCCGTCCTCACTGTGATCTTCTCTCTGACGGTGAATCTGGTGGCCCACAAAAAGCTGAAAAAGCTCAGCATGGTGGAGTCGCTGAAAACCGTGGAGTAAGCTCCTGTCCCCTCATTCC
>CAKUEI010000068.1 GCA_934646175.1 uncultured Oscillospiraceae bacterium
AAACTACTTTGGCACTGAGGTCAGCACCATCGGCGGTATCGGCTTGGAGACCATCGCCCGCGATGCCATCCGTCTGGGTCTGGCCGCCGCTGCCGGTCAGCAGTATGACGGTCAGGACATCAACGGCCAGCTGTTCCTGATCCCCTCCATCCAGGTCGACAAGACCAACGTGGAAGAGTTCCGTAACAGCGCCGAGTTTGCTGAGCGCTACAGCGTTTCCACGAACTAAGGCTTCCCAAGTAATCTGTATGAGAAAGGGCCAGCCGGCTTATGCTGGCTGGCCCTTTTTTATAACGCGACGGCCTCCGGGCACGCCGCCCCATTCTGACTAAACTTCCTCAAGGAGGGACCCACCGTTGCTTACGGAAATGAAAGGCATCGTGATGGAATTCGGCCCGGTCCGCGCCGTGGACAACGTGGATTTTACCGTCCATCCCGGCGAGATCGTCGGCCTGCTGGGCGAAAACGGCGCCGGTAAATCCACACTGATGAATATTTTGGCCGGAACCTACCCGCCGGTGAAGGGCGAGATCTTCATCAACGGCGAGAAGGTACATATCAACAGCGCCAAGCAGGCCATGCAGCTCGGGATCCGCTTCATTCATCAGGAGCTGAACCTGTGCGACGATCTGAACGTATTTGAAAACCTGTTTCTTGCGGAAGAGCTGCGCGGGAAATTCGGCCTTCTGGACAAAAAAGAGATGGCCCGCCGCGCGTCCGAGGTCTTTGCCCGCATGAAGACCGACATTGACCCCTGGGCCGAGGTGAGCACCCTTCAGCCCGCGCAGAAGCAGCTGGTGGAGATCGCCCGTGCCCTCTTGTTCAAGTGCGAGCTGATCATCATGGACGAGCCGTCCACCGCCCTTTCCACCCATGAGATCGAGAACCTTTTCGACATCATGCGGCAGCTGCGGGACGAGGGCGTGAGCTTCATCTACATCTCTCACAAGATGCCTGAACTCTTTGAGATCTGCGACTCCTACTCCGTTCTGCGCGACGGCCGTCTTATCGCAAACGGCAAGTTCGCCGACACAGACGAGCACAGCATTACCGAGCTGATGCTGGGCCACCAGCTGGCCGACGACAGCTTTGCAGACAAGCAGTACTACGGCACCGACGAGATCATGCTTTCTGTCAAGGATCTGTGCGGTGAGGACTTCCGGGACGTCAGCTTCGATCTGCACCGGGGCGAGATCATCGCCATCACCGGCCTGCAGGGCTCCGGCCGCGACACGCTGGCGGACGCGCTGTTCGGTGCCTCCCCCTGCACCTCCGGCAAGGTAATGCTAAATGGCAAGCACATCAAAAACGGAAGCAAGATCATTCACCACATGAAATCCGGCATCGCCATGGTGCCCCGCGCGCGGAAAGAGCGCGGCATTCTGAACACCCTTTCCATTTACGACAACACCTCTATGGGTTATCTGAACACGCTCTTTAAGGGTGGTCTCATCAATCCCAAGGTGGAAAAAGAACGTTTTGACCGGCAGACCCAGACTCTGCGCGTCAAAACGGAAAACCCCAAAAACCCCATCACGTCCCTCTCCGGCGGAAACCAGCAGAAGGTCATTCTGGGTCGCTGGCTGGAGACCGGGGCGGACGTCCTGCTCTTTGACAACCCCACGCAGGGCATTGACGTGGGCTCTAAATACGAAATCTATCATCTGATTCTCCGTCTGGCCAAGGAAGGAAAGGCCATTATCGTCTTCAGCGCTGAGTTCCCTGAAATTTATAAAGTAGCGGACTCCTGTCTGGTGCTTTACAAGGGGCAGGTCAACGCCCGGCTGAACCGGGACGAGATGACGGAGAAAAGTGTGATGTATTACTCTACGGGAGCAAATTTGGAGGGAGAAAAACATGCTTAAGGGCCTAACGCCGAAAACGGCGGCCAAAAAACTGATCTCGGATTACAGCTGCTGGCTTTCCTTTATCCTGCTGTTGATCCTGGCACTGATCCTGAACCACAACTTTCTGCGCTGGGCCAACGTGTCCAACATTTTTGTGCAGTCCTGTATCACCGGCCTCATCGCCCTGGGCATGAGCATGATCATCTCCACCGGGCAGATCGATATTTCCGTCGGCGCTCAGGTGGCCATCATCTCCGGCCTGGGCATCGAGGTGCTGAACAGAACCAACAGCATCCCCGTCATGCTGCTGTTCTGCCTGGCCTTCGGCGTTGTCATCGGCTGCATCAACGGCCTGTTGGTGGCCAAGGGCCGTATGCCGGCCATGATCGCCACGCTGGCCATGCAGAGCGCCTGCCGTTCCATCATCAACCAGTTGGGCCAGGGCGGCCCCTTCAGCGTCAACAGCGAGAACTATGACTCCTTCCGCAAGATCGCGGCAGGCGGCATCCAGATCGGCTCGTTCAAGATCCCCACGCTGATGATCATTTTCATTCTCTTCTCCATCCTGTTCCACATCATCATGACCCGCACCCGCTTCGGCAAGCACATCTACGCCGTGGGCAGCAATGAGACCTCCGCCCGTCTGGCCGGCATCAACGTGGACCGCGTGAAGATCGCCGTGTTCGTCGTGACCGGCTTCATGTGTGGCCTGACCTCCTGGCTGTACGCCTCCCGCGTCATGTCCGTGGCGGCCGCCTCCACCGGCAACCTGTACGAGATGGACGCCATCGCCGCAGTGGCCATCGGCGGCACCTCCATGTCCGGCGGCAAGGGCAAGATCATCGGCACCTTCCTGGGCGTTCTGATGTTCAAGATGATCAACAACATGCTGACCATGGCGGACGTTCCCACCTTCCTGAACGGTGCCATCAGCGGTGCGATCATCATCGTGGCCGTTCTGCTGCAGAACTATCAGGCCATCCGCGACAACGGCAAGCTGGGCTAAGCACCGGCACTGCCCCACTGAGAAAGGACGGTTTTCATGTTAAAGATCGGAATCATCGGCTGCGGCAAGATCACCGAGGTGCGCCATGCGCCGGAATATTCGGAAAACCCCAACTGCGAGATCACCGCGCTGTTCGACTTCATCCCCGAGCGCGCGCAGAAGATCGCCGCCCAGTACGGCGGCACGGTGTACGACTCCATTGAGGCCCTGCTTGCCTCGGATGTGGACGCCGTTTCCGTCTGCGTGGCCAATAACGCTCACGCCTCCGTTTCCATTCAGGCCCTGCAGGCCGGAAAGCACGTTCTGTGCGAAAAGCCCATGGCCACCACGGCGGAGGACTGTCGCGCCATGGTGGAAGCGGCGGAAAAGGCTGGGAAATATCTGATGATCGGCTTGAACCAGCGCTTTGCAAAAGCCCATGCCAAGGCGAAGGAGCTGCTGGAGGCTGGCGAGATCGGCCGTCTCATCACCTTTGAGACCAACTTCTGCCACCCCGGCCCCGAGGGCTGGACCGGCCAGCGGAACTCCTGGTTCTTCGACAAGAAGACGGCGGCTTTCGGCGCCATGGCGGACCTGGGTGTTCACAAGACCGACATGATCCACTATATCACCGGTCTGAAGGTGGACAGCGTCATCGCCAACATCACCACCCTGGATAAGACCTTCCCCGACGGCTCCCCCATCACCGTGGACGACAACGCCTTCTGCATCTACGAGATGGAGAATGGCGTGGTGGGCACCATGCACGTGGGCTGGACCAACTACGGCGAGGAGGATAACTCCACCATTCTCTCCGGTACCAAGGGCAAAATGCGCCTGTATGACGACCCCAACTATTCCCTCATCATCGAAAAGCGGGACGGCACCAAGACCTTCTATCAGCTGGATCAGCTGACCTCCAACAAGGATCAGACCTCCGGCGCACGGACCTCTACCGGCGTGATCGACGCTTTTGTAGAGAGCATCGTGGAGGAAAAGACCCCCGTGGCCAGCGGCGAGAGCGCCCTGCACGCCATGATGGTCATCTTCGCTGCGGAAAAGTCCTCGGAGGCCAAGGCCGCCGTCAAAGTGGAACAGTAAGGAGGGGTTTCCATGAAGCGTCCTATCACCATCTGCTCCGGGCAGTTCGGCGACCTTCCGCTGGAAGAACTTTGCCGCACCATGCACGAAATTGGCTACGATGGGCTGGAGCTGGCCTGTCAGTCCCACATCGATGTACACAAGGTGCTCTCCGATGACCAGTATGTGGCCGACCTGAAGGGCACGCTGGAGAAATACCACATGGGCCTGTGGGCCATCAGCGGCCACCTGATCGGCCAGTGCGTGGGTGACAACTGGGATCCCCGGCTGGATAACTTCGTCCCCGCCGCCTTGGCCGGAAAGCCGGAGGAGATCCGCGCCTGGGCCATCGACGAGATGAAGTGCATCGTTCACGCGGCGCAGAAGCTGGGCGTAAAGATCGTCACCTGCTTCCTCGGCTCCCCCATCTGGGCCTACTGGTACTCCTTCCCCCAGACTCCGCCGGAAATGGTGGAGGCCGGGTTCCAGAAGATCAAGGCGCTTTGGACCCCCATTTTCGATGAATTTGACGCCTGCGGTGTGAAGTTCGCTTTGGAGGTCCACCCCACAGAAATCGCCTTTGATTACTACAGCACCCTGAAGCTTATGGAGACCTTCGAGTGGCGCGAGACCCTGGGTCTGAACTTCGATCCCTCCCACCTGCTGTGGCAGGGCGTGGACCCCTGCATCTTCCTGCGGGACTTCTCCAAGCGCATCTACCACGTCCACATGAAGGACGTCCGGGTGAAGCCAGACGGCCGCGCCGGTATTCTGGGCAGCCATATCGAGTTCGGTGACACCCGCCGGGGCTGGAACTTCGTCTCTCTGGGCCACGGCAACGTGGACTTTGACGGCATCATTCGGGAGCTGAACCAGATGGGTTATCACGGCCCCCTGTCCGTAGAGTGGGAAGACAGCGGCATGGAGCGCATTTTCGGCGCGACGGAGGCGTTGGAATTCACCCGTAAGATCAATTTCGAGCCATCCGACGTGAGCTTTGACGCCGCGCTGAAGGTGGACTGAGTTAGTAAAAAAGAGCGCGTGTGCCGAAGGGCACACGCGCTCTTTTTTCGTTTTCAGGCCTCGCTCAAAACGCGGCAGACCTCGGAAAGGGATGCGGTTCCGGTGGTGCCGATCTGCTGGATGACCAGATGGGACGCGGCGTTGCCCGTCAAGGCGGCGTCCTGCAGGGGCACCCCTTTGCAGAGGGCGAAGATCAAGCCCGCATTGCAGGCATCCCCCGCACCCACCACGTCAATCTCGCCGGTGACGCGGAAGGCAGGGATATGCGATGCCTTCTCCCCGTCCCACACCACGTTGCCCCGCTCCCCCAGGGTGACGACCACGGGCTTTCCGGTGCGCTGGGAGAGCTGCTCAGCGTACTGCCCAGCGGCGGTCACGTCCACGGTGTCGGGCGAAACACCGAAAATATGAGCGATCTCGTTGTGGTTACATTTGATCATCAGGCGTTCAAACCGGTCGATAAACCCGCGAGAATCCGCATAGAAGACCACGCCGGGGAATTTCTCCGCCAGCTTCGCAAGTCCCTCCCGAATGTAAGAAGTCACGGCGGCGCAGTCCGGCTCCAGATATTGGTCGCACACCAGCACGGCATCGCACTGCGGAAGCGCCCGACGCAGCTCATGGAGCAGGGCGTCCTCCACGCTGCGGGGCGTAGGGGTAAAGTTCTTGTAGTCGTGGCGGTTCAGCTCGGTCTCCTTGCCGTTCTCGCAACGCATGGGCTTTAAGTAGCAACAGGTGCAGCGCTCCTCCGTCTCCACCATGAACTCGGTGGAGGCGCCGATGCGGTTTAAAGCCCGCCTCAGCTCGTACCCTGCACCGTCCTGTCCCAGAATACCCACGCAGAGGACGTTTGCCCCGAGCGCGCGGAGATTGCTGGCGATGGTGCCCGCGGCGCCGGGCTGGCAGCGTTCATGGGTGATCTGCCAGGCGGTCAGGCCGGTCTCCAGAGACGGCTCGTCCCGCTCCGCGTCGATATACACATAGCGGTCCAGGCAGAAATCGCCAAATACAGCCACCGTCGGGGTGCTTCCGCCCTGCAGGGCGGAAACAAGCTCCGCCCGGGTCATTTCTCTCCCTCCGCGTCGTCCAGTGCGAAGGCAAGACGCGCCAGATGGGGCAGGGTCTGGGCGTGCTGGCCGCAGACATAGTGGCTGACGCCGCCGTCGGCCACCGTGCGGGCCAGAATGGTCTTCCACGGCCGGAAGTAATACCGGGGGTCGGACTTGTCAGGGGCCTTATCATAGCCGGTGTTGGGCAGCTTCTGCATGTCGAAGACGGCGGTGGTGAAATGGGCGATCTGCTCCCCGTGCTGCTTAGCCACATTGCGGGCCATGGCCAGCGCCTTCAGATAGACCTCCGGCCCGGCCACGGCGGAGCCGAAGTTCAGGAACACGCCCTGCTCCAGCTTCGTGATGCTCTGAGCATAGATGAGGAAATCGCGGTAGCTTGCCTCCCCCAAGGCCGCGCCGTCGCAGTTGGAGTGCTCGTGAATAATGTCGTTGCCGATGCCGATGTGAATGGTGCAGGGCACGTGCATGTGATAGCCCTGAGCCAGCACGCTGGTCTCCCGGCCAGGCAGATTCTGCTCCCAGATGTAGCGGCCGATAGCCTCGCCCGCGCCCAGGCCGTCCTGCACGCCTTCTTTGATGATGTCGTTGATCTTCCCGGTCTCGTTCCAAAGGCCGAACTGCCCTTCGCTGACATACTTGGCCACAGACTCGCAGGTCTCGCCGATGAGGGCCAGCTCGAAGTCGTGGATACCGCCGGCGCCATTGGTGGCAAAGTGCTTCACCAGGCCGCGGCGCATAAGCTCGATCATATGGATGCCGCAGCCCGTGCGGATCACGTGGGCGCCGTACATCAGAAGGGTAGTGGCGTCCGCTTTCTTGGCGCGCATCATGTCCTGAGCGATCACAGGCAGGGCGGGATCGTCAAATTCCGGCAGGGGATCCTGAAGGCCGATGGCCACCTTCTCCCACTGCACATCGTGTACCCGTTCGTTCAGCGGGAGCAGCTTCAGCTGGGACCGGTCAAATTGTGGATATGGCATCTTCCATTACCTCCTAAACAGATAATCCATCAGACAGGGCACATTAGAAAAATCGGGGATGACGCAATCCGCGCCTGCCTTCAGAAGGCGTTCGCGCTTCCAAGCGTCCACTGAGTGGTCCTTTGCGGATTCGTTGGTAGCCACGGCTACGGCGTAGCCGCCTACGGTGCGGGTCAGTTCCATTTCCACATAGCCGTCGCCGAAGGAGAGCAGCTCGCCGCCCTGCATCTTCTTTTCCTCCAGCAGGGAGCGGATGACCTGCTCTTTGGAGCAGGCGGTGCTGTTCTGGTCGGTGGCGCCGTGGATCCCGGCGAAGTAACGGTCCACACCCAGAAGGCGGGCCTCTTCGATCACGTCCACCTCGTCGGTGCCGCTGGTGAGATGACACTGAATGCCCTCGTCGCAGAGGGCCTGCAGCAGCTCCCGGATGCCGGGCACCAGATAGGGCGTGGGGTCCGCCCCATGGCGCAGGGCCTCCCGCCGCTCCCCGATGCGCTCCATCAGGCGGCGGAGGTACTCCGTTTTATACACCAGCGGCTCCTCCGGCGTGCCGCCGAAACGGGCGACCTCTTCCCCCAGGCGGATACACTGAAAAATAGTCTGCTTCCCGGTAAGAGTGTCCACAAAGTCCATGACCAGCGCCTTCGCCTCTTCCGATGCGGGGGCGTTGGGGCACTTGAGCAACTCTTCCGTAAAGTACTGGTACATAATGGGCTGCCACCCCTCCCGCAAAAGGCTGACGGTGCCGTCAAAGTCAAAAATGGCATAGCGGAAGGCACCGCCGGGCGCGGGATAATGTACGGTCTCCACATCCCAGGTGGTGGCCAGCTTTTTCTTCAGGTAGCAGACCAGTGCGTGGTTATAGACCATGTGCAGGTCTTCCAGTTCCTCCATGGACTCGGTGGGGGCAATGAGGCACAGGTCGCACAGGGGCTTCATCTTTCCGCCGTCCCGGCCGCCGAAGCCGATGACCGTAAGGCCCATCTCCTTCGCGGTCGCGCAGGCATTTACGATATTGGGGGAGTTGCCGCTGCCGCTGAAGACGATGAGCACGTCGCCGGGCTGGGCCTGGGACCGCAGCATGATCTTATAGATGTCCGCATAGCAGAAGTCGTTGGCAAGACAGGTGACGATGGCGTTGGGGTCGTTGAGGCAATGGACCTTGAATCCCTCCCGCTCGCCCACGCGGCAGCCTTTGGTCAGGTCATTGGCCATATGGCTGGCGGTGGCGGCGCTGCCGCCGTTCCCTGCGGTGAAGATGCGCTTTCCGGTTCGCTTGGTATCGGCGATCACGTCGCCGATGCGCTCCAGCAGGGCAAAGTCGGTTTTCATGAGGCACTCACAAGCCTCTTTGGCGTATTCCCGGGTATCTGCGGGAGCCATGTAGCAATTTCCCATTTGGTTCCTCCTCCTCCGGGCGCAAATTGACAGGCCCGGTCAGCTATGTTAAGATGGAAAAAATAAAACGCGATGCGGAAGGACTGTTCGCTATGTATCTTGGCGCCATTGACATCGGCGGGACCAAAACCATCTCCGCCGTCACCGACGAGGCGGGGACTCTGCTGGCAAGCTGCCAGTTCGAGACCATCCGCGGGGACTATGCCGCCCACTTCTCCCTCTGCTGTGAAAAGCTGGGGGAGTGCCTTCGGGAGCTTGGCATCACGGCAAAGGCCCTTTCCGGCGTGGGTGTGGTGGTGCCGGGCATGGTATCCGGCAATGTCCTGCTGCGGCAGTAGGTGAAAACGCTTTTTCCCTCGCAGGACTCATCCAGAATATTCAGCAGCTTTTTCGCGCTGC
>CAKUEI010000069.1 GCA_934646175.1 uncultured Oscillospiraceae bacterium
GTCCGCCGCCATCCGGAGACCACGCTGGTCTGCAATCAGAAGACCGTTCCCATGCTGGAGCAGTTTTTCGGCGCCGCGGCCACGAAGAACCTTCTGCTGGTGAAGGAGGGGGACACCCTCTGCACCGGCGGGCACACCCTCACCTTTGTGATGATGCCTATGGTTCACTGGCCGGAGGCCATGGTGACCTATGATGTGACGGATAAGACCCTGTTCTCCGCCGACGCCTTTGGCAGCTTCGGCGCCCTGAACGGCCACCTGTTTGCGGACGAGGTGCATTTTGAGACAGAGTGGCTTTCCGACGCCCGTCGCTACTTCACCAATATCGTGGGCAAGTACGGCACGCCGGTGCAGAGCATTCTGAAAAAGGCCGGCGGGCTGGAGATCAGCATGATCTGCCCCCTGCACGGCCCTGTCTGGCGGAAGGATTTCGGCTGGATTTTGGACAAGTACCAGCGCTGGAGTACCTGCACGCCGGAGGATCAGGCTGTGGTCATCTATTATGCGTCGGTGTACGGCAACACGGAGAATGCTGCCCAGATCCTTGCCATGGAACTGGCGAATCAGGGCGTGGAGGATGTACGGCTGTACGATACGGCGGTCACCCATGTGTCCGAACTGGTGGGCGAGGCATTCCGCGCCAGCCATCTGGTCTTCGCTGCCCCTACCATTGACGGCGGCGTGTTCCCTGCTATGGATACCCTGCTCCACCATCTGGCCGCCCATGCCCTTCATGACCGCACGGTGGCGGTCATGGATAACGGCACCTGGGCCCCCACTGCCGCCAAGCAGATGACCCAGCAGCTCTCCACCATGAAAAACATGAAGGTGCTGGAACCGGCCATCTCCCTGAAGTCCTCTGTGAAGGAAGGGGACCGGCAGCAGCTTTCCGCCCTGGCCGCCGCCATTGCTGCGGATCTGACGGCGTAACACGGCTCAAAAAGCGCGGCGCCCCGCTTTGCGGGCGCCGCGCTTTTCTCTTTTCAAACGGCGAAAAAAGGTGTATCCTGTAGGGCAGAGAAAAAAGGAGGCGGTGCGCCATGGCAGAGGGAGTCCGACTTGCCCATCCGGAGCTTCTGGAGATCACCGGGGAAGACGGCGCGGTATATTACGGCGCCGATCAGGACTGGTACCGGACGGTGTGGCAGCAGAAAGCGGGCTGCGGCCCCACGGCCGCGTCGGTCCAGCTGTCCTATCTGGCCCGGGCCCGGGAAATTTCCACCCTGTACGAATTCCCGGACACCCGGAGGGAGACCTTTGTGGACTATATGGAGGAGGTGTGGAAATGCGTCACCCCAGGCATTCGCGGCCTTAACAAAGTGAGCATGTACACCGATGGGGTGGAGCGCTTCGCCGCCCTGCGGGGCATTGCGGTCCGCACCCACGCGCTGGAGGTGCCCGCCCACCCCGGGCGGCCCGACCTTTCCGACTGCTACGCCTTTGTGGAGGAGGGCCTTCGCCGGGACTGCCCGGTGGCCTTCCTGAACCTGCACAACGGGGAAGAGACCCGGCTGGACAAATGGCACTGGGTACTCATCACCGGGCTGGAACAGCGGCCGGGGGAGCTTGCCTGTACTCTGGCGGACAGCGGGAACAGGCTGGAGATCGACCTTGCCCTCTGGTACCGCACCGCCCGGGACCTGGGGGGATTTGTCTGGATGTAAAATCGCTCAAACGGAACCCGCTCCGCTGGGCTTCCGTTTGAAAAAGCTGCGGCGAGCCGAGAAGTATGTTCGGCGGCGACGTACACGCCGCCGCCGAACATGGATTTTATTGATTCGCGCCTGCGGGCGCGAACTCTGCGAGGCTTTTGATAAGCATAGTCTTTTCGATGATAAAAGCGCCGCACTCTTCTGTGAGTGCGGCGCTTTTTTATATCTGCTGCTCTTTTAGTTTCCGGACTGCTTCTTCCCGCTTTTTAAAGATTTTCGGGAAGGTGGTGAAGATCACAACGGTGGTGATGATGCCCGCGGCGAAATCGGCGATTCCTTCGGAGAGGTAGACCCCCCGGAACCCCAGCACGTGGGTCAGGATAAAGCACAGGGGGATGAGGATGATGACCTTGCGGATCACCGCCAGCATGAGGGCGGATTTCGCCTGCCCCAGGGCCACGTTGACATTCTGCAGCGTCATCTGCACAAAGAACATGATGGAGCCCATAAGGAACAGGGGGCAGTACTGCTTGACGATATTGGTCACCGCGCCGATCAGCACCGAGCACATGGCAATGAGGGAATACCCCTGGGTCAGGATAAAGGGGTTCAAGCCTTGGGCCAGCATGACGAAAACCGTGCCGCAGGAGTAAATTTTCAGGTAGGAGACCGCAAACTCCATGGCGCTGGGCGGGCAGCCGAACAGGGTGACGATGGGCCGCGCCAGAAAGAAGGCCACTGCCCCGATGGCGATGCCCAGCAGGAGCAGCAGGAGAGAGGAAGTGTTGAAAATGCGGTTTGCCTCTTCCCGGTTGCCCTCACCCAACTTGATGCCCGCCCGGGGAGAGCCGCCCAGGCCGATGAGGTTTGCAAAGGCCTGAATGATCAATGTGATGGGCAGGACGATGCCCAGGGCCGCCAGTGCGTCCATGCCGCTTCCGGCGATCTTGGCCACGTACATCCGGTCCACAATGTTGTAAAGGAAGGTGATCAGCTGGGCAATCACCGCGGGAATGGTCAGCCGGAACACCAGCGGGAGGATCTTCCCGTGGTCCAGCTGCTCCGTCATGCTTTCTTTTGCCTTGCCTGCCTGATGCATGAGGCCTCTCCAAATTTTGTTTTACCGCAGGCCAATGACCGCGTCGAAGCAGTCGCTCCGCCGGTCATCCCCGCCGAACAGGTTGTTGTACTGCATGATCTGATACTTCTCGATCAGGTCGTCATACTCCGTCCTGGAAAGATGGCTGTACGCCTTGCCGTTCTGATCGAAATAGCCCACGAAGGTGAAGACGGGCAGGGTCATCTGCGTTTCGGTCAGAAAATCCTCATAGACGCTGGTCTTCGCCCCAGCATAGTGCAGGAGATACTGCCCGAGGAAGTTCAAGCTGCTCATTCCCGGCCCATCGTCCTCCAGCGGGTAATTGGCCCAGATGACGAAGGGAGTCTGGAATTTGCCCATGTACTGCTCCATGGTCATTTCGTCCTGCTTTACGCCGTAGGCCTTGTCCAGAAATTCCTGCTCCAACGAGGGCTGATGGTCACCGAACATGAGAATGATGGTGGGTTCCTCCTGAGCGGAGAAATAGCTCACCAGCTTCTGAAATGCCTCGTCCGTCAGATTGGCAAGGGTCAGGTACTGCTCCGCCTTTGGGTATTTTCCCGGTTCGTCGGTGAGCTGCACCTGAGTGGGATAGTCCTCCACCGCGTAGCCGCCGTGGTTCTGGATGGTCACGTTGAAGAGAAACAGGGGCTTGGAGGGGTCCCGGTGCTCGTACTCCCAGATGACCTGATCAAAGTCGGAGTCGTCGCTGACGTACCCGTGTTCCAAGGTCTGGGGCACATCCATGTCCGCACCGCACTTATAGGCGTCAAACCCCAGCCGGGGATAGGCCTGATTCCGCTGCCAGGAGGTGTACTCTCCCGGATGAAAGGCCAGAGTAGCGTATCCCTGTGCCTTCAGCAGGGAGGCCAGCGAGGCAGACGGTCCCAGGAGATACTGCTGATAGGGAATGCTGCCGGAGGGGAGGAAGGCCATGGAATTCCCGGTCAGGAATTCAAATTCGCTGGCGCTGGTGCCCGCACCGAACACCGAGGTATACGCCTTCCCAACGATGGCATTGTCCAGCGCACGGATATGCTCCATGGTGCTGTCCGTCAGGCTCAGGTGGCCGTAGCTTTCGAAGTCCGCCCACGATTCGTTCATGATGGCGATGATGTTGGGCGCCTTCTCCGGCGCGGAGGGAGAGGCGGAGGACGGGGATACGGCCTCGGCGATTTCGTCCACCATTTCAGGGTCTGCACTCTCCGGCTTTTCCACATTCATGTATTTCACATTGCAGAAGAAGGCCGCCGCCGCGCCGCTTTTCTGGTAGGCCCCCGTCTGATTCCAGACGTCGCCGCTCACCCCGAGGGCGGGCATGGTGCCGGGCAGCAGCACCAGCGCCAGACAGACAGCACCCGCCGCCAGAAAGGTGCGCCGGGGGTGCGGGTAAAGGGACGGTGCGCCCTTTCCCAGCAGCTTTTTCCTGTGAAGGACCCGGGAGGCGAGGAAGATCCCGCAGAGGGTCAAGATCCCCACCCACATGCGGACCGTGGGGAACAGGCTGTAGTTCCCCGCCACATCGGCGGCGGTGCCCAGAGCGGTCAGGTCCCACGGTAAAATGGGAAGTCCGCGGAACAAAATGACGAAGTAGTTGGCCGCGCCCCAACCGCCGAAGACCCCGTGGAGCACCATCAGGCTCATCATGGGCTTTCCCGTGGCGGCGTACAGCAGGAAATAGAGCACACCCGCGTACAGCGCGTTGCCCAGCACCGCCCCGAGGGACATTGACCAGGGGTTGACACCCAGAATGAATTGCATGAGCCAGACCGCGGTGAAGGGCGGCAGCACGATCAGCAGTACCTGAAGCACCCGGCGGGCGGGCGAGGTTTTCACTTTTTTGGGGGCAGCGGCAGTCAGCATATCGGTTCGCTCCATGACAGAAATTTTTCAGACTTCTTATCTTAGCGCATTTGCGGGAAAAAGTCAAAACCCGGCTAAGCGCGTCGAAAAAAACGCAATAAAAACCGGCCCCCGGATTTTCCGGGGGCCGGTCTGATCTGTTTGTATCCGGGAAGCGAACGATTACACGTTCATCTCGGTGCGCTGGATCAGCGCGTCCTGAGCTTCCTTGAACACCTCGACGAAGTAAGCGGAGAAGCCGGCGATACGAACCACCAGATCCTTGTACTTGTCGGGATGGGCCTGAGCGTCCTTCAGAGTTTCAACGGACACGATGTTCAGCTGCAGCTCCATGCCGCCGCCGGCGAAGAAGGTCTCCATCACGGCGCGCAGCTTGTTGACGCCGTTGTTGCCCTGCAGCGCGGAGGGGTGGAACTTCATGTTGCACAGAGTGCCGTTGGTGTACTTGGTCTGATCGAACTTCAGGATGGAGCCGATGGTGGACAGGGGGCCGTTCTTGTCCATGCCGGCAGCGGGGGAGATACCGTCGGACAGAGGCTCGCCGGTCTTACGGCCGTCGGGAGTGGCGAAAGTGAACATACCCATGACGACGTTCAGGGTGACAGGCCAGCAGCCCGGGCCCCAATGGCAGCCTCTGGGGCTTACGCCGCGGGCGATGCCGTCGGCATAGGTGTCAGCAACGAAGGACAGGAAGCGGTCGGCCTCTTCATCGTTGTTGCCGAAGTGCACGACCTGGCCGCGGATATACTGCAGCAGATCCTCGTGACCTTCCCAGTTGCTCATCAGAGCATCATACAGCTCACGGGTGGTGCACTTCTTGGTGACGAAGCACAGCTGGTTGATGACGTTCAGGCTGTCAGCCACAGTGCCGTGGCCGATGCTGGAGTTACCGGCGCCGTTGTACTTTGCACCGCCCCACAGCACGTCGTGGCCGCTCTCCATGCAGCCGTCCATAGTGGCGGACAGCAGGGGCAGCGGACGCTCGAAGCCGTAGATGTACTCATAGCAGTTGACCATGTTGACCTGCCAGCGGGTGAAGTACTCCATCTGGGTGCGATAAGCAGCCAGGACCTCGTCCATGCTGGTCATGTCATACAGATAGCCGGTCTGGGGGCCGCTGACGGTGGGTTCAGGCGCACCGGGGAAGCGGAAGGGGTTCACACCGTTGTTCATAGCCAGCCACAGAGCGGCAGGCAGGATGGTGTAAGCCGCGTTGCCGTCGCCGCCGGAGTTGGCGAAGTCGCAGCCGCAGACGCAGGGCTCCACGCAGCCGATCAGGCAGTAGTTGCGGGCATCCTCCACGGGGATACCGCGGCGCTCGACGAAGGACTTGATGGTGACCTCATCGTTCTCGAACGCGGGCACACCGCCGACCTGCTTGTTGGTCTCCAGAGCAGCCTCCCACAGCTTGTCGGGAGTGCCTTCATGCACACGCAGAGCCAGAGGAGGATTGTGCAGCTTCAGACGGGCGGAGGACTGCAGGAACATGTAAGTAGCCTCGTTGGTGGCGTCGTTGCCTTCCTTGTCCACGCCGCCCAGGGTGATCAGCTGACCGGAGGTGTAGCCCGGGCCGGACTTGGTGGCGCCCTCGGACCAGACCTTGTTGCACTCGGCGACCTTCAGCATGAACATGTCGGTCAGCTCCTGAGCATCCTCATGGGTCAGGCGGCCGGAAGCCAGGTCAGCCTCCAGATACTTGCCGACGTACTGATCCATACGGCCATAGGAGATGCCGTGCAGCTGAGCATCCAGAATGTGACCCAGCTGATAGAGATAGCAGGCCTGCAGCGCTTCCTGATAGGTGCGGCAGGGCTTCTCCATGATCCAGTTCAGGCTGTCAGCCATCTGCTCCAGCTCGGCCTTGCGGGCGGCGTCCTTGCACTCGGCGGCCTGACGGGCGCACTCGGCAGCGTAACGCTTGGTGTAGATGATGATGCCCTCGGACACCACGTCGACAGCACGATAGAAGATGTACTGACGGGCGCCGTCACCAGCCATGCCGGTGTCTTCCAGATACTTCATCTTGGCACGGGCCTCATCGCGGATGGCGCCGAAGCCCTTGTCCACGACCTTCCAGAAGTTGCCGCAGAAGTGGCCGATGGGGTTCTGGCAGTTGCCCTTCACGCCGAAGTTCAGCACACGTGCGCCGGCCAGATTCTTATAGGTCTCGGGCAGATAGCGGTCGATCTTGGCGCTGGTGCATTCTTTGTCCCAGAAGTGGGCGGTCTTCATGATGTAATCATAGGTTTCCTTGTCGATGTCGTAGGGGTCGACGCTGCGGGTGGGCAGTTTGTCGATCTCGTCGAGGAACCACCAGAAGGAGTTCTCGGGGAACAGGGCGCAGGCACGATACTTGTCGGCGGCAAAGCCCACGATCTTCTCATCCTCGCGGACGGGGGTGGGCATCTTCTCGAACAGGTTGCGCAGGTTGTAAGCGCGCTTCAGGATACCGGTCAGATCGGGGTTCTCCATATAAAATTCGGTGACCAGCTTATAGCGAGCCAGATCGATCTGCGGCTTGGTGTTGCGGTACTTTGCGCGGATGCGCTGCACACGCTCGGTAATGGGTGCATTTTGATACATAACCAACTCTCCTTTGCGTTATTCGGGCAAAAGCCCGTGGTTTTCCGGCATGAGGCCGGTTTGCTGTGGAAGTTCGACCAAGCTTCCGCCGGCCGAAGCCGGTGGAAGGTATGGTGGAATTTGTACAAATATATTATGACACAGCTTCACAAAAATGTAAAATATAAAATAATGATGGGGGGAATAGGTAATCTCTAATCCTCTGGCCGTCCCGACGGGAACCGCCCCGGAGGGGATCCTATGAAGCGGAATGGGAATATATGGCTGATTTGATGCTTTTCCTGCTGGACAGAGTGGCGGGGAAGGGGTATAATAGTACTGTCTGCGGGGGAGCTTTTCGCCTCCGGCAGGGTTCGCAAACATCTGTACGCCTTTTTTGATATAAGAAAGAGAGAAATGCATATGAGCAAAATCGTTTTGGTGGCCGAAACGGGGGCCGACCTTACGCCCGAACTGGTGAAGCGTTACGGGATCTATATCGTTCCCATGCATGTCACCATGGGGGACGTGACCAAGGACGACGGGTCCTTCCCCACGGAAGAGATCTGCGCCTTCTATGACCGCACCGGCCAGCTGCCCAAGACCAGCGGATCCTCGCCGGAGGATTTCGCCCGGGTGTTTGAAGAGATTCACCGGGTCTATCCCGACAAGCACATCCTGCATCTGGCCTATTCCGCGGTGACCACCGTCTCCTACCAGAACGCAAAGATCGCGGCGGAGCATATGGACTTCGTCACCAGTGTGGACACCAAGCACGTCTCCGCCGGGCAGACGGCCGTGGTCGTGGCCATGGCCCAGTACCTGGAGGAGCACCCCGACACCACGCCGGAAGAGGCGGTGGAGGTGGTCCATCGTCTGCGGGAGAAGGTCCACATGTGCTTCGTACCGGACGACCTGGAGTATCTCCGGGCCGGCGGCCGGGTCAGCAATGTGGTGTGCCTGGGCGGCCGTATTCTGAATATCCACCCCTGCATCGACGTGGTGAACGGCTATCTGGTGGGGACCAAGAAGTACCGCGGCAAGCTGCCCAAGGTAGTGGGCAGCATGGTGCTGGAGTACTCCCAGCTCAACCATCTGAAACGCGACCATATCTGGCTGCTGGCCTCCCCCGGCTTCCCGGACGAGGCGCGGGCTGCTGCGGAAGAGGCAGCACGGCAGTACGGGTTCCAGTCCATGGACTGGCTGAAGACCGGATGCGTTATCACCACCCACGGCGGGCCCCGTGCTTTCGGCATGGCTGGCATGAGCGAATAAAGACTTTTCCAAGAAAGCATCTGCCTTCGGCGGATGCTTTCTTTTTCTGAAGCTGAGCGCTGAATGTGCGCATAAAAAGTCGGAGCAAGCGATATGCAGCTTGCTCCGACATGGCGTCCCAGAGAGGATTTGAACCTCCGACCCCACGCTTAGGAGTATGGCTTACCATGTGATACACGGTTCGGATGTAACTTCCAATATCATCCCTTACGCAGAATGACT
>CAKUEI010000070.1 GCA_934646175.1 uncultured Oscillospiraceae bacterium
GGAGTGAATCTGCCGGAGAAAAGAAGCTTCCTGCAGAAAGGGGAACCGTCATGAATATCCTGTTCGCCTGCGGCGGAACGGCAGGCCATGTGAATCCGGCCGTCGCGCTGGCAAAGCTGTTTCGTCAGCACGATCCGGACTGCGGCATTCTGTTTGTGGGCGCGGACGACGGAATGGAGACCCGCCTGGTGCCCAAAGAGGGGTTTGACATCCGCACGGTCACCATCAGCGGCTTTCAGCGCTCCATGGCACCCGCGTCTATCATGCATAACTTCCACACACTGCTGAACATGAACAAAAGCAAGAAGCAGTCCGCAAAAATTCTGGACGAATTTCAGCCAGACCTTGCGGTGGGGACCGGGGGCTATGCCTCGTTCCCCATTGTGAAGGCCGCCGCCGCCCGGGGGATCCCCACGGCAGTGCATGAGTCCAACGCGGTGCCCGGCCTTACCACCCAGGCCCTTTCCAAGGTGGTGGACCTGGTGATGGTGGGCTTTGAAGAGAGCAGAAATCACTATGAAAATCCGGAAAAGGTCGTGGTGACCGGCACGCCGGTGCGGGGCGATTTTTTCCGCTATACGAAGAAGGAGGCGCGCTCGGCTCTGGGCATCCCGGAGGATAAGCCGCTGGTGCTGTCTTATTGGGGCAGCCTCGGGGCCGAGGTGATGAACGGCTATATGGCCGACTTTCTTACCTTCCTGAACCGGGACGGCGTCCCCTTCTGTCACATTCACGGTGCCGGGCGGGATTACGCCGCCCTGACCGGAAAGCTGAAGGCCGCCGGAGTGGATTGCTCGGGAGCAAACGGGCTGGAAGTGCGGGAGTATATCTACGATATGCCCACTGTCATGGCGGCGGCCGACCTGGTTCTCTGCCGGGCGGGCGCGTCCACACTGGCGGAGCTTTCCGCTATCGGAAAGCCTGCGGTGCTGGTGCCTTCGCCCAACGTGACGGCGGACCACCAGACCAAGAACGCCCGCGTTCTTTCCTCCGCGGGGGGCGCGATCCTCATGCCGGAGGCGGAATGCTCGGCGGAAAGCCTTTATCACACCACGGTGGAACTGCTGTCCCGCCGGGATAAGCTGGAAGAAATGTCCCGTTCACTGAAGGCGTTGGGCACGGCGAACGCCGCAGAGCAGATCTACGAAGCGCTGCTCAAATTACTGCACTGACACCCATCCCCCCGTTCTCACATAGAATACCCTGAAAACAGGACGGGGAGGCGCGGATATGCCGGAAATTCGTATGCAGGGCGGAAACCCGCTGATCGGGGAACTGACGGTACAGGGCGCGAAAAACAGTGTGCTTCCGCTTTTGGCGGCCACAGTGCTGGCGAAAGGGGAAAGCGTGCTGCACCACTGCCCGGACTTAACGGATGTGGCGGTGTCCCTACGCATTTTAGAGCATCTGGGTGCCGCTGTCCACCGGGAGGGCAGCACCGTTATGGTGCGGGCAGCGGGCATTTGCTGCGGCGAGATCCCGGAGTGCCTCATGCGAGAGATGCGCTCCTCCGTCATCTTTCTGGGGGCCATTCTGGCCCGCTGCGGCGAGGCGGAAATGAGCTTCCCTGGCGGGTGCGAGCTGGGGCCGCGGCCTATCGACCTGCACCTGAAGGCCCTGCGGGCGTTGGGTGCGGACATCCGGGAGGAGGGCGGCGTCCTTCACTGCAGGGCAAAGGGCCTGAAGGGGTGCGAGGTTCCTTTGGGCTTTCCCAGTGTGGGGGCCACGGAAAATATCATGCTGGCTGCTACCGCGGCGGAGGGGGACACCCTGATCTTCGGCGCGGCCCGGGAACCGGAAATTGTAGACTTGCAGGATTTTTTGAATGAGATGGGCGCCCGGGTGCGGGGCGCCGGGACCTCCGTGATCTCCATCGCGGGGAACCGGCCCCTAAATGGGTGCGAGCACACCGTTATGGCCGACCGCATGGCGGCTGCCACCTGGATGTGCGCCGCGGCCGGCGCGGGTGGGGACCTGATGCTGCGGGGGATAGACTACCGGCAGCTTTCTCCGGTCAGCGCCGTGCTGGCGGAGGCGGGCTGTCGGGTGGAAAGCGGCGAGGACGGCGTCCGGCTGAAAAGCAGCCGCCCCCTTTCCGGCGCGCGCATGGTGCGCACCGCGCCGTACCCCGGATTCCCAACGGACGCGCAGGCGCCTGTTATGGCGGCGCTGGCCAAGGGCAACGGCGCGACGGTTTTTGTGGAGAATATGTTTGAAGCGCGGTACCGGCACGTGGATGAGCTCATTCGTATGGGCGCGGACATCCGGGTGGACGGCCGCGTGGCGGTGACAGCGGGGGTGCCCCGGCTTTTCGGCACCAGCCTTTGCTGTACTGACCTGCGGGGCGGCGCGGCCCTTTTGGTGGCGGCATTGGGCGCAGAAGGGGAGAGTACCCTCACCGGCCTTCACCATCTGGACCGGGGCTATGAGCACCCGGAGCGGGTACTGCGCACCCTGGGCGCGCAGATCGAACGCATTCCGTAAGGAATAAGTGAGGAGAACGACATGGCGGCAAGAGACAGAAAGAGAAGACGGCGCAGAAGAGGACGCTTCAGCTTCCTCTATAAGCTGTTGTCTGTCATTGTGATCATCGTGGCTCTGGTGGCGGGAAGCGTGGTGTTTTTCCGGGTGAACGACGTGGTGGTCGCCGGGAATCAGCGTTATACGGCGCAGGAGGTGCTGGAGGCCTCCGGCATCCAGGAGGGCGACAACCTCTTCCTGGTGAATAAAAACCGGGCGGCCGGGCTGATCTTGCAGAAGCTCCCTTACGTGGATAAGGTCAGTATCCGCCGCCAGCTGCCCCAGGGCATTGTGATCCAGATCAGCGAAAGCGGCGCCGCCGCGGCCGTAGAATGCGAAGGCACCACCTGGCTTTTGAACTACCGCGGAAAGGTGCTGGGCACGGCGGAGGAGGAGAATGCCGCTCCGCCGGTGACCGGGCTAACACCCCTAAGACCCACGGCGGGCACCCAGCTCAGCGTGGCGGAGGAGGAGAGCGGAAAGCTCATCAGCCTCTTGGAGCTGATGAATGAGTTGAAGGAAAACGACTGCCTGGATAAGGTCGGCTCCTACGACCTTACCATGGAAAGCCGCATCACTTTCCGGTACGATGACCGCTACACGGTGGTGATGCCCATGACCACCGACTTTGCCAAAAAGGCCCGGGCGCTGGTGCAGGTGGTCGGCTCGGAACAGATCGGAGAAACGGGAACCATCGATTTTACCATCGAAGACGCGCCCCATTTTATTCCAGGCAGCTGAAAGAATTGGAAAATAAAGAGAAAGCTATTGACCGCCCCCCAAAAGCGCGGTACAATAATACAGTATGTATGGAAAGTTGCCAAGCGGGGCACTACAGCTTGATTTTTTACATAGGAGGAACCAACCATGGCATTTGGATTGGATATGGGTCCTGACACGGTTGTCAATATTAAAGTGATCGGAGTTGGCGGCGGCGGCAACAACGTGGTAAACCGTATGGTCAGTGCCGGCGTCAAAGGGATCGATTTTATTGCGGTGAATACGGATAAGCAGGCGCTGGCCATTTCCGGCGCGACCTATAAGATCCAGATCGGCGAAAAGCTCACCGGCGGCCAGGGTGCGGGCAGCGACCCCGAGGTGGGCCGCAAGTCCGCGGAGGAGAGCCGCAGCGCCATCTCCAAGGCGCTGGAGGACACCGATATGGTGTTCATCACCGCCGGCATGGGCGGCGGCACCGGCACCGGTGCGGCTCCCATCGTGGCGGATATTGCCAAGGAGATGGGCATCCTCACCGTGGGCGTGGTTACCCGCCCCTTCCGGTTTGAGGGCCGCCGCCGCATGGAACAGGCTGAGCGCGGCATCAACGAACTGAAGACCAAGGTGGATTCGCTGGTCATTATCCCCAACGAGCGGCTGAAGTTCGCCACCGATCAGAAGATCACCTTCGCCAACGCCTTTGAGATCGCCGACGATGTGTTGAAGCAGGCGGTGCAGTCCATCTCCGACCTCATTAAGAGCACCGGCTTCATCAACCTGGACTTTGCCGACGTGTCCGCCGTTATGAAGAATGCCGGTATGGCTCACATGGGCGTGGGCCGCGCTGCCGGGAAGAACAAGGCGGAAGAGGCCGCCAAGATGGCCATTTCCAGCCCCCTGCTGGAGACCTCCATCAACGGCGCCCGGGGCGTGCTGGTCAACGTCACCGGCTCTATGGACATCGGCCTCGAAGAAGTGGAGACTGCGGCCAATCTGGTGCAGGAGGCCGCCCATCCCGATGCCCTCATCATCTTCGGCGCCGCCTTCGACGAGGAACTGGAGGACGAGATCCGCGTGACCGTTATCGCCACCGGCTTTGAAGAGGGGAACGGCACCATTCCGGAGAAGGCCTTCTCCAAGGCGGGGGAAAAGACCGCCGCTGATGCCGAAGAGGCGAAGAGTGCGGAGGATAAGTCCGCGGAAGAGGCGGAGAAGCCCGCCGACTTCAACGATCCCGATGATGACGATTACAAGCTCATCTTCGATATTTTCAACAAGCGGAAATGAAAAAACGCGGGGAGCCATGAGGTTCATGGCTCCCCGCTTCTTTAAAAAAACAGCGGAAGGCGTTTCCGAAGGAGGATGAAAGGAAGCAGTGCCGCAGGAAATACGGCGCTGCTTTCATGTTTTTATTGTGTGGAGACGAGGGTCTCTCCCACGGTGTAGATGTCGCCTGCGCCCACGGTCAGGATGAGGTCGCCGGGCCGGGCGATCTCTTTCAGGTACTCCGTCAGCTCGGGGAGCGTGGCGAAATAGCGGGAACCGGGCACCTGCTGCTGCAGGTCGCGGGAGGAGATTCCGATGGTATTATCCTCACGGGCGGCAAAAATCTCCGCCAGAAGGGTGAGGTCCGGCTGCTTCAACACCTGTACGAAATCGTCAAACAGCGCCTTTGTGCGGCTGTAGGTGTGGGGCTGGAAGGCGCAGATGATCCGCTCGTACCCCAAAGTCTGGGCGGCATCCAGCAGGGCTTTCAGCTCGGCGGGGTGGTGGGCATAATCGTCGTACACCTCGGCCCCGTGATAGCTGCCCTTGTGTTCGAAGCGGCGGCCCGCGCCGCGGAAGTCATCCAGTCCGCGTTCCACCGCGCTGCCGGGGAAGCGGAGGGCGTAGGCCGCGGCAGATGCCGCCAGTGCGTCCTTTACGTTGTGGATGCCGGGGACCCGCAGAGCCACATGGGCGTAGCGCTTGCCTTCGGCCATGATGTCGAAGGTGGGAAGCCCCTTGTTCCAGGTGAGATTTGCCACATGAAGGTCGCCCTCATCCAATCCGAAGGTGAGCACCTTGCGGTCGATCCCCTCCAGCGTCTTGCGCACGCTGGGGTCATCCCAGTTGGCGATGACCAGACCGGTTTCCTTGGGGACCAACTCCGCAAAGGTGCGGAAGGAGTGCTGAATGTCGGCAAGGTCGTGGAAAAAGTCCAGATGGTCAGCCTCCACATTCAGAATCACGGCCAGCGTGGGGAAGAAGGACAGGAAGGAATTGCAGTATTCGCAGGATTCCAGAATGATGGTGTCCCCGTGGCCCACCCGGTGGTTGGCACCCAGAACGGGGAGGGTGCCGCCAATCATGACCGTAGGGTCCGCCTGTGCAGCCAGGGCGATGCAGGTGGACATGGAGGTCGTTGTGGTCTTGCCGTGGGTGCCTGCGATGCAGACGGCGTTCTGATAGTGCCGCATGATGGCGCCCCACGCCTGTGCCCGCTCAAAGACCGGGATCCCGGCGGCGCGGGCGGCGGCAATTTCGGGGTTATCATCATGCACGGCGGCGGTGCGGATGATGAGGTCGGCCCCCTGCACGTTTTCCGCATGGTGCCCGATAGCGATGGAAATGCCCAGGGAACGCAGATGCTCAATGACGTGGCTTTCGTGGGCGTCGGAGCCGGTGATGACCATGCCCTTCCCGTGAAGGACTTCGGCCAGAGGGGCCATGGATACGCCGCCGATGCCGATGAGATGCGCGTGATAGCCGGGGCGGAGATAATTGTGGATCTCGTTCTTTGCCATGGGAGTTTACACACCCTTTGTTCAAGTTTATAATAAGAGATGACGCATTCTATGAATGGGATCATATTATTATAATGCAGTTCAAAAAGACTGGCAAGCCTTTTTGCAAAAGGATATCCGATTCTGAGTGCCCTTATACGGGAGGGGGGAAGAACATGCAGGGGAATCTGTGGTTTGGTGTGGCGGAAACGGTCTGCCGGGTGCTGGAGGGGGCCGGGAAGCCGGCCTATCTGGTGGGGGGCGCAGTGCGCGACCTGTTGATGGGTCGCACGCCGCAGGACTGGGATGTGACGACAGCCGCCCTGCCGGAGGAGACTATGGCGCTGTTTGCCCACACGGTGCCTACAGGGATAGCGCACGGCACCATCACGGTGATTTTAGATGGCGTTCCGGTGGAGGTGACCACCTTCCGGGCAGAGACGGGCTATTCCGACGGGCGGCATCCGGACGCGGTGCGCTTCGGCACCACGCTGCAGGAGGACCTGGCCCGGCGAGATTTTACGGTGAATGCCATGGCCCTTCGTCCGCTGGACGGAACACTGGTGGACCGGTTCGGCGGGCAGCGGGACCTGAAGGAGAAGCGAATTCGCTGCGTGGGCGACCCGGTGCGTCGGTTTGAGGAGGACAGTCTGCGCATTTTCCGCGCGGTGCGGTTTTCAGCCCAGCTGGATTTTGCCATCGAGCCGGAAACGCAGAACGCCATTTTCCTGTGCGCGGAGCGGACAAAATGCCTTTCCGGCGAGCGGGTGAAGGCGGAGATGCAGAAGCTGCTGCTGTCCAATTCCCCCGAGCGGGCGGAGCTGCTGCTGCGGTGCGGGGCCCTGCGCCCCTGGGGCGGCGGGAACGCTGCGGCGGACTGGAAAAAGCTGAAGGAGGTCCCCGCCGACCCCATTCACCGCTGGCGTGCCTTCTGTCAGATCACAGGCTTTCCGGCGGACACCCTGCCCATGGAACGCACCTTGCGTCGGGGCATCCTCCATCCGGAGGACGAAGTACTGCATGCGCTTACCATCACCGGCGGGGAGCTTTATGCGCTGGGCCTCCGCGGCCCGGAGATCAGCGCGGCCCAGCGAAAGCTGACCGAGCATGTAATGCTTCATCCAGAGGACAATGAGAAGAAGACGCTGCTTCACCTTTTGAATCTGTGAAAGACTCCGTGCAAAGCATAGACTTTGCACGGGGTTCTTTTTATGCCTCCCGCCGCAGCAGGGAAAGGGGCGGGGCCTGCACCGGAAGATGCATGGTGAACTTGGACTGGGGCTTTCGCATTTCGGACACGGGGAAGCCGTCGCCGTCCAGCAGCTGTCCCGCCCGGAAGGAGACGGGGGTGAGGTTTGGCCCCACCAGCTCCAGCGTATCTCCGGAGGCGAACTTGTTGCGCAGGCTGAGCACGGCGGTGCCATCCGTTGCGCAGTGCTCCACCACCGCGACCACCTGCCAGTCCCGCTGATAACGGGAGTGACCGGTGAACTGCCCGGGCTGACCGAAGTAAAACCCGGTGGAGTAGGGCCGATGACTGATCTTCTCCACCTCGTTGCGCCAGATCGGCTCCAGCGCCATGCCGTTTTTCGCGGCGTCGATGGCGTGGCGGTAGGCACTGGTGACGATGGCGGTATAGTAGGCGGATTTGGCCCGCCCCTCCAGCTTGATGGAGTCAAGGCCGGCATCCATCAGCTCTTTCACGTGGTCGATCATGCACATGTCCTTGGAATTGAAGAGGTAAGTGCCGCCGTCCTCTTCCACCACGGGGAAAAATTCGCCGGGGCGCTTTTCCTCCATGAGAGCGTAAGAATAGCGGCAGGGCTGGGCGCAGGCACCGCGGTTGGCGTCCCGGCCGGTCATGTAATTGGAGATGACGCAGCGGCCGGAGTAGCTGACGCACATGGCGCCGTGGGCGAAGGCTTCCAGCTCCAGCTCCGCGGGGGTCTTGGCGCGGATCTCCGCAATTTCATCGAGGGAAAGCTCCCGGGCCAGAATCACGCGGGAAGCGCCCAGATCGTGCCACGCCCGGGCCGCCTGATAGTTTACGATGCTGGCCTGGGTACTGATATGTACCTGCACCTTGGGCGCATAGCGCTTTGCCAGCGCCAGGACGCCCACATCGGCCACGATCAGCGCGGTGATGCCGATCTCCTGTAAAAAGGCGAGGTAATCGGGCAGCGCGTCGATCTCCCCGTTGCGGGGCAGGGTGTTGCATGTCACATGGACGGCCACCTGATGGCTTTTGCAGAAGGAAACGGCATCCCGCAGGCCATCATGGTCGAAATTCCCGGCGAAGGCACGCATCCCGAAGGCGTTTCCCGCCAGATAGACGGCGTCCGCGCCGTAGGCCACGGCCATGTTCAGGCGCTCCCGATCGCCTGCGGGGGCGAGAAGTTCCAGCTTGTGGGACATGATGATACCTCCAAAAGAAAAAGGGGCGGCCGGGCGGCCGCCCCTTTGGTCAGGATGATGTTTTGCTGTACTGGTTCACCTTTACCTGATG